>NZ_BAAAUS010000023.1:0-377244 GCF_039534065.1 Pseudonocardia yunnanensis | reverse complement strand
CTCGCTCGTGCTGCTGCCATGGCTCGCCGCGGCCGGCGTCGGCTACGCGGCGGTGACCGTGCTGACCACGGTGCTCCTCGCGCTGCGGGACTACCGGCGCAGCCAACTCGCGCTCCTCGCCGCAACGCTGCTCATGAGTGCCGGGTTCGCCGCAGGCTGGCACCTGGGCGGCACGTACGGCCTCGCGATCGGCTCGGCCGCAGGCGCACTCGCGGCAACGGCCGTGCTCACCGCCATCGCCGCGCCCTACCTGCCGACAGGCATCGGCCGCGCCACCACCATCGGTGCCGCGGCCTGCGCGGTCCTGATGGCCGCGCTGCTCCTCGCCCGCCCGTCCCCGGCGGTGTGGTTGGTGATGGCAGCCGTCGCGGGCTGGGTGACGTTGCTGTCCGGGCGGCGCCGCGACGGGTCGGCGCTTGCCGCGCCGCCGCTCGATCGGGCCACCGGCCGTCCCGGGCTGCGCATCCTCCATCTGGCGACCGCACACACGGTCGGAGAGCCGCCGGCCGGCCACCCGCTCAACCGGCGTATCGCTAAGTCCCACTCCGTCACCGTGCTCGCGCCACGGGCGCCCGGCCACAGCGCGCGCGTCCGCGACGGCGTGCAGTACCTGTACGCCGGGGGAGGCGGCCGCCCGTTCACCCGCGCCCTCGGCTTCCTGACGGCCGTCCCTGCCGCCGTCCGCCGGTACGACCCCGACGTCGTCGTCACTGACCTCGAGACCCTCGGCTCGCTCGCCACCCTCCTCGTCCGCGGCCGCCCCACGGTCGGCGTGGCACCGCCGGAGGAGGCCCCGCACGCCTCGTTCGCCGTCCGGCTGGCCGCCCGCCGGCACACCCGGGTCGTGGCCCGGCCGGACCAGCTCGACCAGCTCCCGGCTTCGGCCCGTGACCGCGCGATGCCGGATCCGGACGACCGCGAACACCGGGCAGCGCTCCACATCCGCCCGCGGCTCGGCTGCCACGTCCTGTACCTCGCCGGGGACGGCAACCGGTGGGAGACGAACCTCGTGCTGGCGGCGTGGGCGAAGGTCGCCCCCCGGGTCGACGGCGACCTCGTCCTGTGCACGGGGAATCGTGACCTCGTCGCGGCGGCTACCAGGGTGACCACGCAGCTGGGGATCGCCCACCGGGTGCGCGCGCTGGCCCCCACGACCGGGCTGCTCCGGCTCGAACGCCTCGCAGCTGCTCGCGTCGTCGTGCCGGGAATCGCGTCCGGGAACCGCGTCGCGCTCGCGCTGGAGGCGCTCGCAACCGGAACGCCCGTCGTGGCCTTCGACGATCCGGTGCTGCGCCCGATCGTCGGGCCCACTTGCGGGGTACTGGTCCACCGGCGCGACGTCGCTGCGCTCGCGACCGCCCTCACCGACGTCTACACGGCCGAGAAGCGCATCACGGCGTGGGCCGGCCGGGCCCGGAACCTCGCCTCGGACCGGTTCCGCGACCTCGTCGCCGCGCGCCGGCAGGAGGTGTACGTCGCCGCTGCGGCTGCTGCCGCCGCCGAACCGGACCCCGCGCCCGCGGCCGAACCGGCGCGCGCTGTAGAGCCGGACCGCCGGACGATCCTGAGGAGAGCGTGGACCCGGCATCGTGTCCTCGCCGTGCTGGCTCCGCTCGTCGTGGTGCTCGCCGCCTTCGGGGTACGCGCGGTCGGGGTCACCCGCAGCTTCGAGCTCTGGGTCGACGAGATGCTCTACGCCGAGCTCGGCCGCTCGGTCAGCCTCGGCCAGCTCCCGAACCTCCCGGACGGGCCGTTCTTCCTCCACCCACCCGGCGCGTTCCTTCTCGAAGGGATCGTGATCCGACTCTTCGACCTCACCGGCGACAGCATGAGTCTGGTGTTCCAGCTGCGCTGGCTCACCGTCGTCCTGGGGGCGGTGTCCGTCGTGCTGGCGTTCGTGCTCGTAGGCAAGACCACAAGGCCGGTATTCGCTTGGACCGCCGCGGCCGTTCTCACCTTCGAACCATTCGTCCTACGCAACAACAGCCGCGTCTTCCTCGAAACCTCCGCCATGGCCCTGGCCCTGGCCGGAATGCTCGTCCTGGTCGTCGAACTCACCCGGGGCCGGCCGCGACCACCGGCGCTGCTCGCAGCAGGCCTGCTGCTCGGCTTCGCCGTCCTCACCAAGGACGTGATCGCGGTCTACGCGATGGCCCCGGTTCTGCTCGCGGCGCTGTGGCGGCGCACCCTGGACCGCGGGACGGCCGGGATCCTCCTCGGGGCGGCAGCGCTCCCGTATGCGCTGTACCTGGCCGCGGTGTCGGCAAGCGGGCACTGGGCCGACTGGTGGAGCCAGAAGTTGGGGGGCGTCGCCCGCGCGTCCGGGGCGGTGCAGGACACGGGGTTCAACGCGCCCGGTTCGCCCAGCCTCGTCGAGAGGCTGATCGACCAGGTCGGACAGTTCGGGTCCAGCTACCTGCTGCTGCTGGCATGCCCGGTCGCCGGGCTGCTCGCCTGCTGGAGCACACGCCCGGAGCGACGGCTGGTCGGACTGGCGGCGCTGTGCATCGGCGGGTTCGGTGTCTACAGCGCCGCGTTCGGCACGTTCGAGGAGCAGTACGGCTACCCGGTGATGATCGCCGGTGTCGTCGCGCTCGCCGTGATCGCGGCCGAGTGCCTGGAGCGCAGGCCGGCGCGGATGCCTGCGGTCGCGACGGTGGGCGCGCTGTTCACCGGGCTCGTCGTCCTGCTGGGTGTGCGCGCGGAGACCACTGTGGACGACGGCTTCGAACAGGCACGTCTGTGGGTGGAGGCGAACCTCCCGGCGGACGCCAGGGTCAGCGTCACCAACAGCACCGGTGAGTTCGCCTTCGCCTCCGACCCACGCTTCGGCGTGTGGCCGTCGGCACCGCTCATGGAAGCGAACGGCGCCGAGTACATCCTGACCCAGAGCCACCCCACCGAGCAGGGCTACGGCTACGCCCTGCCCGAGATGCTCGACTGGCTCATCGCGAACGCCCAGCCGGTCTTCCGCGCCGACGGGCCCACGAACGGAAGCACGGTCATCTGGCACGTGACCCCGCAGGCCGTCGAGCAAGGCGCCCTGCAAGACGTCGGCGAGCCGTCACGCACCTACGAGACGGAACGGTAGGCGCCGATGAACCTTCTTGCCCTGCTGCTCAGGCGGCCGCTCTCCTCGATCCTGGCGCTGCTGCTGGCGACGGCCGCTGTGGCGTCCGCGATCGGCGCGGGCCGGCCGGCCGACGGGATGCGCTTCGGCGTGCTCGGCTCCGACTGTGCCGAGGAGCGGGTCTCACAGCTCGCCGCGGCCGACGTGGACCTCGCCGTCGTGGACGTGCGGTGGGACCGGTTCGAGCCCATCCCCGGTCAGATCGACCCCGCCTACGTCCGCGCCCTGACGAGCGCGGTCGAACGCTGCCGGAGCGCCGGCGTCGGTGTCGTCCTCGGTCTAGGCCTGCAATACGCGCCGACATGGGTCGGTGCCCTGCCCGGCGGCACGTACCGCAACCAGTACGGGACCGACCGGACCGGAAGCGTGCCGAACGTGATCTTCAGCGCCGAGGTGCGCAGCGCCGTCGACCACTACGTCGAGCGGCTCGGCGCCACCCTCCCGTTCGGCGAGATCGCGGCGATCCGGGTCGGCACCGGAGAGGCGGGCGAGCTCGGTTTCCCCGGCCGCGTCTACGGGAGCGACTCCGACAACTCCTTTTGGGCCTTCGACGACGCCGCGCAGGTCGGCGCGGGCCTCGCCGAGGGCGTCGAGTCGACACCCCTTCCGGGTTGGCGCCCCGGCGACCGGACACGCGACGGAAGGGACGTCACCGCCGAGGACGTGGCCGGCTGGTTCGGGTGGTACACCGATTCGGCCGCCGAGGCGATCGTCTGGCAGATCGAGCTCCTGCGCAGGCACGGCTTCGACGGAGAGATCCACATCCCCCTCGCGGGCCGGGGCGTGCTGCCTGCGGATCTCGTCCAGGCCGTCGGCGCCCGCCTGGACGGCACGGCCGACCGGGACGGCAGCCTCGAGCGTGGCCTGCTCTACCCCGACCAGCTCGACCGGCTGGGTGCGCTCGCCGCGGACCTCGGCGGCGGGGCGATCTTCGCGGACGTGACGGGCATCGGCGACGCGACAGCCGTACAGGCGCGGACGCTGAACCCGCCGCAGGACACCTGCCGGCCCGAGGACGCGCGCGAGGACCCGCGGCACGCGCCGGGCGTGGCGGACTGGTCCGCGTTCCGGTGGACGATCGCGAACGCCAGGCACGCGGGCCTGGGCGTCGTCGGGGAGAACCCGGGCTCGCCCGACGCCCCCGGTACCGGAGGCGACGACGACTCCGAAGGGCTCGCCGGTCAGATGCAACACGCCCCGCGGTACGCGGCCGAGTGCGGGCTCTCGGCCTTCTTCTGGGCCTTCGAAGACGACTTGTTCAGCGGTCCCGGCGAGGTCGACATCACCACCTACGCCACGACGATCGGGAGTTACCGCAATGGCAACTGACACGACGATGCGCATCCTGCACCTGGGATTCGAGGATCCCCGCATGCCCGGCGCGGGCGGTGGCTCGGTCAGGACGCACGAGATCAACCGGCGGCTCGTCGCCGCCGGGCACGACGTCACCGTGCTGACCACCGGCTACCCGGACGCCGTGGAGCGGGTGCAGGACGGTGTGCATTACGTGCCCGTCGGCGCCGGGCGTGGAGCGAACCGGCTCAGCCGGCTCGCCGGCTACATCACCGGCCTCCCGGCGGCCGCCCGCCGGTACCCGGACGTGGATCTGGTGGTCGAGGACTTCTTCGCGCCCTTCTCGACGATGGCTGCGCCATTGTGGACGGGGCGGCCGACCATCGGGATCGTCCAGTGGCTGCATGCGCGTGAGAAGGCGCGCCAGTACGGGCTGCCGTTCCACGTCGTGGAGCGGGCCGGCGTCCGCAGACACCACCACCTCATCGCGGTCTCGCACGGCACGGCTGAGCGACTGCTGGCGATGAACCCACGGCTGCGCGTCGACGTCATCGGCAACGGGGTCGACCCACGGGCGTTCGCGACCACGCCTTGCACCGGCCGCGACATCGTGTTCCTCGGCCGCCTCGAGCTCGTCGGCAAGGGCCTCGACCTCCTTCTGGACGCCTGGGCGAAGGCCTGTGCCCACGTCGAGGGTCGGCTGATCGTGGCCGGCGGCGGCCCCGACGAGACACGGGTCCGGGCACGGATCGCGGAACTCGGCCTGTCCCACCGGGTCTCGTTCGCCGGATGGGTGAGCGGAGCGGAGAAGTTCCGGCTGCTGGCGTCGGCCCGGCTCGTCGTGGTGCCGTCCCGCCACGAGACCTTCGGCCTCGTTGCGCTCGAGGCGCTGGCTTCGGGCACGCCGGTGATCGCCTTCGATATCCCCTGCCTGCAGGAGGTGGTGCCACGCGGCGCCGGCTGGCGGATACCACCGTTCGACGTGGAGGCGCTCGCGGACCGGATCGTCGAGGCCCACGCCGACCACGATCAGCTCGCCGCGGCCGGCCGCGCCGGGCGGGCGTTCGCCGCGGGATACGACTGGGATGTCCTCGCCTGCCGGCAGGCGGACGTGTACCGGGCCGCGCTCGCCGCGGCGCCCGTCCACTGAGGACCGAGGACCGACCGTGCCGCTTCCTCCGCACCTCGCCTCGTCGTCGTCCATCGACTCCGCATGGTTGTTTCTCTCCCCGCACCTCGACGACGCCGTCCTGTCGTGCGGGGCGTTGATGGCCGAGTTCGCGCCGCGCCGCCCCATCACCGTCGCCACGGTGTTCACCGCGGCCGGTCCGGCGCCGCACACACTCGCGGCGCGGTCGTTCATGCGCCAATGCGCGGCCTCCGACGCCGCCACGCTGTTCGAGGACCGCAGAGCGGAGGACCGCGACGTCATCCGTGAGATCGGCGCCGACCCCGTCCACCTCGGTGAGCCCGACGCTCTGTACCGGAGGCGGTCGGTGCCCGAGCCTGTGGAGCGGTTGGGCGCACGCGTGCCCGAACTGGTGCACCGCTACCCGACCTTCCGCTTCGACATCGCGAAGGGACGGGTCTCCCGCGGCGACCGCATGCTCATCCGGCAGCTGCGTGCGCGAGTGGCCGAGCTGATCTCCCGGACCGCTTCCGAACTGGTGTTCTGCCCGGTCGGCGTCGGCAGGCACGTCGATCACCTGATCACCCGCGCCGTGGGAGACGTGGCCGGTGAGCGCACCATCTACTACTCGGACTTCCCCTACAACCAGGTCGCACAGGCGGACCAGGCCTTCCTCGCGAGGCGCGATCTCGTGCCGTGGACGTGGGACGACGGGATCGTCGCCAAGGAACGACTCATCCGCGGCTACCGGACGCAGGCCGACGCCCTTTTCCCGGCCGGGCATGTTCCCGCGGCAGCCGAGGTCTACTACTGCCCACGGCGACGGCCCATGCTCGGCTAACCGCCCAGCGGCTGTGCCGACCGCAACAGCACCACATGGCTGCGCACACAGAAAGTCCGCGGACCTCCTATCTGGCTGCCGGTCCGCACGACGGCCCACTGATGATCTTCCTGCACGGCCGGCCCGCCACCGCACGGACCTGGAAGCACCAGATTCATTGCTTTGCCGCTCTCGGATTTCGGGGTCTGCGAAAGGCGATCTACCGACGTGGTGATCCGGAAAGCATCGGCACGGTGTCGAGAACCGCCACCATCACCAGGGACGGCGCGTGGTTCGGCGGGTCCGGCAGCGTGCCGGATGTTCCGCTGGACACTGCGATTCTCGACGAGGTCGACCTCGCAGCACTCGCCGCGTCGTTCACCCGCAACGGTTTTCGCCGGCCCGACCGCCTACTACCTCAACCACGCCGCAAACCGTGCCTCCTCGTCACGCATTCCAGGGGACAGGCGCCTCGACCTGCCGGTGCTGTTCATCGGCGCCGCGTACGACCCGGTGGCCGACGTCGTCACCACCGACGCCGCCGAACCCATGCGACGCTGGTGCAGCGATATCACCGAGGTCACCATTGCTGCCGGTCGCTGGGTGGCCCTGGAGCAGCCCGAAAAGGTCGACGCCGTGCTGGCCCACTGGTTGGCCACCCGCGTCGGAGACTTCTGGCCCACATACCCCGCAGCACCCATATGGCCCAGGGCTGCGCATTCTCAGCAGCGGGTCAGCAGGTCAGCCGATTGACCAACCGGTTCGGGCAGTACAGCCGAACGCAGGGTGAGAGCCGCCGGGTCCAGCGCGTCATGCAGGTCAGACACCCGGAGTCACGTCCTCAGGCCGAGGGCGCCGAACCGCCGATCACGCCAGATGCTGCGTGACCGCTCCTCCGGGTACCGAGCGAGGGTGGACCGAGCGTCATACACGCGCGTGACGCGCTCGTGGGGTGTGTAGCGGGCCCAGCCGGGGTTACCGGTGGCGGCGAACGACAGGTGCTCGGCACGCATCAGGTTCGACAAGCGACGGGCCTTCGCCACGGCACCCGGGCCGGCTTCCGTGAGCCCCGTTTCGATTTCGGCGGTGCCGAACACGAGCAGGGTGTCGAGGGAGTGCGAGGCACCCAGGGAGTTGAACCCCCAGCAGAGCTCGTAGAGCCACACCCGCGCACCACCGGCGCAGGCAGCCTCGGCGAGATGGAGGGCCGGCATCCGCCACAGCCAGTCCGACATCGCCGTGTCGCGCAGCTCGATCGGAGAGGCGAACGGATAAGCCGCTCGGTATCGCTGCACGCCCGGCGTCGGTGTCAGCACGTTCAGCAGCGTGTCCACGCCGGCAGCGTCGACGTCGCCGAGCCGGGCGGCGAGCAAGCTGAACTCGTCACGGGTATGCCCGACAAGCAGATCGACATCACGCGCCGCGCCATGGGAGAGCGCGGCCCACGGAGACGCCGGCAGGACCTCACCATCCACCACCGGGGAGAACGGTGTAGGCGTGTAGGCCACCGAACCCCACCGGCCTACGCGCTGCGGAAGACGGTCCGTCACGGACCGGGCCGCCGCGACGAGATCATCGGGTGCGACGGCGACCAGGTCCTCGACACGGGGCGAGCGGCCGAGCTCGGCGCTGACCTCCGTCGCGACGTCCGCAGCGAGGTCGGGGGCGAAGAAGGTTCCCGGGAGGCTCTGCAGGATCGCGCGACGGAACAGGCCGAACGCAATGGGCATCACCAGCAGTGCAGCGATCGAGCCCGCTCCTGCGGACTGCCCGAAGACGGTGACGTTGCCCGGGTCACCGCCGAAGGCGGCGATGTTGTCCTGCACCCACCGGAGTGCGGCGATCTGATCGAGCAGACCGCGGTTGTCAGGCGCGCCGTCGAGCCTCGCGAAGCCCTCGGCCCCGGTTCGGTAGTGGGCACTCACCACGACCGCACCGTCTCGTGCCAGCGTCGCGCCCGCGAGATGCGGATTGGACGAGTTGCAGTTCAGGTACGTGCCGCCACTGATCCACACCACGACCGGAAGTCCGGTCCGACCGGGATCGGACGTCCAGACCGCCAGGTTCAGCCAATCCACTCCCTCCGTCGGCCGGCCCGGCTGCGGTGGGGGCGGGCCGAACCGGGTGGCATCGCGCGCCCCGTCCCATGGCACGACAGGACGGGGGGCGGCGAATCGATTCGGCCCGACGGGCGGCGCGGCGAAGGGCACGCCGCGGTACACGGCTACTCCGTCTTCCCAGCTTCCACGGACCGTCCCGGCGGACGTCCGTACATGAGTGGTCATGATCTGCACCCTCACACCACCCGCTCCACCGGTCACGCGGAATTCGCGCGGTGCGGCGCCACCTTCCCCGTCTCCGAAGAGGTGCAACGGGGAGAAGCGGTCAGCGATGCGGCATCACATTGCATCCCACGCGCCGTTGTGCAAGGTAGCTCCGATGCGAGGATGAATACGTACTTGGTACCGGAGTTCCACGCCGTCGAATGTGGCGTCATGACGTCGAACAAAACCGCACCGGGGCCGGCAACGGGTACGGCCACCCAGTCGGCGCTGACCCGAGCCGGCATGATCGCGGTGCTGCTGGGCGCGGCATTGCCCGTCATCGACTTCTTCATCGTCAACGTCGGACTACCGACGATTCAAACGGATCTGTACGCGTCCACCGCGACCTTGGAACTGATCGTGTCGGCCTACGGCCTCGCGTTCGCCGTGCTGCTCGTCCTCGGCGGGCGGCTCGGCGACGCGTTCGGTCGCCGCCGCCTGTTCCTGCTCGGACTCGCGCTGTTCACGCTCACCTCGCTGGTCTGCGGCATCGCGCCGAACGGGGCGACGCTGGTGCTCGCGCGCGCCGCGCAAGGTGCAGCCGCAGCGCTGGTGATGCCGCAGGTGCTCTCGATCATCCAGGCCGGCACCACGGGCGAGCGCCGCTCCCGCGCTCTCGGCTTCTACGGCGCGACCAGCGGAATGTCATCGGTGATCGGCCAACTGCTCGGCGGGTTGCTCGTGGCCGCCGACCTGTGGGGCACCGCGCTGCTGGCCGTCTCCCTGCTGTGGTATCAGGTAGTTGCAGTACCGGGATGAACTCGCTGCTCCACGTGCTCGTCGACGCCTACGACCTGGACGAACGTCAGCGACACCGGCTGCTCGGCCCGCTCCCCCAGCGCACACAGCGCCGACACCGAAACGCTGCGCGGGCCGGTTTACGCATTATTCAGAACTCTCAGCTCTTCAGGCTGTAGGCCCACATCCGACAGAGCGTGTCGTGAATGGTCGCGATCTTAGGCGCACGCCGAGAACGCGCCAAGCTTTTCGTGAGCGCCATCACTGCCACTCGTAGGCATCCATGTCGATTTCCGTATAGATTTCCATGCACGTCACGAACCCCGTTGTATGGTCATTACAGCCAGAAGTCGGAGGCGTGGCGCTCGACGCCTGATGAATCGCGCTTCCGCCGTCCTGGACGAGGTCGCACGGAGGGGAAATGACCATCAGGAGCTCGAACAAGATGACGCTTTCAGGAGTCACATCATCGGCAGATTTCGAGGTATTTCTTCCCGAGCTCGACGGCGACCTGCTCCTCGACCAGGACGAGGAGTGGTGCGAAGTGCTGGTCGACGGGCGGCGCGACCGCATCCGATTCCACGACTACCACCGGATCTACGACATCCCCGGAATGTACGAGCGCCTCTTCTACGACATGCTCGAATGCGTCTCCCCTCGCCTGGTCCGCGACCTGCTCGCCACGGCGCTGGCCGAGCACGCGATGAAGGCCGAGAACCTGCGGGTGCTCGACGTCGGCGCCGGCAACGGCATGGTCGGCGAGGAGATCCGCACGCTGGGCGTGGAGACCGTGCACGGCGTCGACATCCTGGAAGAGGCAGCCGCCGCTACCCGACGCGACCGCCCGGACGTCTACGACGACTACCTCGTCGCCGACCTCACCGATCTCACCCCCGAACAACACGACGTGCTCCTCCACGCCGACCTCAACACGATGACCACGGTGGCCGCGCTCGGATTCGGCGACATCCCGCCCGAGGCCTTCGTCGGCGCCTTCAACCTCATCGAGACACCGGGCCTGCTGGCGTTCACCATCAAGGACGACTTCCTCCGCGACGACGACCCCAGCGGCTTCAGCCGGCTGATCCAACGCATGCTCGCCGAGAAGACAATCGTGCCGCTGGCCGAAAAACACTACCGGCATCGACTGTCGGTGCACGGCAAGCCGCTGGAGTACATCGCATTCGTCGCACGCAAGACGGACGACGTTCCGGCGGCCTGGGTCCGCTGACCGGCCGCTGACCGGCCGCTGACCGGCTCGGAAGTCCACACGGTGCTGAGCACGCCGACGTGGTGGAGGTCAGCGGCGGAACCGGGCCGCCAGCGCCTTCGTACTGTCGCGCCGACCGTAGGCGACGATCGCGGCGAGCACCCCGACAGCGGCGGGCATCGCGACGAGGATCCCGCCACCGATCGCCAAGGTGATCGTCACGGCACCGATCATCAGCACCACGAAGCACAGGGCGGCCAGGCCGGTGAGGCGTGGGATGAACATCGCGATCGCACCGGCCAGCTCCAGCGTCCCGATGATGTACATCCCGGGCATTCCGAGCCCCATGGCCTCGAAGCCCGCGACGTTCTGCGCCTCGGCGGTGAGCTTGCCGAACGCCGAGAAGGCGTAGACGGCGGTCAGGAGAACCTGCAACGTCCAGAGCGCGATGTTCCCGGCGCGGCTGCGGTTGGTGGTGAGGGCGGCGGTCGAGTTCGTCATCGGTCTGCTCCGTCGGTGTGGTTCGTGAAGTGCGGTCGTCGTCAAGACCGGACTGAACGGACAAACTCATCGGAGCTCGTGCGCGTGGGTCGTCGCGGTCGGCGGGGTCCACACGAGCCGCAGGGCGAGCGTGAGTGCGCGGCCGCTGAGACCATGGCTCCCCCGACGGCGGGAGGCGCAGCAATGTCGTTCGCACCCGGAATGGTCGCCCTGAAGCCAGGCGAGGGTCGGCGCGTTGATGCGATGGGCAACGTTCGCATCAACAAAGCCGTCGGCGCCGACACGGGGGGCGCCTGGGCGCTGGTGGAGGTGCACGTCACCGGCGCTGGTCCGCCGCTGCACCAGCACGATCGTGAGGACGAGGCGTTCTACGTACTGGAAGGTCGCGCGCGGGTCTGGGTGGGCGATGCCGAGTTCGAGGCTGAGGCGGGAAGCTTCGTTCTCGGCCCCCGAGGAGTCCCGCACACATTTGCGCGACAGCCGGGCGGCGACCTCAAGCTGCTGGTCGTGATCGCGCCGGCGGGGTTCGAGCAGATGTTCGACGAGATCGCCCAGTTGTCCGAGGACGAGCAGCAGGATCCGTCTGTGCTCGGCGGAATAGCCGCGCGCTACGGAGTGCAGACTCTCGGCCCTCCCCCGCTTTAGTGGCGGCTCTTCCCGGCGAACGCTGGGACGGCCGGAAATTCCGTGGACGACCTGTATCCCCGTCGTCATCGTGGGCACCGTGCGACAGGAGGACATCTGGGACGTCGAAGCCGCTCAGCGTTATGACACGCCGGGCACCGGAATGTTCGCCGCCGAGGTCTTGGGGCCGACCGTGGACCGGCTCGCCGAGCTCTCCGATGGTGGGCGGGCACTGGAGTTCGCGATCGGAACCGGCCGTGTGGCCGTGCCGCTCGCCGAACGAGGAGTGCCCGTCACCGGCATCGAGCTATCCCGCCCGATGATCGACCGGCTGCGAACGAAGGTGGACGAGGCGACCATCCCGGTGGTCGTCGGTGACATGGCCACGGCACTCGCCCCCGGCTCGTACACGCTGGTCTACCTCGTGTTCAACACGATCGCGAATCTGCTCACACAAGCCGAACAGGTGGCCTGCTTCCGCAATGCGGCCCGCCACCTGACGCCCGGTGGCAGGTTCGTGATCGAGCTCTGGGTTCCCGAGTTGCGCGTGCTCCCGCCGGGCCGGCAGGCGACGGTCTACCACAGCGAACCCGGCTACATAGGGCTCGACACCTACGACGTCGTGAACCAGCACGTCGTGTCGCACCACTTCCGGTTCTCCGACGGCCGGCAAGCGGAGCTGTTCCGCACCCCGCACCGCTACATCTGGCCCGCCGAGCTCGACCTCATGGCCCAGTTCGCCGGCTTCGAGCTGCAATCGCGGCACGCCGACTGGGCCGGGTCGGAGTTCACGGCCGAGTCCCGATCCCACGTGTCGGTCTATCGCCTTTCACCGCAAGGGGCTCGGCGAACCTGACAGCGGATTCCTCGCCTTGGTCGTAGCGGGCTTCCGGGCGCCGGCCGGGACGAGCCGCCGTCGAGTCCGGCAGTGTGCGCGGCGACCCGCCGGCACTCCCAGCGTGCTTTCACCCTTGGTGGGCGGGTCCCCGGCGGGCGGAGCGGTAGAGCATCCCAACGGGGAAGTTCCCCATCGAGGAGCCGCGACGCCAACGCCGGACCGTCCGGCCGATCCCGGGAGGCGCCATGTACCACGCCGACAGCACCCGCACGCCAGGATCGAGCGGGCGCATCCTCGCCCGCTGGGCCATGGTGGCTGTGCTCGCGTGCGTCGCAGTTGCGGGGTGCGCTTCCGGCGGCGCCCCGCCCCCGGCAGCGCCGCCGGCCACCACCCCGGCCACTGCTGCTCCCCCCGCGACCTACTCCGCGTCGCTGTGTGCAGCAGCGGCGCAGTTCCAGACCGCGGCCAACGCCATCGTGCAACTCGACGCCACCAAGGTCGGGACGGAGGGTGTCAAGGCGGCTCTGCAGAACCTCGGGTCTGCCGGGCGCAACCTTGCGAACGAGGCCAAGGAACAGTTCGGCCCGCAGGTGGACAACCTGAACCAGGCGATCGAGACGCTGCAGGTCACGACCTCCGGACTCAGCGACCAGAACAGCGTGTCGGCCAAACTCGGCGCACTGACCGCCTCGGTCAGCGGTGTCGAGCAGGCAGCCAAGCCGATCATGGACAGCATCCGGACGGGCTGCCCCTCGGTTCCTCCGGTCGAGACGCCTACCGCGTCCTGACGCTGCAGCCGGCGGTCACGGCCGGCGGGCCGGCTGGTCGCGGTGGATGCCGAAGGTGAGCAGGTCTGCCATGCCGAAGCCCGATCCGGTGACGGGCAGGACCGGCTCCCAGTCCGGTTCCAGGCTCAGGTAACTCGCCGGGTCGGCCCGCAACAACCCGATCAGGACCTCCGCCACGATCCGTCCGCCGACCGGGCCGAGCCGATCGCCGGCGCCGCGGTGCTCGGCCTCCTTGAGGATGTAGAACCACAGCGGAGTGCCGTGCGGCCAGGACTGCCCCAGCTCGTCGTCGGTCAACGGCTCCACGCCGAGGAGCCGGGCTACCGTCTCACCGCTGGGCAGCCCGGTGGTCTCGCCGCGCAGCAGGTCGCGTACCGCCAGCGAGCGGTAGGCGGCGGTGTCGACCGCGCCGGTGACCTGCTCGGGCAGTCCGATGAGGCTGGCCGCGAGCCGGCCGTCGATGCGTTTGGCGCGCTGCGCGGGCGGGCGGCCGGGCACATCGAAGACCTGCGTGAGATCCAGGCGCCGGTCGGCGGGCAGCGGACCGAACCCGACCAGGTCGGGAAAGAGCGGCAACGCGGGACCGTCGTCGACGAGGCGGTAGGCGTGCCGGATCTGGCCGTGGCCGTAGCGGAAGGCCGCGTCGGCGAACTCGAGCGGGATGTACGCCTCCAGGGACGGCGGCGCGAACCACCGGCAGCCCCCGGCAAGCACTTGTTCCACCAGGCTCGCCCCGACGAGCCGAGGCAGGAAGTCGTGGACCACGATCCACTGGTAATGCCAGGTGAGGGTGATCCGCGCCCTGTCGAAGACGTCGGCCTCGGGCACCCCGTTCTCCCGCAACCAGTCGACGATGCGATTGTGCGCGTGCAGCAGGGCGACGTGCAGGCTCAGCGAGAACAGATGCACGTCGTTGCGGGGGTCACCGATCAGGGCCACGCCCTGCTGGTTGCGCGGCACGTCGCCGCCGTCCGGACCGAGCAGGAACTTCGCCGGGTCGTTGTGATCGAACAAGTAGGGCGAGCCGATCGGACCGTCCGAGTAGACGATCTCCAGGTTGAGCTTGGGGGAGCGGGCGTTGCGCAGCTCCTCGGGACCGACGCCGCCCGTGATGGGCGAACGGTCGGCGGTGATGTCGTGGGCGATCAGCTGGCCGAAGAACGGCCACCCGGCGGCCTCGGTGGCGTCGTCGCCGTCGGGGGCCAGCTGGTCCAGGACCGCGGCGGCGTCGCAGATCCCGCCGTCGCTGCCCGCGCGCATCAGCAGCTGCGGGTCGGTGCCCAACGGGTCCAGGCCCGGGAACATGCGCCCGTACCGGGCCGCCCCGGTGGGCCGGTCCACTGCGCGTACCAGGCTGAGGCAGTGGTCGCGGGCGGCCACACGGCTTCCGTGGTGGTGCGACGGAGCGCTGCTCACGTGCGGAGCGTATGCCTGGGCGGCGCCCGGATCAGGCCTTATGGGTAAATGACCCCCTGATGTGACGCTCCCGGGCGCCTCGGTCGGCGGATGGTCGCTGCCTCGGGCGGCGCCTTCCGGGCCCTCGACGCCGCCGAGGCCGAGTTCTTCGAACGGCGGGGGCGTCGTCGCGTCCGGATCCTCGACGTGATGGGAGAGGTGGTCGACGGACATGAGTGCTCCCAGCTGTTCGGGCGGTGCTCCGGAGTCACCGGCTCCAACTAGGACAGGACGCCCCGCGGATCTGTGACAACTGGCCGCGCTTTCCGGGCCGAGGCGGTTGGTGCCCTCGGTCGCTGTCGCCGTTCCCGGCCACGACCGGCGGAGGAATTCGCCTGCTCGCCCGCCCATTAGCGACGTACCTACTAAACTCGCGACGACGGGTGGCAGTGATCGCCCCTGAACGGAGCAAGGAGCAGCAGTTGGTCACCCGAGCGAGACGGAACGAGACCGACCCTGATCTCGGAGTCCTTGCCGGGCGTCTGCTCTTCGCGGTGCAGAACGAACTCTTCACTTCTCTCGCCAAGGAAGGCTTCGACGACCTGCACCCACGCCACGGCGCTGTTCTCGCCTACCTCGACGAACAGGGTGTGCGCGCCACGGAGTTGGCCCGGCTCTCAGGCCAGCACAAGCAGGTCATCGGCACCGTGATCGACGAACTCGAGGCTCTCGGCTACGTCGAGCGCAAGCCCGATCCCGCCGACCGCAGAGCCAAGCTGGTCTGTCCCACGGCGCGCGGACTGGCGCAGGCGCGTGCGGCCGACAAGATCATGTCGTCGATTCAGGAACGCCATGCGCGTCGTATCGGCCGCGACACCTTCACGATGTTCAAGGCGGCACTGATCGACGTCACCGATCACCAGCGCCGGCAACAGGCCCACTAGCGATCGCCGGGCACTGCCCATCTGAACGTTTCACCCCATTCGTTCAGCCCGATCGCAGATCTGCCTCACGCACGCGGCCTGAATCCTGATCGTGAGCCCGGGGTCGACCGCGACTCCACGCGCTTGACGTTCGATGCGCCGGCCTGGGTTCGTGCCCGGCCGTTCAGGCGCCGGCCCATGCGTTGCGGTGGTCTGCCATCACCCGCAGCGCGACGAGAGCACCGACGGGAACACACATCGCCAGGACGGCCCAGGGCAACGTGAGCCCGACCGTGGTTGCGGCCGCGATACCGATGAGCACAGCGCAGGCGGCGAGGATGTAACCGAGCTTGCGGCCGAGCGCAGGGTCGAGCGGCGAGTGCAGCGTCCACGTGAGCAGCAGGAACACACATACAGGTACGGCAACCGCGAACCCCACCAACCCGTCGGGGGCGGCGATGGGATGGACGAGCATCTCGGCCACCACCTCCAAGCCGGCGCCGAGCGCCGCGAGCGCGGCGAAGATGCCGTAGTGGCCATAGCTCCACCAGAACGCGCGCTCCCGATGCCGGGCGAGCCCTTGGCCGGCAGAAGCCACGAAGTACAGCCACCAGCAGCCGAAGAGCAGAATCAGGCCTCCGCCCCCTACGAACACGGTGCCGAAGTCGACGCCCGCCTGCGCCGCGGGCGCGAGCGCGCGGGAGGCCGCGAGCACACTCTCGCCGAGCACGATGAGCGTGAACAACCCGTGGCGCTCGGCGATGTGGTCCGGATGCCAGGTGATGCCGATACGCCGTTCGGCCCAAACGGGCACGGCCAGCTCCGCGGCGACCAGGACGAAGAACCCGACGAAGCCGGCCGCCTCCGGTAACGCCAGCCGGGCGATCCATCCGACCTGCACCACGGCGATGCCCGCGGCGTAGCGGCACGCCGTCACCCGGTGGGCGGGGTCGTCGTGTGCTGCGCGCAGCCACTGCACCACCATCGCCACGCGCATGATCACGTAGCCTGCGGTCACAGCGGTCCAGTTCTGCTCGTTCAGCGCCGCGGAGACACCCGCGGCGAGCACGAGCACTCCGCCCATCTGCAGCAGCGTCACCAGCCGGTACGGCGTGTCGTCGGAGTCGTAGGCGGAGGCGAACCAGGTGAAGTTCATCCACGCCCACCAGATCGCGAAGAACACCATCAGATAGCCGAGCAGCCCTTGCGCCGCGTGATCCTCCACGATCGCGTGTGCGAGTTGCGCCGCGGCCGCAGCGACCGCGACGACGAAGGTGAGGTCGAACAACAGCTCCAGCGGCGTCGCCGCCCGATGGCGCTCACCGGTGTCCCTCGCAACCATCGGCACCCGCCACGGACGACCACCACCACGTGGCGACACCGTCGCCGAACCGTCGCTCATCGCGCACACCGTCCTCTCCACCAGCGGAGGCACATCCAGCAGCAATCTGTTCCTGGTGATGCCGGGACCATGGCGCGGAGGGACCGGCCGATGTCAACCCGGAACCCCGAATCGACTGAACGTACTTCGGTAATTGTAGTCATTGACAGTGATCGTCATGGAAACCGACTAAGTCGCGCAGTCGACGGGACCATGACCAGGTTCGGCCGTCTATGCCCGTATCGTGCCGATGGGGGGTTACCGATGAGCGAGAGCGATCCTCGCATCCACGTCGGGTCACCTGCCTGGCGTGCCGCGAACACGCTCACCGGCAACACCTGCACTACGCCGAGCAGTTCGAACGCCTCAGCCTCATGCCGGGGATGAACGTCAGCAGCGCACAAGCACGCCTGGCTGCGGTCAAGCACCGCGACCTCGCCGCAGAGTTCTCCGGCATCGGTACCTGACCCTCCCCCACGACCCCATGCCGACACCGTCCTGATGTCTGCCGCGAAGTCGGCGACAACTCGTCGATGATCATGATCTGCCGCTCGGATCGAAGCCGAAACGTTTCAACGAGGCGCACAGGCTTATCGGGCCAATCACGCAGCGCATTCCGACCGCCACGCTGCGCGGCCGAAGCGCGGTCCGAGTTCGACCGCCGGACCCAGGAGCCACCAAACGTGGTCACGGCCACTTATTACCCTCGCAACAAAATCCGGGGTCGGCCGACCCGGTGCTCCGTCCGTACTTAGACTCGCGCGCGGTGTCGGCCAAATCGCCCGGCACAGGGGGCAGGAGAAGGAATCAGGTGACCGGTTTTGGGGGCCGGCCCGTGCGTTCTGTGTGGGTCGGATATGTGGTCATCGCAGTCGTTGTGGCCCTGTGGGCAGCTCTGGTCGCCTGCGGCGACCGCGGCGACCACACGGGTCCTGCTGCGACCGACTTCGTGCCGATCGCGGACGTCTCGGTCGCGGCACCGGCGGTGGCGCCGGAGAACGGCAGCTCGACCGGCACGTTCCGCGAGGACTGCGGGCGCAACGAGCGGGGCATCCACAACTCCGACAACATCATCATCTCGCCGGGGGTGACCGGCGGCGCCCACCACGCGCACGACTACGTGGGCAACGTCTCCACGAACGCCTTCTCCACCGACGCGAGCCTTGCGGCGGCCGACACCACCTGTGCGGACGGCGACCGCTCCACGTACTTCTGGCCGGTGTTGCTGGCACCGGGCGGATCAGCCGGCCAGGGCAACTCGGGACACGGTGGCAACCTCTGGATCCAGGTTCCGCAGTCGGTACTGATCGAGTTCCGTGGAAGCCCGGTGAGCAACGTCGTGGCGATGCCGCGCTTCCTCGACGCGTTCACGGGCAACCCGCACGCCGTCACGGAAGGGGGGGCCGGCGCCGAGCACGTGCAATGGAGCTGTTCCGGCGATCGCACACGCATCACCCGGCAGTACCCGCTCTGCGACGAAGGCCAGCAGGTGATCCGCATCTTCGATTTCCCGAGCTGCTGGAACGGCAAGACCCTCGACAGCCCGAACCACAAGTCCCACCTCGTCTACCCCGACGCCGGCGGCGCATGCCCGGGCGCGACGTTCCCCGTGCCGCAGCTGCACATCGAGCTCGCCTACGCGGTGCCGTCGGGCGCCCGGTACGCCGTCGACTCCTTCCCGGAGGAGCTGCGCAACCCGATCACCGACCACGCCGGGTTCATCAACGTCATGCCGGATGAGCTCATGACAACGGTGGCGGAATGCATCAACTCCGGGCGCCAGTGCACGTCGTGAGTGCGCACCCGGAGTTGATCAGAAGCTTGCTGCCGTCCCGGACCGGTCAGTAGCCGGAGCTACCACTCGAGCTCTGCCCGTTGCTCGACTGGTCGTTTCCGGACGACTGCCCCGGGGCTGCCGGCTGGGGTCCACCGTTGGACTGTTGCGAGGAGGACTGCTGCACGGCGCCGGTCTTGCCGCCCTTCGGGTTGATCGCGAACCACGTGTTGCCGACGCCCTGGCCCTTGATGTCGCCGGGCTGCTGGTCCTTCGAGAAGTAGTACACCGGCCACCCGGCGATCGTCACCTGGCAGGTGCCGTCGGGGCGCTCGACGTAGCCGACCGTGGACGCGTCGACGCCGACGTTGTAGATCTGCCCGGGGGACTTGACCAGCAGCGGCGGCCAGGTCACCGCGCAGTCGCCCTGGCAGTTGGACTTCGACGGCTTCGCCGTGTCCTTGTCGAAGCGGTACAGCGTCATGCCGTCGTTGTCGCTGACGTACGTGCCGATCTGGGCGTTGACCACCGCTTGCAGCTGGATCTTGTTCGAGGCGTGGTCAGGGGACAGCGTGATCTGGGTCGTGGAGGCCCCACCGTAGATGTCGACCTTGCCCTGGGTGCGCACCACCTGGGGCGCCTCGGTCGCGATGACCTGACCGAACTGCGACCCGTCGGCAGGCGCCTGCTGCTCGGCCGACGGGGCCGGCGCGACCGCCGCGGGCGGGGCGGCGACCGGAATCGGGGGCGCCGGGGTGCCGCAGGCGGCGAGGGCGGCAAGGCCGGCAGCAACGATGACGGCCTGGCGGGCGAGGGAGCGGAGCGCCATAAGGATCTTCTCTCCGGGGAGGTTTGCGGGCCGGTCGCTCCGACCCGTACGCGCTAGCACACGGAACTGAAGGCCAGGTGGTTCGACTAGTGATCCATCCCACGCCACGCGGCGGCGCAGCTCCGCGACTCTCCCGCGCGCCCCGGTCGCCAGGTCCCGTGGTGAACCCGCAACCCGCAGCGATGCTGTTTGCGCCGGAACGGCGATAAGCAGGTCGAACCCCCGCGGATCACGAGACCGGCGAGTCCGCCGCCCGCTCCGGGTTGCGGCAGCCGGAACGTGCCACGCCCTTCGGTCGGGAAAACGTGGATCAGATCATCCGGTCCTGAACCCGCGCTCCGAACGAGCCGTGTGGTGTGCGGAAGTCGATCTGAAGCTCGTCCCCGCACAAGCGAGGTGGTCATGTCCTGCCTGTTCTCCCGACGGCGTTGCCGCCGTACGGCACATCGCCGCTCCGGCGGTGGTCGAGGGCGTTCCGCTCCGCCAGGCAGTACGTCGAGAAAGCCGCCGACGATTTCGCGAAGATCCAGTGAACCTCACCGACCCCAGCGACGTGTCCTGGGTGGCCGGCGCTCCCGGCTCAGGTTGTCGAAGGTGAGGGTTTCGGTAGATGACGGTGTTCACGCCGCAGTCGGCATTCGGTGCCGACCCACCGCCCGTGAGGGCGGCCGTAGCGGTGTGTACCGCCCGCCCGGGCCCGAACCTCGTCGAACAGCCAGGGCGCCTGTGCCTACGGGGATACGTCGTGGTTACCGCCGGCTCGGCCGGTGGAGCTCCCACTTCGGGGGGCGCGGGGAAAGGGAAACGTGCGTGGTCGGGATGAGAACGACGCGTCGGTCAGGTGGCGCCGACGAAGCCCTCGTGCGCTCCCTGTTCGAGGAGCACGGAAAAGCGATGCTCGCCTACGCGACGAGGCTGACCAGTGACCGCGCCGCCGCTGAGGACGTCGTCCAGGAGGCACTCGTGAGAGCGTGGCGGCATCCGGACTCGCTCGTGAACGGGAAAGGTTCGGTTCGCGGCTGGCTGCTCACCGTGGTCCGCAACATCGTCACCGACCGGATCCGAGCCCGAAACGCACGACCCACCGAAGTGCCGGAGTCGCCGACCAACGTCCCGGTCGAGCGAGATCACGCGGACCGCGTGGTCGACACCATGGTTGTGCTCGATGTGCTGGGCCGCCTGTCCGCCGAGCATCGCGAGGTGCTCGAGCAGGTCTATCTGCAGGGGCGCTCGGTCGATGAAACCGCCAAGGAGCTAGGTATCCCGCCCGGCACCGTGAAGTCCCGGTCGCACTACGCGCTGCGGGCATTGCGCCAGATGTTTCCCGAACGCCGAGTAGGGATGGAAGGAGCTGCCTGATGAGCGCGGCACGTGACCATGCAGACATCGATTCCTACGTCGCGGACGAACTGAGCCCTGAGGAGAAGAAGGTCGTCGAGGAGCACCTCGGCACCTGTTCCGAATGCAGGGAGGAGGTCGACGTGCTTCGCGAGCTCCAGCAGCTGCTGGCGGACGTGCCCCCCGAAGTGCTGTTGGACGGGCCGCCTGAGGACGCGGACCTGCTCCTGCAACGGACTCTGCGGCAGGTGAGAGCAGAGTCCTCCCAAGTCGAGGGCAGGCGACGATACCTGGCCGCCGCGGCCGCCGCGGCTGTGGCGGCCGTAGCGCTCGTCGGGGGCGTTCTCGTCGGCCGGGTGACCCTGAGTGAGAACGGGCAGAACATCGCCTCTGGTCCGGCTCCTGGCTCCACCACGGCCGCGCCTGCCACCCCCGGCACCCGCTACGCGAGCGCTACCGACCCGTCCACAGGCGCCCGGTTGACCGCGGCCATCGTGCCTGCGGCCGGCTGGGTCCGTGTCAGCGCGGCGGTCACGGGCATTCCCGCAGGGCAACGTTGCCAACTCGTGGTGGTGGCCAAGGACGGCACCCGAGAGACGGCGGGCGGCTGGCTCGTCTCGGAGCAGGGCTCCACCGGCGGCACCACGCTCGACGGATCGGCGTTGATCGCCCCCGACGACGTGGCCGGTGTGGTCGTGCAGAACACGGGTGGGAAGCAGTTCGTGGAGGCTAAGGTCTGACGCGTGACAGATCAGCTCGTCCCCGATGGCTTCGCCGTCCCGACGGGCCTGCTCACCGAGCGGTTTCGGCTGGAGCCGCTCGGTCCGGAGCACAACGAGTCGGACCACGCCGCCTGGACCAGCAGCATCGACCACATCCGGGCGACCCCGGGGTTCCCATACGGGGAGTGGCCTCCGCTCTCCGGCATGACGCTGGAGGCGAACCTCGCCGACCTGCAAGGCCACGCGCGCGACTTCGCTCAACGCACCGGGTTCACCTACACCGTCCTCGACCCCGGGGACGGTGAGGTGATCGGGTGCGTCTACATCTATCCCTCCCGGACGCCCGGCTTCGACACGGCAGTGCGCTGCTGGGTCCGTGCGGACCGGGCCGAGCTGGACGCGCCGCTGGCGAAGGCGGTCGAGGGATGGCTGAGCAGCGCGTGGCGTCTGGGGAGCCTCGACTTCCACGGGCGCTGAGCGTGGTGTCCTCGCTCAGAACCGTACGAATCACGCGAAACCCGCTTCTGCACGCACCGGCCCCCGCGTAACCGAGCAAGCAATCTGCCGATCAAGCGCGGAAATGGCAATGCCGATCCCGGTTTGTCAACCGCCGCCCAGGGCTCTCTCGGCGGCCGCCACCGACGTTTCTTGATCGGGTTTTGTTCGACCTTTTCCGGGTATGCCCGCCCGCCGGTTGCGGGCCCGAACTGCCGGTTCTAACCTTGCTCAACCTGCGCCAAAGTCCGAATCAATTGTCCTCAGCCGCAGAACGGGTGGTTCCCGTTCGTCGGAAGAGCAGGAGATCGACATGGCCACACCGGACGAGACCGGCACCTCGAGAACCGATGTCGGTTCCCCGCCCGCAACTCCCGGGATACCGCAGCAGCGACCTCCGAGCGAGGCCATGACGCCCGGTGGGGCGGCGCAGGGGCAGAGAACCCCCGCGGGTGGCGCCGGCTACGCACCCGACGCCGGCGCGGAACAGGGGCCGCCTGCAGGCCGCCACGCAGCGGTCAGCAGTGCGACCGACGTGCCGTTGGGACGCGACCGCGTGCGCTGGGGCCCGGTATGGGCGGGCGTCATCGTCGCGCTGGCGGTGTTCGTCGTGCTCCAGCTCTTCTTCTTCGCCGTGGGCGTGCTCGGCCCCGGCTACGGCGGCAACACCACGGGCGGCATCGTCAGCGGCGTGCTGGCGCTGGTCTCCTTCTTCATCGGAGGCCTGCTCGCCAGCGCTTCCACCGCGTGGCGGGGCACCGGCGACGGCCTGCTGCACGGCGTGCTCGTCTGGGCGTTGAGCATGCTCGGGATCCTCGTCCTCGCCCTGATCGGCGGCAGCTCGGTGCTCGGGCCGCTGGCCACCCTCCTGGGCGCCCAGCAGCAGGGCATCGTCATCGACCCCGTGCTGGTGCTCAGGTCCGCACGGAATGCAGCGGGCTGGGCAGCGCTCGGCCTCGGGCTCTCGGTCGCCGCCGCAGCGATCGGCGGAGTGGTCGGCTCGAAGATGTGGCCGCGCAGGACGAAGCCGGTCGAGGGCGAGCTCAGTCAGCGTGTATGACCGTCCCGACGTTCTTGCCGGCGAGCGCGAGCGTCAGGTTCCCGGGAACGAGCCCGTTGACGACCTGGATCTCCCGCACGTGCTTGGCGCGCGTCATCAGCTCCAGCACGAGCGGGTCGACGGGCAGTTCCGCTCGATCTCGGCCGAGTAGCTCACCGACGGCGATCCTCGTGCCGAACCCGTTGGTCCCCCCTGCTGCACCGCCCGGCACCCCGTCGACGTCCTTGACGTAGACGAGCTGCGCAACTCCGTAGGCGTCGGCCAGCAGGAACGCACCCGCATCGCTGCGGTGCGGCGGGATCTTGCCCACCGGCGGCGGGAACTCGTGCACCCCGTAGGGCGGGTAGGCGTTGGCCAC
The DNA here is from genome assembly GCF_039534065.1 of Pseudonocardia yunnanensis. NCBI lineage: Bacteria > Bacillati > Actinomycetota > Actinomycetes > Pseudonocardiales > Pseudonocardiaceae > Pseudonocardia > Pseudonocardia yunnanensis. Next base: position 353,574 of record NZ_BAAAUS010000023.1, on the reverse strand, counting down.
CACGGCCCGGCTCGCGGACAGGTGCGTGGCCAGTTGGTTGGCGACCGTGCCGTGCGGCAGATAGGAGACACCGTCGGCCGCCAGGAGGGCGGCGAGCAGGTGCGCGTTCTGCTCGGCCTCGGTGGCTGCCAGGCCGCCGAGCACACCGGTGGGCATTCCGAGATCCAGACCCACACCGAGGATGTGCCGCGCCCGGACCCCCGCGCCCGTCAGGATCAGCATCCGGTGCTCGGCAAGTGCCGCGCGCAGCTCCCCCACGAGCGGGATCACGGCTTCGCGGCCCCTGTCCATGATCGTGGAGCCGCCGATGGCCACCACCCGCAACCAGGGCAGCACCCGGATCACCGGCCCCTCGACCGGCCGCACCAGCTCGCGGTCCAGCAGGGTCTGACGCATCAACAGCGAGGGGACGTCCTTGGCCGCGACCGGCTCAGCCGATGTGGCGCCTGGCTTGGTCATGGGGTGCTCCGTGGGTGTCATGCGGCGGTGATGATCGAACCGACGTGCTCGCCGTCGAGCGCGCGGCGGACCAGCCCGGGCCGCAGGCCGTTGACGATCTGGACCTCGCGCACGTGCCGGGCGTGTCGCATCAGCTCCAGCACCGGACGCTCGATGACCAGGTCGGGGAGGTCCATCGCGATCAGCTCGTCGACCGTGGCCCTCGGGATGAACGTGGCGGACGCGTCGTTCTTGGGGTTGGCGCTGAAGAGCCCGTCCTCGTCCTTGACGAAGATCATCTGCTTGCAGCCGTAGGTCTCCGCCACCAGATAGCAGCCGGCGTCGGTCCGGTAGGGCGGGATCACGCCCTCACCCGGCACCCGCTGCCACAGGTCGTAGGGCGGCATGCCCGAGAAGATCGCCGCTCCCGACTCCGCCACCTGCAGCGGGAGCACGCCGAACGCCGACGGACCGACCGTCGGCACGCCGTGTTTCGCCATCAGATAGCCGAGCATCTGCGCGTTCTGGCCGGCGACCGCGGCTCCGACCTCGCTCAGCACGCCGGTCGGCATGCCCAGCTCCGCGGCCAGCGCGTAGACGTGCCGGGCCCGCGTGCCGCCGCCGGTGCCGATCAGCAGCTTGTGGGTCCGCTTGGCTTCCACGAGCTGGTCGACGACGGGGAACACCGCTGCACGTCCCCGATCGATGAGGCTCTGGCCACCGATCTTGAGCACGCTGACGTCGGGCAGGATGGCGTGATCCTCGACGGCCTCGGTCGCACGCTGTAGCTCCGGGTCGCTCAACGAGCGCGACATCAGTAGCTCCGCCAGAGTCGATGACCCTGCGACTCCCGTCATGAACCCTCCTCATCAGCCCGTTTGTGCAGGTCAGGGCGACTCTAGCCACGACTCCTCACTATTGACGACACCCGATTCAGGTGGGTGGTCCGAATCTGCGGGGCGTCACCCGGTGTGTCGGACGCAGCAGCGCGGGCACCGAGCCAACCCGTTCCTCGGCCGCGACTTCCTGCGGCATTCGGGTGGATCCGACGGAGCCGGCGGGGCGTCGTACGGTACGGCCGACAGAAGGGACGATCATGGCCGAGCCGTACCCACCGATCGAACCGTACGACCACGGGATGCTCGACGTCGGCGACGACAACCTCGTGTACTGGGAGAGCTGCGGCAATCCGGAGGGCAAGCCGGCACTGTGGGTGCATGGTGGCCCGGGCGGCGGTTCCACCGCCAACGCACGCAAGAACTTCGACCCCGCCCGGTACCGCGCCGTGCTGTTCGACCAGCGCGGGTGCGGGCGCAGTCTCCCGCACGCGAGCGACCCGGCCACCGACATGTCGGTCAACACCACGGACCATCTGATCGCCGACATGGAACGGCTGCGCGAGCACCTCGGCATCGACCGCTGGCTGCTCTGCGGGGGTTCGTGGGGAAGCACGCTGGTCCTCGCGTACGCCGAGCGGTACCCGCACCGGGTGTCGGAGATCGTGCTCGTCAGCGTCACCACCACGCGGCGTTCGGAGATCGACTGGCTCTACCGCGGGGTCGGGAGCTTCTTCCCCGAGGAGTGGGAACGGTTCCGGGACGGTGTGCCCGAGGCCGACCGCGGCGGCGACCTGCTCGCGGCCTACGCGCGTCTGCTGGAGCACCCGGACCCACTCGTCCGGGAGAAGGCCGCCCTCGACTGGAGCGCATGGGAGGACGCCGTCCTCTCCCTGGAACCGAACGGCACGTTGACCTCGTTCAGCGACCGCCCGTCGGCCGACTTGCTCGCCCTCGTCCGCATCTGCTCGCACTACTTCTCCAACGGCGCGTGGCTGGAGGAGGGCGCCGTGTTGCGTGACGCCGGGCGGCTCGCCGGAATCCCCGGAGTCCTGATCCACGGGCGTCTCGATCTCAGTGGGCCGCTCGACACCGCATGGGCACTCGCCAAGGCATGGCCGGACGCGCAGTTGCACGCGATCAGCGACTCCGGCCACAAGGGCAGCGGGACGATGAGCGACCGGCTGCTCGGCGCTCTCGACGACTTCGCCCGGTAGACGGGGCGGCGGTGGCGTGCTCGAACTGCTGAAGGTGCTCATCGAGACCGTGACCAGAGCGCTGCCCGCGGCGGGTTCCGCGGCGCGGCAACGGCGGCTGAACGAGATGGGCGCCGAGCTGTTCATGCTGTACGCCCAGCTCAACGAGGCGATGCTCTGCGCAGAGGACATCGTCCAGAACCTGCGGGCATACGTCGGCAGAATGGCGCAGCACCTGGAACACGGAAACGATCCGTACGCCCTCACCGCCGGCACGTGGATCCGTGATGTCGTGCAGCAACAACGTTTCACGCTCGGCCGGATCGGCTCGACGATGAACCGGCTGAGCGCGCAGCTGAACATCCTCGCTCCCGGATCGATCGCCCGGCTCGCGCCGCTGCTGCGCGGCAAGGCCAATGCGCTCGACAGCCTGTTGACCGTCATGTCGCGGGGCGGGTTCCCGATGGCCGAACCGTCGGCGGAGCAGCTGGCCCGGCTCCAGGAGCACGGCCACGACGACGCGGCGTTCGACGAGCTCGACGCCGTGCGGTCGATGCTCGAGCGAGGGGCGGTGTCGACGCTGCAGCGCTGGGACGAGCCCGTCTACCGCGAGGTCGTCCGGTACCTGGAGCACGAACGTCCCGAAGAGCGCGTGCGCGAGATCCGCGCCCTCCTCGAAGAGATCAGGCAGGTGCTCGACAGCACCTTCTCGCTGCAGGACGTGCTGCTCAAGGTGGGAGACCGCCGGTTCCGGACAGACTACGACGGTTACCACTTCCGGGGATGAAGGTGACCACCACTAGTCTGCGGCGCGAAGGCTGCCGATCAGCACCTAGAGGTGAAAATGCTCGATCTGAGCGTCTCCCCGATTCCGGACGGGGCCACGAACGGCGGTGAGCTGGCCGCCTGCCCCTCGTGTTCCGCCCCGGCACCACCCGCGTTCATCCGGTTGACGGAGCTGCCGGTGCACGGCACCGCGGTGTTCGCCACCGCGGCCGAGGCCCGCGCCGTCACCACCGGGGACCAGGAGCTCGCCCTCTGCGGCACGTGCGGCGTCGTGTTCAACCGGGCCTTCGACATGTCGAAGCTGGACTACACCGGTGAGCACGAGGAGTCCCAGCACCTGTCCCCCCGCTTCGCGGCGTACGCCGCCGAGCTGAGCGAGCAGTGGGTGAAGCGCCACGAGCTACGTGACCAGCACGTCGTCGAGATCGGCTGCGGCGCAGGCGACTTCGCCGCCGAGTTGCTCCGTGCCGGGGTCGGGAGCGTCACCGGGATCGACCCGCACTTCGGCCCCGAGCGCGTTCCCGCCGACCTCGCGCAGCGGCTGCGCGCGATGCCTGCCTTCTACTCCCCCGAGATGGTGGAGCCCGGCACCGCCGCGGTCGTCTGCCGGCACACGCTCGAGCACATCCCCGAGCTCGCCGTGTTCGGAGCGGACATCCTCCGCGGGATGCGGTCCGCCGGCGTTCCCGTGCTGCTGGCCGAGGTGCCCGACCTCGGCCGCATCCTCACCGATGGCGCGTTCTGGGACCTGCAGTACGAACACTGCTCCTACTTCACCCCCGCCACCCTGGGCGGCTACCTGGGCCGGCTGGGGTTCGACGTGCTCGACGTGCGCACCACCTACACCGACCAGTACGTGGTGGCCGAGGCCGCGCCCGCACACGGCGACACCACCGGCGAACCTGGGACGGCCGCCGAGCTGGACCGGCTGCACCAGCTCTGCGAGGGCTTCGCCACGCACACGATCGGGCGGATCACCCACTGGGGTTCGTGGCTCGACGACCGCCGCGCCGCGGGCGACACCGTCGTGGTCTGGGGTGGTGGGGCCAAGGGCCTCACGTTCCTCAACATGCTGCGCGAGCACGCCGACGCGGTGTCCGCGGTGGTCGACATCAACCCGGGCCTGCAGCACCACTACATCGGCGGGCTGGGACTCCCCATCGTCGCGCCGCGTGATCTCGTGTCGGCACCGCCGCGAACGGTGCTGCTGATGAACCCCGTCTACGTCGACGAGGTGCGGGCCCTGCTCGACGAGCTCGGCCTGCAGGCCACCGAGCTCATCACGGTCTGACAGGCGCGCTCGGCTCCTGCCTGCGGCGGACCGCGGCCGACGACGCCACGGCCGCCGCACCGAGGCACCGGAGTTCCGCGCCCCGGCGAGGGCATCTCGATTCGCGATGCGAACCAGCGCGTTGCTTCGTCGCGGTGGATGGCCGAGCGATCGCACGCTGGAGGCATGTCTCCTGGTCACCGCTACGGCTTCGGCTTCTGGTCCATCGCCGTTGTGTTCCTGACGGTCATCGCGTTCTCGACGGTCCCGGGCCCGCTCTACACGCTCTACCGTGAGCGGGACGACTTCTCGGCGTTGGTCGTGACGATCGTCTATGCCGCCTACTCCGTGTGCGCGGTGGTCAGTCTCGTACTCGCCGGGCACCTGTCCGACTCGCACGGCCGCCGGCGTGTGCTCGTGCCGGCGCTGCTCCTCGAGATCGCGGCAGCGGTGATCTTCCTCTTCTGGCCATCACTGCCCGGGCTGATCGTCGCGCGGTCCCTGACCGGACTCGGGATCGGTGCCTTCACCTCCACGGCGACAGCGTGGCTGGGCGAGCTCCACGCCGCTCACCGTCCCCGGGCGACGAACCGCCGCGCCCAGGTGGTCGGCACCGCGTCGAACATGTGGGGTTTCGGCGTCGGGACGTTGCTGTCCGGTGCCCTGGCCCAGTGGGCGGGCCATCCGTTGACCGTCCCGTACCTCGTGTTCGTGATCGTGCTGGTGGTCGGGCTGCTGCTCGTGCTGGCCGCGCCGGAGACCCGGGCTCCGATGTCGCCGCGAGCCCGGTACCGACCCCAGCGCGTGTCGGTGCCCCACCACGTCCGCGGTCGCTACCTGGCGGCAGCGACCGGCATGTTCGTCGTCTTCGCCGCGTTCGGCCTGTTCACTTCCGTCGCGCCCAGCTACCTGTCCGGACCGCTCCACCACCCGTCGGTCGCCCTTGCCGGCGCCGTGACGTTCGTGGTCTTCACCTCCGCGGTCGCCGCGCAGCTGGCCACCTCGATGATCGGCGTGCGCCGCCTCCTGACCACGGGGATCCCGATCCTCCTGGTCGGGCTGGCGCTGCTGGTGGCCGCGGTGTGGCTGCCCACGCCGAGTCTCGGCGGCTTCCTCATCGGCGGGGTCGTCACCGGACTGGGTGGAGGCATCCTGTTCCGGGGCACCCTCAGCACGGTCGTGACGCTCGCTCCGGAGAACGCCCGCGCCGAGGCGCTCGCGGGCCTGTTCGTTGCCGGCTATCTCGGCCTGACGATCCCGGTGATCGGTTTGGGTCTGCTGATGCGCTACAGCACCCCGCAGGTCGGTCTGCTGGTGTTCGCCACGGCGCTCGCGCTCACGGTCATCGCCACGGCGCCGGCACTGCTGTGCCGTACCGGCGACACCGACGGGAGAACGCCCGCCCCGCTTTTCTCCGAAGTCTCAGCATTCCCGCTGGCCACAGCACTTCAGGACGGCCGCGAGCGGTGATTCCGGTATGCGAGGCTTCGTCACGGTCGTGTATGCAGATCGCTAGACTCCCCGATGCGATCATCGCGATTGACATGAGGTTGTCGACGATGCCGCCGTTGGAGGAGAACCGTGATGGCTGGCCGGGCGGGCAGAACCGGCAACGCGAGCCCGTACAGCGTGCCGGAGATAGATCGGACCAAGGCTTCGATCGCGCGCGTGTACGACTACATCCTCGGTGGCAAGGACCACTTCGAGATCGACCGGCGGGCCACCGATGCGATGTACGCGGTGGATCCGAAGGCCGGCCAGCTCGCGAAGGACAACCGCAACCTCCTGCGCCGGGCGGTGCCCTACCTCGTGCGTGACGTCGGAATCCGGCAGATCATCGACATCGGCTCGGGTCTGCCCACCGTCGGCAACGTCCATGAGATCGCGCACCGTATCGACCGCAACATCCGCGTGGTCTACGTCGACAACGACCCGGTCGTGATCGTCCACGGACGAGCCCTGCTCAGCCGGGAGAACACCAGCACCGTAATCGCGGCCGACGCCCGCGTCGCGGAGTCGATCTTCGACGATCCCGCCGTCGCCGAACTCATCGACTTCGACGAGCCGCTCGCGGTCATCGCGGCGAGCGTCCTGCACCACCTGACCGACGACGACGTCTATCCGGCAGTGGAGGCGATCCGGGAACGGCTCTCCCCCGGCTCACACATGTTGATAAGCCACTTCCTCGACGACGACGAGGATCGCGCGAAGGCGCTCGAAAAGGCCTTTCTCGAAGGCGGCCTGGGAACAGGACGCTTCCGCACGTGGGAAGACATGCACCGCATGTTCGAGGGGCTCGAGATGCTCGAGCCCGGCCTCGTGTATTGCAACGACTGGCACGCCGACAAGCTCACGCCCATCGACAGCGCCGTGCACACCCTGCTCGCCGCCGGTCTGGCCCGGAAGCCGGGCTGAGCCGACTCAGTCGTCGAGGAGCTTCTTCCGCAGGATCGCCTTCGTCTCGGACGGCGTCTCGGCCTGCACGCTCACCCGCTCCATGACGGCGAGGTAATCCTCGACCTCCGGGCGCTTGTCGAGGTAGATGGCGCTGTTGAGCTGCTCGAGGTAGACGACGTCGGGCAGGTCGGCCTCGGCGAACCGGAGAATCGTGAAGGGCCCTCCCGCCGCGGCGTGGATGCCGAACTCGAACGGGAGCACCTGCACGGTGACGTTCGGCAGCGAGGTCATCTCGAGCAGGTGCTCGATCTGGTCGTGCATGACCCGCCGGGAGCCGAAGGGGCGGCTCAGAGCGGCCTCGTCGATCACGGCCCAGAGCTGGGGTGCCCCGGGCTCGGTGAGCATCTTCTGGCGGTTCATCCGCAGCCGCACCCGCCGGTCGATGTCGTCGGCGGGCTCGTCCTGGTGGCCGACCAGGATGACGCTGCGCGCGTACTCCTCGCTCTGCAGCAGGCCGGGCACGAACTGCACCTGGTAGGTGCGGATGACGCTGGCCGCCTGCTCGAGTCCGAGGTACGTCTCGAACCAGCTCGGCAGGAGGTTGCTGTCCTGGTGCCACCAGCCCCGCGAGTTGGCCCGCCGGGCCAGGCTCAGGTACTCCTCGCGCTCCCCGGCCTCGGTGATGCCGTAGAGCGAGAGGAGATCGACGATGTCGCGTTCCTTGAAGCCGACCCGGCCCAGCTCCAAGCGGCTGATCTTGGCGTGGGAGGCCCGGATGGCGTCGCCTGCGGCCTCGCGCGTGATGCCGTTGGCCTCGCGCAACCGCCGCAGGTGGGTGCCGAGGACGATGCGCAGAACGGTAGGCCCACCCTGCTGGATGGGATCGGGCGGACCCAGTGGAGATCGGCCTGTCGGCTCTGCTGACACAGCTCACCCTTCACGACGAAACTGCCTGATCCGGCCTTCCGTGATCGACGAGCATAGACCGTCCTTGTTGCTCACGGTCCATCTCCTGTTGATCACGCTATGAGGTCGTCGAACTCCCCGTCCTTGGCTCCTCGGATGAAGGCCGCGATCTCCGCCCGCGTGTAGAGGAGCGCGGGGCCTCGCGGGTCGCGCGAGTTGCGGACAGCGATGGAGCCGCAGTCGAGATGGGCGAGCTCGACGCAGTCGCCGTTGGGGTTGCTGGCCTGGCTCTTCCGCCAGGCGACGGAGCCGAGGAGATCAGCAGCGACGCTGCTCCCGTCGTGGTGATGCATGTCCGACCCTCCGACCGGTTCGGCCCTCCCCAGCGCTTCCACCCGGGGAGTGTGCGTTGCAGATGCACTTGCAGATGCTGTTGCAGACAGCTTTGCAGATGCTGTTGCAGACACTCTTGCGAATGCAAGCGTTACGGTGCAAACTGATCTTGGACGACGTGCTCTCGGGCACATGCGGACGCAACTGTGGGCGGACGGGGGGCCGTGAACAGATCACACCAGCCGACGGCAGTCGGCGTGTTGTCGATGGCGACGACCGTCTCGGTCACCTGTGTCACCGACGGGCGCGCGCACGCCGTGCCGGACAGCGAACTCACTCAGGGCGTGGCCCACGACAGCGGCTACTACTCGGCAGTCTGCGGCCACATGGTCGCTGCTGCTCCGATGTGTGCCCCTGACGGCGAGCCCTGCCGCTCCTGCAGCGACCTGTGGGACAGGCGCAACGCACGTCGACGGCCCCAGCGGTCACGCTTCTTCTTCCGCTGATCGCCACGAACCGTGTCGAGGCGTCCTTCGCGGGGCGATCGCGCTATCCCTTGAGCGCCCCGCTGAGGCCTGCGCTACGCAGGAACGTCCGCTGGAACACCAGGAACAACACCATCGGGATCAGCGCCGAGATCGTCAGCGCCGCGAGCAGCACGTCCAGCTCGGTCGAGCGCGCCAGTGTGGGCAACCGCACGGAGAGCGGCTGGATGTCCGGGTCGGGCAGCACGAGCAGCGGCCAGAGGAAGTCCTTCCAGGCCGAGATGAAGGCGAACACCGACACCACGCCGAGTATCGGGCGGGACATCGGCAGCAACACCGACCAGAAGACCCGGTACGGACCAGCCCCGTCGATCCTGGCCGCGTCGAAGATCTCCCGCGGCAGATTGTCGAAGAACCGCTTCGTGAGCAGCACGTTGAAGGCGTTCGCGCCGGCAGGTAGCCACACCGCCCAGAACGTGTTGATCAGCGAGACGCCGAGCAGCGGTGGTTCGAGCACGGTCAGGTAGAGCGGCACGAGCAGCACGACCGCGGGAACGAACAGCGTGCTGAGCACCAGCCAGTACAGCACCGGCCCGTACCGGGGACGCAGGATCGAGAGCGCGTAGCCGGCGGTGGTGGCGACGACCAGCTGCACGAACCATGAGCCCGAGGCGATGATCAGGCTGTTGGCGACGTGCAGGTCGATGTGCACCCGCGACCACGCGGTGGCCAGGTTCGCCCAGTCCACTCCGCTGGGGAACAGCGCCATCGGGCTGCGGAGGGTGTCCTGAGTGGTGCTGATCGAGGCCTTGACCAGCCACAGGATCGGCCCGAGCCCGATCACCAGCAGCAGCACCAGAACCACCGTGTGGACGACCCCCAGCGCGACCCGCACGGAGGGCGTCCGGCGCTCGGCTTCCGAGACGATCCCGCGCGGCGGCTGCTCGTCCGAGCCTCGCAGCGCCCCCCGGGCAGGCCACCGGACGCGCCGGCGGGGAGCGGCTTCGGCAGCGACGGGCCGCGGGCCGCTCGGGACCGCGGGCCGCGTGCTGGTCGGCGTGCTCATGACGTGCTCCAGGATCGGGTTAGCCAGAAGTAGAGGGCGGACAGCGCAGCCAGGAACACCGCGAGCATCAGACTCAGTGCGGTGGCCGCCCCGTAGTCGCCGCCGAGGCTGGAGCCGAAGGCGTAGTCGTAGATCAGCAGCAGCACCGTGAGCGTCGAGTTCGCCGGCCCGCCCCCGGTGAACAGGAAGGGCTCGAGGAACACCTGCGAGGTGCCGATGATCTGCAGGATCAGGGTGACCAGCAGCACCCCGCGCAGTTGCGGCAGCGTGATGTGCCAGATCTTCCGCCAGATCGACGCACCGTCGACGTCAGCGGCGTCGTACAGCTCAGCCGGCACCCCGATCAGCGCGGCAAGGTAGATGATCACCGTGCCGCCCGCCGCCGCCCACGTGGCCTCGAGCACGAGGGACGGCATCGCGGTGGTGGCCGACTGCAGCCACTGGTACGGGCCCAGACCCACCCAGCCGAGGATGGTGTTGAACACCCCGTCGGGGCGGGCGTCGTAGAAGAACTTCCACATGAGCACGGCCACCACGGGCGGCACCACCACCGGCAGGTAGGCGATGGCGCTGAACAGCCCGCGATACCGGCGCACCTCGCTCATCAGCACGGCCAGCACCAGCGGGAGCGGGTAGCCGAACACGAGCGCGATGAGCGCGAACATCCCGGTGTTCTGCACCGCGGTCCAGAACAGCGGATCGCCCAGCACCGACTCGAAGTTCGCCGGCCCCACGAACTCCGGCGCGGTGACCAGGTTGGTCTGCTGCACGCTCATGACCGCTGCCCGGACGATCGGCAGCCACGAGAACACGCCGAAGATCACCAGCAGCGGCAGCAGGAAGACCAGCGTGCTCAGGCCACCGCGCCGGACCCAGGTGCGCATGCTCAGCCTCGGTCGATGATCGCCTGGACGTCGGAGTCGGCCGTGCGGAGCAGCGCGTCGATGTCGGCGCCCTGGTCGGTGAGCACGGCCTGTACGACGGAGTCCAGCACGGCGTACATCTCCTGGGTGCGCGCCGTGGGCTCACCGGCGAGGTCCTGGTCGAAGATCCCGTCGGAGAAGAAGCGCATATGGTCGAGCGGCACGTTGACGTACTGCTTGATCCACTCGTTGTACTGGTCGAGCGTCGCTCGGTCGAAGACCGGCAGCTCCGGCAGTCCGACCGGCTGGTCGCTCTCGGCCAGCGTCTTCGCGTCGAGCACCGCGGCGTCCTGCTTCAGGTACTTGGCCATGTAGTAGAAGTCGATCCACTTCGCCGCGGCGGCCTGCTGCTCCGGCGTGGCCTTGACGTTCACCGCGGCCAGCGTGCCGCCGCCGAGCAGCCCGGCGGAGCTGCCCGGCGCGAGCGGCAGCACCGAGAGCCCGTAGTCGGCCGGGTTGATGTTGTTCTGCTGCACGAGCGACTCGTAGATGTCCGACCCACCCATGATCATGCCGATCCGGCCCGCGGCGAACTCCTGGTTGATGCTCCCCCAGTCGTAGAGGAAGTTGCTCCCCATCGAGTTGTCCTGCCAGCGCATCTCACGCAGCCGGGTGAGCGCCTCGCGCGCGGCCGGGTTGTCGATCGTGGCCTCCACCTTGTCGCCGTTGGCCACCTGCATCCGGCCGCCGAGGGCGTAGGTGAGCGAGGTCAGCATCCAGCCGCCGGTGTTCTCCTCGGTCATCTGCGCGTAGCCGGCCTGCCCCGTGCGGTCGGCGATATGCTTGGCGTAGCTGCGCACCTCGTCCCACGTGGTCGGGGGCTTGTCCGGGTCGAGCCCGGCCTGGGTGAAGAGGGTGCGGTTGTAGTGCAGGCCGACGCCGTAGGCGGCCGTCGGCACGCCGAAGATCCCGCCGTCGGCGCTCTGCCCGGACCGCAGCACGGTCTCGTTGAACTTGTCGGCGTAGCCGAAGCCCTGGACGTACTGGGTGAGATCGGCGAGCTGGCCGCGCTCGATCAGCGCGCTGCCGTCGGTGAAGGGCACCGTGAAGACGGTGGGCAAGGTGCCCCCGGCGAGCTGCGCGGTGAACGTGGGGCCCGTCCACTCGTACTCCTGGCTGGTCACGTCGATGTCCGGGTTTGCGGCCTCGAACTGCCTCACCTGGTTCTCGAAGGCATCGAAGGCGGCCTGCTCGCTGCCGGGCTTGAGGCTGACGACCGAGATCGCCGTCTTCCCATCGGCACTCGTATCGTCGGTGGAGCCACTGCATGCGGCCAGGAGGCATGCGACGACCAGCGCCGCCGATGCCACGGTCGCGGTCTTCCGGATGGACCTCATCGTCACTCCCTCTCGTTACGCAGCCAGGCGGCCGTGTCGGTGGGTAGCTCGCCGTTCGGCAGCGGTGCGCTCGACAGCAGCACCGCGGTGTGCCCGGGGAGCGCCACCGGCCCGGGCGAGAGGTTCACGACGCAGGTGAACGACGGGCCGCGCCGGAACGCGAGCACTCCGTCGGCGGAGGGCAGCCACTCCATCGGGCCGTCCCCCAGTCCGGGTTCGTCGCGGCGAATCCGCAGGGCGGCCCGGTACAGCGCGAGCATCGAGCCGGGGTCGGCCTCCTGTGCCTCGACGGTCAGCGCCGCCCATTCCGCCGGCTGCGGCAGCCACGTGGCCTGGGTCGCGGGCGGGGAGAATCCGAACGGGGGCCGGTCGCCCTGCCATGGCAGCGGAACCCGGCAGCCCTCCCGGCCAGGGTCACGGCCGCCGGAGCGCAGATACATCGGGTCCTGGCGCAGCTCGTCGTCGAGCTGCTCGAACTCGGGCAGGCCGAGCTCGTCGCCCTGATAGATGTAGAGCGATCCGGGCAGCGCCGCGGACAGCAGCGCGGCCGCCCTCGCGCGCCGGACACCCAGCTCGGGGTCTGTCGGTGTGCCCGCCCGTTTGGCCGCGAACGAGAACCCCGACTCCGCACGGCCGTAGCGCGTGACCGGCCGCGTGACGTCGTGGTTGGACAGCACCCAGGTGGCGGGCGCTCCCACCGGCGCGTGAGCGGCCAGCGTGGCGTCGATCGACTCGCGCAGCTGCGCGGCGTCCCAGGGACGGGCCAGGAAGTCGAAGTTGAACGCCGTGTGCAGCTCGTCGGGTCGCAGGTAGCGCACGAACCGCTCGACGTCGGGCAGCCAGATCTCGCCGACCAGGATCCGGCGACCGGGGCCGTGGTCGGCCGGGTACGAGTCGGCGATCTGCCGCCAGCCGCGGTAGATCTCGTGCAGCTCGTCGCGGTCGGTGTTGGGGTGCTCGCCCGGCCCCGGGTCGGCCGGGATCTCCGGCAGCGCCGGGTCCTTCACCAACAGGGCCGCCGAGTCGATCCGCACGCCCGCGACGCCGCGGTCGAACCAGAACCGCAGCACGTCCTCGTGCTCGCGACGGACGTCCGGGTGACTCCAGTTCAGGTCCGGCTGCCCCGCGCTGAACAGGTGCAGGTACCACTCGCCCGCGGTGCCGTCGGCGTTCTTGGTGCGGGTCCAGGTGTCGCCTGCGAACATGGACGGCCAGCGCGTCGGCATCTCGCCGCCACCCGGGCCGCGGCCGGGACGAAACCAGAAACGGGCTCGCTCGGGCGAGCCCGGCGCTGCCGCCAGCGCAGCCTGGAACCAGGGGTGCTGGTCGGACACGTGGTTCGGAACGATGTCGACGATCGTGCGGATGCCGACGGCCAGCGCGTCCCTGATCAGCTCCTCCGCCCCGGCGAGCGTGCCGAACGCAGGGTCGATCGTGCGGTAGTCGGTGACGTCGTAGCCGCCGTCGGCCATCGGCGAGAGGTACCAGGGTGTGAACCAGATGGCATCGACCCCGAGATCGCGCAGGTAGCCGAGGCGGGACCGGACGCCTGCCAGGTCGCCGACTCCGTCGCCGTCGCCGTCGGCGAAGCTGCGGGGATAGATCTCGTAGATCACCGCATCGCGCCACCACTGCTGGTCGCGCGCAGCCTGTCCGTCCATGCGCCCCCGCTCGCATCACCCCATCGTGTGCGAGGACGGTAGCCGCGCTCGTCAGAATCGAGCAAGAGTTCGACGAATTCGAGTCGATTTCTCTACATGATCATGGCTTCACCGGCCCTGTCGAGGAGCGGACCACCAACTCCGGCTCGTACATCAGCTCGGCGGTGCCCACCGCGCTCCCCTCGATCTGGTGCACCAGCAGGTCGACCGCGGCCCGCCCCATCGCCTCGATGGGCTGGCGGATCGTGGTGAGCGCGGGGTCGACGCAGCTCATCAGCGCCGAGTCGTCGTAACCGATCACCGAAAGGTCGCCGGGCACCGACAGTCCGCGCCGGCGAGCCGCGCGGATGGCGCCGAGAGCGAGCGGGTCGCTCGCACAGATGACCCCGGTGACGCCCCGGTCGAGCAGCCGCATCATCGAGGCCTGCCCGCTCTCCAGCGAGAACATCGCGTGCTCCACCAGCGCGGCCTGCTCGGCGTGTCCGGCCCGCGTGTTGGCGGCGACGAACGCGGCGAGCTTGCGCTGCGACGGAACGTGCGAGGCCGGCCCGAGGAGCAGCCCGATCCGCCGGTGCCCCAGCGCCACCAGGTGGCTGAACGCCTGTTCGACGGCCTCACCGTCGTCACAGGACACCTGCGGGAGACCCAACGCGTCGACGGCGGCGTTGGTGAGCACGGTGGGCAGCTTGCGCTGCAGCAGGAGCCGGTAGTGATCGTGCTTGGCGTCGGCCTCGGTGTAGAGACCTCCGGCGAAGATCGCGCCGGACACCTGCTGCTGGAGCAGCAGGTCGACGTACGCGGCCTCGCTCACGCCGCCCGCGGAGCTCGTGCACAGCAGCGCGGTGAGGCCCTGCTGAGCCAGCGCACCCCCCACGACCTCGGCGAACGCCGGGAAGATCGGATTCTGTAGCTCGGGGAGGACCAGGCCGACCAGCCGGGCACGTTCGCCGCGCAAGCTGGTGGGCCGCTCGTAGCCGAGCACGTCGAGCGCGGTGAGTACGGCGTCGCGGGTGGCGTCCGAGACGCCGGGCTTGCCGTTGAGCACCCGGCTGACCGTGGCCTCGCTGACCCCGACCTTCTTCGCCACAACCGCCAGCCGCCGCGTCATGGCGCAACTCTAGCGCAGATCGTTGCAAGTCCTTGCAAGGCTTGCGTTCGCTTGCAGCCCAGGATTCGGGGGCTCGAGCCGGCCCTGCAGGAGTCGATCCTTGCCTCGTGTTTCGCGCTGACGAGCCGAGACTCCGCGTTTTCGGAACGGAAATCAGCCCGTCAATCCATCAGACTGGGAAGCAATTGCCTTAGCAACAGCACCGACAGTCAAACAGGGGAGGAATACGTCAAATGTGCGCGAATCAGGCGGACACGTTTACCGTGCGTGCTTCGACCGAATTGACGGCGAGATATCGAGCGGCTGGCTGGTGGCGGGACACCGGCCTCATCAACGATCTCCGAAAGTGGCGTGACGCCACTCCCGATGCGGTGGCGATCGACGCCTTCGGATCAGAGGGGCGACAAACAACCGTCACCTACGGTGAGTACGCGCATCTGGTGGAAAGATTCGCCGGCGCGCTGTACGAGCTCGGCGTCCGGTCCGGCCAGATCGTGGCCATGCAGTTGCCGAACTGGTGGCAGTCCTGCGCCATGTACCTCGCGGCAGCCCGCCTTCGCGCGATCATCGCTCCCGTCATGACGACGATCCGGCGGCGTGAGCTCGAACGACTTCTCGCGCGGGTGGACGCCGACGTGTTCGTGACCATCGACCAGTGGGACGGGTTCGACCATGCCGAGATGGCACGATCGGTCGCCCCGCATCTGCCCGGCCTGCGCGAGCTCGTCGTCCTCGGCCGAACCCAGCCGGGCACCGAGATCGAATTCGGCGAGTTCTTCGAGAACACGCCGTGGGAAGAGCGGCATCCCGTTGCGTTGGACGACGCGGAAGAGGATCCGGACGCCGTGTCCATCGTCCTTTTCACCTCGGGCACGTCGGGGCAGCCCAAAGGGGTCCTGGGAACGCAGAACACGTGGTACGCGGGCTCATCGGGGCTGGCCGAGGCCGAGTCGATCACCGCGGAGGACGCCGTCTTCACCCCGCACAGCGCGATGTACAGCCTCGGAACCGTCTTCTCCCTCCACATCCCGCTGCAGACCGGCGCGCGCACCGTGCTGCTGGACACCTGGTCGGGGGAAGCCGGCCTGGCGGTGCTCGAGCAGGCCCGGGTCGCGGTCATGATGGCCGCGCCCAGCTACCACGACCAGCTCGTGGCCGCGGCGTCGGAGCGGCCGACGAGGTTGCCGTCGCTGCGGGTCATGGCCGCCACGGGCACGAAGATCCCCAGCCGGGTGGTGAAGAGCGTGATCGAGACCTTCGGAATCGGCCTGCGTTCGGAGTGGGGCATGACCGAGGTCGGCTGTGCGACCATCACCCGGGCCGACGACCCCATCGACTGGACGCTGCAGAGCGACGGGCGCCCCTTCCCCGGCTACGAGATCGACCTCCGGTCCGATGCGCCGGTCACTCCTGAGCAGCCGGGCCGGTTCTTCGTCCGTGGCCCGGCGGTGTGCCTGGCCACCGTGCGGGGCGAGGACAACCAGCTGACCGTGATCAGGGAGCACGACGACGGCTGGTACGACACAGGCGACCTCGCGGCCTGGGACGGGCACGGTGGAATTCGCCTGATGGGAAGGGTCGCCGACCGGGTCGGCGGCGCGTTCATGATTCCGATCGCCGACGTGGAAGATTTGTTGATGCACCATCCGGCCGTCGAGGACGTCGCGGTGGTCGGCTACTTTGACGAGCACGGTGCCGAGCTCGCGTGCGCCGTGATCACGGTGCGGGGTGAGACCGCGCCGACCCTGGAGGAGCTGCGGAAGCACCTCAGCGCGCAGGGCATGACGGACTGGTATCTGCCGACCCGGCTCGAACGGCTGGACCGACTGCCGAGGAACTCGACCGGAAAGGTCCGTAAAGAACTTCTGAGAGCCTGGTTGAACGGTTCCGCGGACGTGCAGGATCTGTCCTGACGATACTTGTAAGAGGGTTGTAAGAATTTCGTTCTGAGCGCGCGTGCATAGCATGACGCAATGGCCGACCGTGACCCGGCCGGGGACGCAGCGGCGGAATCCTGGCAGCACACAACTGATTTCACTCAGGCCGAGTTGTGGTGCGGGTCGGCGTTGTACCCGCACCAGCGGCTGATCCGGCTGGGTGATCCGGAGCAGTTCTTCCTCCGGCAGCGCATTGTCGACACCGGCCCGATCACGATCAGCGACATCACCTTCGGCGCCAACGTGCGAATGGACTGCGGCTCGTTCCACGGCACCTATCACGTCAACCTGCCGCTGTCCGGCCGAATCCACTCCGAGCATCGGGGTACGCAGGTCGTGATCGATCCGACGCGGGCCGGGGTCTACATACCCGACGGCGACACCTCGCTGCCTTTATGGGGGGCCGGTAGCCGGCAGCTGTGCGTGAAGATCGACCGGCTGGCGGTAGAAGAGGCACTGGCCGCCCAGCTGGAGTGCGGGAGCGCGCCAGTCGACCGGCAGCTCCTGCTCTCGCCCTCCCTGGACATCGCCCGGGGCGCCGGCCGTGACTGGGCCCAGCTGGTGCTGCTGCTGCGCACGCAGCTGGCCAGGGACGACGGTCTGGCCCGTGAGCCGCTGATCGCCCGGCCGCTGGTCGACGCGCTCGTCCATGGCCTGCTCCTGGCCACCGACCACGGTGGGCGCGCGGCACTGGCGGAGGAACCGGCCGCAGCGGCCCCTGCAGCGATCCGGGCCGCCGTCGAACTCATTCATGCCCTGCCCGCAGAGCCGTGGACCACCGCCGGATTGGCCGGCCGCTGCTTCGTGAGCGTGCGCTCCCTGCAGGAGGGCTTCAAGCGTCACCTGGACACCTCGCCGATGGCGTACCTGCGTGCGGTGCGGCTGCGGCACGCGCACGAGGAACTGCGCGCGGCAGACCCCGCCCTGGTCACGGTGACGTCGGTGGCCACCCGGTGGGGCTTCGCCAACCTGGGCAAGTTCGCCGCCGCGCACCATGCCGTCTACGGGGAGAACCCGCGCGAGACCCTCCGCCGAGCCAGATAGGCGGCGCCTCGCGACACGCTGGGAGCGGCCGTCCAGGCCGACCAGCCCGAGAGCGTGGATCAGCGGCGCGCGCGGAACCGGAACCGGTCGCCGTTGCTCTCCACCTCGGCGTCGGTGAACCCGGCGGCGGTGAGCCGGGAGGGCAGCACGTCCGGGTCGACGGGGTTGAAGATGTCGTCCACGTGCAGTGCGCGTCGAGGCGGGGTGTCCTCGCCGTCGGTGCCGAGCAGCACCCCGCCCGGCCGCAGCACGCGGGCGATCTCGGCGAGCGCGCGGTCCTGACTCTCGGCATCGGGAATGTGGTGCAGCATCGTGAAGCAGAACGCCGAGGAGAACCGGCCGTCCGGCAGCGGCATCGCCGTGGCGTCGGCGGTGACCACGTCCACCGGCTTGCCGTTCATGCGTTCCCGCAGCGCCGACGCCAGTGCAGGGTCGATCTCCACCGCGGTGACGCGCGACGCGCGTTCCACCAGCAGGTCCGTGACAAGGCCGGGGCCGGCGCCGACCTCCAGCACGTCCTCCCCGATCGAGAGGTCCTCACCCAGCACCCAGGGCAGCAGGTCGTCGGCCACGAGCTGGGCCCACTCGGCACTCGCGCACAGCCGCAGATGCTCCTCGTTCACTACGCCGTGACCCCTCGCCCGGCGAGCTGCCCGGCCAGGGCCGCGGCCGCCTGTTGCAGCAGCGGAACGGTGCGTTCCACCACCGCCCAGGTCACGCGGGTCTCCGGGCCTGACACGGACAGCGCGGTGGTGGAGCGCCCACCGGGAACGGCGACAGCGACGCAGCGCACGCCTACCTCCTGTTCGGCGTCGTCGACGGCATAGCCCTGGTGGCGGACTCGGTCGAGCTCACGGGCGAGCCGGTCGGGATCAGTGATGGTGTGGGGGGTCTGGGCAACCATGCCGGCGCGCATCAGAATGGCCTGCACCTGTGCGGGTGGGAGCTGCGCGAGCAGCACCTTCCCCACGCCCGTGCAGTGCACCGGCACCCGGCGGCCCACCTCGGTGAACATCCGCATCGAGTGCCGCGACGGGACCTGCGCCACGTAGACCACCGCGTCGCCGTCGAGCATCGCGAGGTTGGCCGTCTCGCCCGCCTGGTCCACCAGCTGGGCGAGCTGCGGGCGGGCCCACTCCCCCAGCATCCGGGATGCGGCCTCACCGAGCCCGATCAAGCGCGGGCCCAGGCCATAGCGCCGAGAGGGCAGCTGCCGGACGTACCCCGACGCCACGAGCGTGCGGACGATCCGGTGGATCGTGGGCAACGGCAGCCCGGACCGGACGGCGAGCTCGGAGAGCGCGACGTCGCCACCGGCGTCCGCCATGTGCTCGAGCAGGGCGAACGCCCGGTCGAGGGACTGCACGCCGCCACTGCGGTCGGGTTGCGCCACACCAGCCATGGTTCTCCGGTTCAGGATCCGCCGAGTTGCGAGACCTGGCAGGTTATCCGCCAGGCTTCATTCCCCTTTCCACGTTGCACGCTCCTTGGCCCCGAAGGAGCGAACCGCGGCCTGGAAGTCGGCGCTGCCGTACACCCGCGCCACGATGTCGTCGCCGTTCGGGAGCCCGGCCCGGCGCAGCCTGACGAGCGACTGCTTCGTGGCCCACATGCTCAGTGGCGCGTGCGACGCCAGCGCGTCGACGGTTTCGTCGAGGGCCGCGTCGAGGGCCGCGGTGTCGTCGGCGAGCTGGGTGACGAACCCTGCGGCGTGCACCTCCTCGGCGCTGAGCAGGCGGGCCCGCAGCAGCATGTCGAGGGTGCGTGCCGGGCCGAGGTGCCCCAGCAGAAGGGCGTAGGTGTCCATCGACAGGCAGTTGCCCAGGGTGCGCGCAACCGGCACACCGAACCGCGACGCCGCGGTGGCGATGCGGAGGTCGCATGCGGCGGCGAGGGCGAGACCACCACCGATGCAGTAGCCGTCGACGGCGGCCACCGTGGGCACGGTCGTGTCCTCCAGCCTGCGCACGACGCGGCTGATCCGCTCCTCGTACGCCACGCCTGCCGGTCCGTCGAAGCCCTCGAACTGGGCGATGTCGGTGCCCGACACGAACGCCCGGCCCCCGGCGCCCCGCAGCACCAGCACCTTGACGTCGTCCTCTGCGTCCGCCCGCTCGCAGGCGTCGTGCAGGCCCTCGTACATGGCGAACGTCAGCGCGTTGTGCGACGCCGGCCGGTTGAAGATGACGCGCAGGACGGGTCCGTCGCGGTCGACGAGCAAGTCACTCATCGCGCCATCGTCCCGAGCAGAGCATCCATCTCGGCGTCGGTGTACCCGACCTCACCGAGGACGGCGCGGGAGTCGGCCCCGAGCGCCGGGCCCGCACCGCCCCGCCGGGCCGGCGTGGCCGACAGCCGCATCGGCGAGCCGAGCTGGCGGACCGGGCCGGTATCGGGGTGCTCGGCGTCCCAGAAGAAGCCTCGGCGTGAGAGGTGGGGGTCGGTGAACACCTGGCCGTAGTCGTTGATCGGCGCGCACGGGACGCCGGCGATGTCGAGTGCCGCGACGACGTCGGCGGCGGTCAGGGCCGTGGTGGCCTTCTCGATCTCGGCGACCAGCTCCGCGCGGCGCGCGTGCCGGCCGTCCGAGTCGGCGTAGCGGGGGTCGGCGTGCAGGTGTGGCAGGTCCAAAGCCGCACAGAGCCCGTTCCAGGTCTTCGGCGTGATCGCGCCGACCGTCACCCAGCCGTCCGCGCACCGCACCGCCTGGTACGGCGCCTGCGTCTGGTGCGCGGAGCCCAGCGGGCGCCCCACCTCCCCGGTGGCGAAGTACTTCCCGGCTTCCCACACCGCGAGCGACACGCCCGACTCCAGCAGCGAGACGTCGATCTGCTGGCCTCGGCCGTCGCTGTGCGGCTGGTCGCGGTGGTGCAGCGCGGCGGTGACCGCGAGTGCCGTGTAGAGCCCGCAGACGAGGTCGCAGATCGGCACTCCCACCTTCACCGGGTCGCCCTCCGGTGATCCCGTGATGCTCATGAGCCCCGAGCGCGCCTGGGCCATGATGTCGAGCCCCGGCAGTGCTGCCAGCGGCCCGTCCTGCCCGAAGCCGGACGCGGAGGCGTACACGAGCCCGGGGTTGAGCTCGGCGAGCTCGTCCGGTCCGAGTCCGAGACGCCGCATCGCACCGGGCCGCAGGTTCTCCACGAGCACATCGGCGCCGGCCACGAGCCGCAGGAATGCGCCGCGTCCGGCCTCCGACTTCAGGTCCAGCGCCACCGATTCCTTGTTGCGGTTGAGCCGCGCGAAGGGCGAGCTGTGCCGCGAGGAGTCGGAGCCTTCGAGGAACGGGCCGGTGGAGCGCGTGGGGTCCGGGGCTCCCGGGTTCTCGACCTTGATGACCCTGGCGCCGAGGTCGGCGAGCTGCATGGTGGCGAAGGGGCCGGCCATGAAGACGCCGATCTCGAGCACCGTGACGCCGGCGAGCGGCCCCTCGGCTGCGGTGTCGTGCTGCATGCCTACAGCCAACCCGGCACCACCAACAGCAGCCAGGTGACGGGGGGTGCGACCGCGACCATCGAGAAGCCCCACCGCATCAACCGGCGGTAGACGTAGTCGCGCCGGTCCTCCGGGGCGTTGGCCGTGACCAGCGCGCCCGAGGTGGAGAACGGGCTCGAGTCGACCACCGACGAGGAGATCGCGAGCGCGGTGATGAGACCGATCGCTCCCACCTGACCCGCGAGCAGGAACGGCACGGCCAACGGGATCAGAGCGCCGAGGATGCCGGTGGTGGAGGCGAATGCCGACACCGCGGCGCCGATGTAGCAGACCACCAGCGCCGCGAGGAGCGGCACGCCGATCGCGGCGACCTGGTTGCCGAGGAAGTCGACGGTGCCGATGTCCTGCATGAGGTTGACGTAGGTGACGATTCCGCAGATCAGCAGCACCGTCGGCCAGGCGACCTGGGCCACCGCACCCTTGTAGGTGTGTGGGGCGAGCAGCGAGAGCAGCACCGCGGCGGTGACGGCGAGCAGGCCCACGTCGAGTTGGAAGGCCAGTGCCCCGATGGCCACGCCGATCAGCGCGACGAGGGTGAGCGAGCGGTTCAGGTCGAGCGAGGTGACCGGCGGGTGCTCGCCGTCGGTGAAGCCCGCGCCCGTGGCGCCCGAGGTGGTGGCCCGCGCGGCGCCCGGCCCGCCGGAGGCGATCCCGCTGGTGCCGGGTTCGCGAGGAGCACTCGCCGCGGCGCCGGCCGTCTCGTCCGTGGTCTCGCCGCTGGTGTCAGCGACCCGGCCGAGGAGCTCGCGGCCACCGAAGAGCAGGAACACGACGATGTTGAGCAGCACGTTGAACACGAGGCTGCCGAGGAACAGGATCAGCGGGCTGCCGGGCAGGTTGTTCTGCGCGACGACGCCGTTGGTGATCACGCCGAAGATGCTGAGCGGGGAGAACCCACCCGCGCTGGCCCCGTTGATGATCGACAGGCCCATCAGCACCGGGTTGATCTTGTGGCGGACCGCGAAGCCCATGCCGACAGGGGCGATGATCGCGACCGCAGCCGGCACGACGGCGCCGAACGCCGTGAGCAGAGCGGTGACGAAGAACATGATCCAGGGGATCAGGGCGATCCGGCCGCCCACGCCCTTCATGGCTACGTGCACGAGCCAGTCGACGGTCCCGTTGGCGCGGGCGATGGCGAACAAGAACGTGACGCCGACGAGGATCACGAACAGGCTGCCGGGGAAGCCCGCGAAGATCGCGTCGGCGACGTCGTCGGGACTCCCGGGGATCGCCAGCGTCCCGATGATGAGCGCGGCGACGAGCGAGATCGCGCCGAGGTTGATGGGGAGCACGGTGGCGAGGACGAACGCCGCCACCAGCGCGAGGATCGATATCACCTGATAGGACATGCCACTTCCTCACGACAGGGACGACGATGTTCCGTAATGCGGAAGGCTGTTTCCGTCTTGCAGTATGGTTCGGGTCACACTGCCAGGTCAAGGCCAGACACGCAGGATGAAGCAGTGGTGGAGCGCGTACATCCGTCACACGAACTGTCGCCGCTGCCCGCGATGCGGTACATGTCTTCCGCAAAGCGACAACGAGGACGCACCTGGAGGCATCGATGAGTCCGACCGGCGGGCGTCACTTCCTGCAGATCCCGGGCCCGACGAACGTGCCGGACCGGGTGCTGCGGGCGATGGCGGCACCCACGATCGACCACCGCGGCCCGGAGTTCGCCGAGCTCACGAAGGCCCTGCTGCCGGCGCTCGGCCCGGTGTTCGGCACCACGGCGCCGGTGGTGATCTACCCGTCGTCCGGCACGGGCGCCTGGGAGGCGGCCCTGGTCAACACGCTGAGCCCCGGCGATCGCGTGCTGATCGGCGAGACCGGCCAGTTCTCGACGCTCTGGGCCGAGCTCGCCGGACGGATCGGGCTCGGCGTCGAGGTGATCCCCGGCGACTGGCGCCGCGGTGTCGACCCCGCCGCCGTCGGCGAACGGCTGGCCGCCGACACCGAGCGCGCGATCAAGGCCGTATGTGTGGTGCACAACGAGACCTCCACCGGCGTCACGAGCCGGGTGCCCGACGTCCGGGCCGCGATCGACGCCGCCGGACACCCCGCCCTGCTGCTCGTCGACACGATCTCCTCGCTCGCCTCCATCGACTACCGGCACGACGAGTGGGGCGTGGACGTCACCGTCGCGGGCTCGCAGAAGGGCCTCATGCTGCCGCCCGGGCTGGGCTTCAACGCGGTGAGCGAGAAGGCCCTCGCGGCGTCGCGCTCGGCCGGGCTGCCGCGCAGCTACTGGGACTGGGCGCCGATCCTCGAGGCGAACACCCGCGGGTTCTTCCCCTACACGCCCGCCACCAACCTGCTCTACGGCCTGCGCGAGGCCCTCGCGATGCTCGCCGAGGAAAGCCTGCCCGCTGTGTTCGCCCGCCACCAGCGCCACGCCGCGGCTACCCGCGCCGCCGTGCGGACGTGGGGGCTCGAGGTGCTGTGCGCCGACGAGCGGGAGTACTCCGGCTCGCTCACGGCGGTGCTGCTGCCCACCGGTCACGACGCCGACGCGGTGCGGCGGATCATCCTCGAGCGGTTCGACATGTCACTCGGCACCGGGCTCGGGCGGCTCGCCGGCACGGTGTTCCGGATCGGGCACCTCGGCCACTTCAACGACCTGACGCTGGCCGGCACGCTGGCGGGCGTCCAGATGGGGCTGCAGCTCGCCGGGGTGCCGATCAAGCCGGGCGGCCTCGACGCTGCGCTGGATCACCTGCGGGACCTCGGATGAACGAGCTTGCGCAGGCACTTTCCCGGGAGATCGAGGGTGAGGTCGCCTTCGACGACTACACCCGCCACCTCTACTCGCGCGACGCGAGCATGTACTCGATCACTCCGCGCGGGGTGGTGGCCCCGCGGCACGCCGGTGACGTCGTGGCCGCTGTGACACTGGCCGCCGAGCACGGGGTCGCCGTGCTGCCCCGCGGCGCCGGCACCAGCCTTGCCGGACAGACGGTCGGCGACGCGCTGGTGCTCGACTTCTCCCGGCACATGAGCACGATCCTCGACCTCGATCCGGATGCCCGTACCGCACGCGTGCAGCCGGGGGTGGTGCAGGACCAGCTCAACCGCGCCGCCGGCGAGCACGGCCTGATGTTCGGTCCCGACACCTCCACGTCCAACCGCGCCACCCTCGGCGGGATGATCGGCAACAACTCCGCGGGCAGCGGCTCGGTGCGCTACGGGATGACGATCGACCACGTCCGCACGCTCGACGTTGTGCTCTCGGACGCCACCACCGCGCACTTCGCCCCGGTCGACGGGGCCGAACGCGAGCGCCGCGCGGCGGCCGCCACCTTGGAGGGGCGGCTCTACCGCGACCTGCCCGCACTGGTCGAGGAGTACAGCGGCGCGATCGCGAGCGGGTACCCGGGCTTCTGGCGCCGGTCGGGCGGATATCGGCTGGATCGGCTGGCGGCCGCTGTCGGCTCCGACCCCGCCATCTTCGACCTCGCCACGTTCGTGGTCGGTTCGGAGGGCACGCTCATGGTGGCCACGGAGGCGACCGTGGGCCTTGTGCCCAAACCGAAGCACACCGTGATCGCGGTGGGCCACTTCCGCTCGACGCCTGCCGCGATCGCCGCCACAGAGGACGCGCTGAGCTGCGACCCGTCGGCCGTCGAGCTGATGGACCGCACGATCCTCGACCTCTCGCGGGAGCGCATCGAGTACGCGGCACTGGGCACGATCCTGCAGGACGATCCCGACGCGCTGCTGTTCGTCTCCTTCACCGGTGACGACCCGGCCGAGCTCACCGGGCAGCTCGACCGGCTCACCGCGCTCTGGGAGCGCCACAACCACGGCTACCACACGCTTCGCGCCGAGACGCCCGCCCAGCAGGGCGCGCTGCTCAAGGTCCGTAAGTCGGGCCTCGGGCTGCTGATGGCCGCGGGCACGGGCACCAACCGGCCGCTCGCGTTCGTCGAGGACACGGCGGTCGATCCCTCGCGGTTGGCCGAGTACACCGAGCGCTTCGCGAAGGTGCTCGACCGGCACGAGCTGCGGGCCGGGTTCTACGGCCACTGCTCAGTGGGCTGCCTGCACATCCGCCCGTTCGTCGACCTGTCGCGGCCCGACGAGGTGCAGCGGATGCGCGCGGTCGCCGAGGAGATCCGCGACCTCGTCACGGAGTTCGGCGGCGTCAACTCCTCGGAGCACGGCGACGGGCTCGCCCGCAGCGAGTTCAACCGGGCACTGTTCGGTGATGACCTCTACGAGGCGATGCGCCGCGTGAAGGGGATCTTCGACCCGGAGAACCGGCTCAACCCCGGCAAGATCGTCGACGCCCCGGCGATGACGGAGAACCTGCGCGACGCGGCGCTGACCCCGGCGCCCCTGCTGCGCACCGCGCTGGACTTCACGGTGGTGGCCGGCGGCTCGGGTGGCATGCGGGGCGCCGCCGACCGGTGCATGAACATCGGCGTGTGCCGCAAGAGCGACGCCGGCGTGATGTGCCCGTCGTACATGGCCACGCGCCGCGAGCACGACTCCACGCGCGGCCGTGCGAACGCCCTGGTCAAGGCGTTGTCGGAGCCGGACCCACGGGCCGGGCTCACCGACGAGGGCCTGCACGACGCCCTCGACCTGTGCCTGATGTGCAAGGCCTGCAAGAGCGAGTGCCCGCTGGCGGTCGACATGGCCACGCTGAAGAGCGAGGCCCTGCACCAGGCGCACCAGGTGGAGGGCACGCCGCTGCGCTCCCGCGTCTTCGGCGCGATCCGACAGCTCAACCGGCTCGGCTCGGCCACCGCACCGCTGTCGAACCTGCCCGGCCGGGTCCCCGCGCTGCGCACGCTGATGGGCCGCACCCTCGGCATCGCGCCCCAGCGCCCCCTGCCGATGTTCGCCCGGCGAACCCTGCCGCGCTGGTTCCGGCGGCGGCCTGCCGCAGCGCAGACGAACCGCGGCCCGCTCACCTTCCTCGCCGACTCGTTCACGAGCTTCACCGAGCCCGCGGTCGGGATGGCCGCGATCGAGCTGCTGGAGCGCGCCGGCTGGGATGTGCGCCTCGAGGACTCCGGCTGCTGCGGACGCGCCGCATTCTCGAAGGGCCTGCTCGACCAGGCGAAACGTCAGGCGTCCGGTCTGGTCGACGCGCTCGGCGGAACGTCGGGGCCGATCGTGGGCGTGGAACCGTCCTGCCTGCTGACGCTGAAGGACGAGCACCGCGCGCTGCTCGGCGACGACCCGCGCGTCGCAGACGTGGCGGGCCGCGCGCGGCTCGTCGACGAGCTGCTCGTCGAAGCGATCGACAGCGGCGCCCTGAAGCTGCGGGAAGACGCCTGGCCCGCGGGGCAGCGCATCCTCTTCCACGGGCACTGCCACCAGAAGGCCGAGGTGGGCACCGCGGCCACGATGGCGCTGCTGAAGCGGATCCCGGGGGCCGAGGTGATCGAGCTCGACGCCGGGTGCTGCGGGATGGCCGGGTCGTTCGGGTTCGAGGCCGAGCACTACGAGGTCTCGATGCAGGTCGGCGAGGACCGCCTGTTCCCGACGGTCCGAGCCGAACCCCACTCCACGGTTGTGGCCGCGACCGGCGTCTCGTGCCGCCAGCAGATCGCCCACGGCACCACCCACAAAGCCCACCACCCCGTGGAACTCATCCGCGCAGCCCTGGCCCCCTGAGTTGTGGAGCCGTAGTGCTGTCCGGGACGGCCTCCCGACAGCACTACGGCTCCCTTTTGCGGGGCTCGCGTCAGGCGCGGGACAGCACTGCCGTGAGGGCTCGGCTCAGGGTCGCCGCCGGGTCGTCGGCTAGCCCGGCGGACCGCCAGGCCACGTGGGCGTCCGGGCGGACCAGCACGCACCCGTCCTCTTCCACCTCGCGCGCTCGCGCCCAGTCGTCGTAGAGGTCGATGTGTTCGCGGCCCGGTCCGATCACGTACGCGACCAGCTCGATGCCCAGGTCCTCGGCGACCTTCGCTGCCGCGTCGGCCCACTCCTCGCCCGCGATGCCGGTGAGCAGACAGAACCGGCCCTTCCCCGCCAGGTCGTGGGTGGAGACGCGGCGCCCGTCGCGGCCCAGCCACGCGTGCGGCAACCGCGCGCCCGGCCAGGTCGTCGGGTGGTAGTACAGCTCGCGGTCGCGGGTGTACTCCGGCTCGTTGGTGCCGTCGGGCGCCACCGCATCGGACACATACCGCTGACCCAGCTCCACACCGTGCGCGTTGAACTCGTAGTTCTTGAGCTCCAGCGCCTCCCGCAGATCCGCCCGCTGCCGGGCCGCCTCCGGGGTGTTCGCCGCCCGCGCGTCGATGTGCCGGCGCATCAGCTCCGGGTCCGACTCCCCGGTCAGCCCGAGCGCGTCGAAGATCGGGCCGAACTCCTCGATGCTCTTGTTCGCCCGCAGCACGATCTGCTTGCCCACCGGCGCGCGCTCCGCGTCGTAGCTGTCCAGCAGCGCCTCACCGGCCGTACCGCGCAGCACATAGGCGAGCTTCCACGCCAGGTTGTACGCGTCCTGGATCGAGGTGTTGGAACCCAACCCGTTCGACGGCGGATGACGATGCACGGCATCCCCCATGCAGAACACCCGCCCGGCCCGATACCGCGTCGCGTACATCTTGTTGTTGCCCCACAGCGACACCGAACGGATCGTCACCGGGATCGAGTCGTCGCCGATCAGCTCGTGCGCGATCCGGGTGGCCATCTCGTCGTCGACCTCCGGTGGCGGCTGGGTGATGTCGTAGCCCCAGACGATCAGCCACTCGTTCCACGGCCGCACCATCCGCACCAGGCCCAGCCCGATGCCACCGACCTCCGCGCCGGGTTGCAGCACCCAGTACAGGACGCTCGGCCGGTGCTCGACCAGGTGCGACAGGTCGGCGTGGAAGACGATGTTCATCGAACCGGCCACGTCCATCTGGCCCTCGAAGGGCAGCCCCACGTCGGCGGCCACCGCGCTGCGCCCGCCGTCGGCGCCGATCACGTACTTCGCGCGGATGTCGTACTCGCTGCCGCTCACCCGGTCCCGCACCGTCACCGTGACGCCCTCGTCGTCCTGCACGAGCCGCAGGTACTCGGTGTCGAACCGGATGCTGCTGCCACGGGAGGCGGCGTGCCCGATGACGATCGGCTCGAGGAAGGTCTGCGGGATGTCGCAGTTGGGCGACGGGCTGGCCAGCGTGTAGTCCGCCTCCCGCGCCGGGTGCGTACCCCAGGTGCGGACCCGTCCGATCTCGTCACCGGCCAGGCTGGTGCAGAACACCGTGTCGCCCATCAGGTCGTGCGGCGTGCCCTGCGCCAGTACGTCGTCCTCGATGCCGAGATCGCGGAAGATCTCCATCGTGCGCTGGTTGGTGATGTGCGCCCGCGGCGTGTTGGCCGTCCAGCGGTACTTGGTGACGACCATGTGATCGACGCCCAACGTGGCCAGGGCCAGCGCCGCCCCGCCACCCGCCGGACCGCTACCGATCACCAAGACGTCGGTCTGCAGGATCTCGCTCACGGCCTCGCCTCCAGGACGATGTCGAAGTTCAGGCCGGCCCACGCGGTGTCGAGGACCCGCCCGTCGGGGGCTGCGCCTGCCGGGTGCTCGGTGAACTCGACGACCAGGCTCTCCTTGACGCCGAACACCGCGTCGCTGTCGAGGTACGGGTCGCCCGCCGCGAAGACGTGCGTGATCAGGGTGCGGTGGCCGGGCGCGTCCACCTTGAAGTGCAGGTGTGCCGGACGCATCGGGCTGCGGCCGGTAGCGGCGAGCAGATCGCCCACCGGGCCGTCGGTCGGGATCGGGTAGGGCGCCGGGCGCACCGACCAGAACGCGTACTCCCCGTCCGCCCCCGAGCGGAGCCACCCGCGTCCGGCCGATCGGTCGGAGTCGTACTGCACGTCGTAGAAGCCGTCCTCGTCGGCTTCCCACACCTCGATCCGGGCCCCGGCGAGCGGCGACCCGTCCGTCGAGCGGACGCTGCCGGTCACGTGGAACGGGGTGCCCTTTGCCCCGCGGGCGATGTCGCCGCCCAGCGCCACCTCGGGAGCGCCCTCCACGAAGAACGGCCCGAACACGGTCGACTCGGTGACCCCCGGCTCCGCGGGCGCGTTGATCCCGACGGTGAGCATCGAGAGCCCGAGCACGTCGGAGAGCAGGATGAACTCCTGCCGCTTGTCATCGGTCATGTGCCCGACGCGAGTGAGGAACCCGATCCCGGCCTCCCACTCCTCCTGCGTCAGCCGCACATCCCGCGCGAACGCATGCAGGTGCCGCGTGAGGCTCTGCACGATCTCGCGGAGCCGCTCGTCCTTCGTGCCGGCGAAGCTGGCGACCACCTCATCGGTCACCGCCTCCTCCCGGTCCTGCTGGGTCACGTGTCCTCCCCACTCCATGCGGCGCGCACCAGCCGCCGCAACGCCCCGCCACCGACCGGCACGGGGTTGTCCTCCGGTATCGCGGGCTCGGTGAGCGCCGCGACCTCATCGATCTGCTCCTCACGCAAGCCCAGCTCACGCAGCCCGCGGGGCACGCCCAACTCCTCAGCCAGTTCCCGCAGCCCGCGAACGGGATCGTCGACATCCAGCGCTCGCGCGACCCGCACCACTGCATCCGGAGCGCCCGGCGCGTTGAACGCCAACACGTGCGGCAGCACCACCGCGTGAGTGCGCGCGTGCGGCAGGTCGTAGGTGCCACCGAGCACGTGACACAGCTTGTGGTGCAGGCCCGAACCGGCGGCTGCGAACGCGCTCGCCGTGAGCCAGGCCCCGCGCAGCAGCGCGCCCGGGTCGTCCTTGCGCAGGCCGACCACGATCGCGGCGATCCCGTCCTCGGCGATGGCGGTGCTCACGGGGTTGCGTCGCGGCGCCCAGAACGCCTCGACCCCGTGCGCCAGTGCGTTGAACCCACTCGCGACGGCCAGGCCCCGCGGAAGCGACGCCACCAACTCCGGGTCGTACACGACGACGCGGGGCAGCACGGCCGGATCGACGCCCGTGGTCTTACGACCATCCACCGTCAGACCCCACACGGGCGTGACCTCGGAGCCCGAATACGTCGTCGGCACGGCGATCACCGGAATCCGGGCCGTGAGCGCCACAGCCTTCGCAGCGCCGGTCGTCGAGCCGCCGCCGATGCTCAGTACGCCGTCGGCGTCCACGGCGGCGGCCGCTGCGCGTGCGGCTTCGGCTGTGGCGAGCGGAACGTGCTCACGCACCGCGGTGAACGTCGCAGCGATGCGATCGCCCAGCGGCGCGACGAGCGAGCGGACGCGTTCCGCGTCGCGTTCCGATGCCACGAGCAGCAGCCGCGTGGTGCCGAGCCGGTCGACCTCGTCGGCGAGCCGGGTGCGCGCTGCGCCTGCCCCGAAGACGATCCGCGCAGGGAGCGCCTCGTAGGTGAACTCCCGCACCGTGTGCCTCCCAGCATTGCCTCGTCGCACACGTCACAGTGCGGCCAAATCTGCTATTCGTCCAATACCAGTAATGAAGGCAAGCCATACGATGAACTATGGATCTGCGGCAGCTCCGGTACTTCCTCGCGGTCGCCGAGGAGCGCTCCGTCACGCGTGCGGCCACGCGGCTGCACCTCACGCAGCCCCCGCTGTCGGCCCAGCTCGCACGGCTGGAGCACGAGTTGGGTGTCGAGCTCTTCGTGCGGCACCGGCGGGGCGTCGATCTCACCGAGGCCGGCCGTCACCTCGTCGAGCACGCCCGGCGGGTGCTGTCCGATGTGGATGCTGCGGCGGAGTCGGTGCGGCGCACCGGGCAGGGCCGCAGCGGGCGGCTGGCGCTCGCGTTCGTGCCGGCGACGGCATGGTCCGTGCTGCCGCCGCTGCTGCGCCGGTTCCATTCCGCGCGACCCGACGTGGAGTTGCGTTTCCTGGAGGGCCACACCGACGCCGTCGCCGAGCACGTGCGCTCCCGCCGCGCGGATCTCGGGCTCGTGCACCTTCCGCCCGGTGGAGCCGCGAGCGGGGTCGGGCCCGACCTCGACGTCGCAGTCGCGCGCCGGGAACCGCTGGTCGCCGTGGTTCCGCGGGCCCGCGCAGATGATCTCGGCGACCGCGTCGACCTCAGCGACCTCGCCGGCGAGCCGTTCTTCTGCCCTGGACGGACCGTGTGGGGCGGGCTCACCCCGCACCTGCTGGGAGCGTGCCGGCTCTCGGGTTTCGAGCCCGTACTGCACGAGGTCGACCTCGTCCAATCCGCGGTGGCGCTCGTCGGTGCAGGTCTCGGCGTCTCGGTGCTGCCGGCATCCGTGGAGCGGGTGTGCGGCCCGGACACGGTGACGCGGCCGCTGACCCGTCCCGTCCCGGTGGTGGAGACGGGTCTGTTGCGCCGACGCGCCGACGCCCCGAGCCCCCCGGCGCAGCGTTTCCTGCGGCTGGCACTGGACACTCCGGAACCCGACGTCCTGGGCCCCGCCTTCGCCCGCACCCGCCAGGAATGAGGTGCCCGGCGCTGCTCACCGCCTCACTCGGCGTGCCGTCCTCGCCAGCCACCCGGAGCGTTTCCGCGACAGCTCCGGCAGCGGCATCTTCCGTCGCCACCTGCGCCCTTCCTTCCGAAGGCCTTTGCCGATGTCGCGCGACCGTGGGAGCAGCAGCCGAAACCCCACGCCGTAGAGGCGCAGCGCGGCGAACCCCAGCAGAAGACCGACCGGCATGAGAAGGACCGAGACACACAGGACGAGCGCGACGACAAGGAGGACCGTCGCAACGAGCCAGAGCAGGACCCCCCCGAACACCCGGAGCACTCTCATCGCCACCGCCATGAACTCGGAGCCGCCCGCGTTGATTCGCGTAAGCGGAATAGCCGCTGACCCCGCTGCCTAATCCCGGCATTTCGCCCGCCACCGACAGCACTTTCGCTCAATAGGTCCGCCCGAGAGTGCCGTTCAAACGGGAATCGGGCCGTGATCCACCCGTACCCGGCGGATGGCATGATCGCCCCGTCGCGGCCGTGGGTTCGCCCCGTGCCGGCAACCGGGATAGGGAGCTAGTGGGGCGTGCTCGGACACCTCGTGCGGATCTCGGCGGCCGTCCTCGCGGCCCTGCTGCTCGTCATCGGCCTCAGTGGCTGCACGATCACACCTGTTCTCCCCGACGCCCGGCCCGTCTCCACGGACCAGGCGCACGCCCAGCTCTCGGCACTGGTCGAGCGCGCGCCCGCGTCGATGCGCGGCTACTCCCGCGATCGGTTCCCGCACTGGTCGAGCCGGGGCAAGGGCTGCGACACCCGCGACCTCGTGCTGGAGCGTGACGGCACCGACGTCGTCGTCGACCCTCCGTGCAAGATCGTCAAGGGCACCTGGCACTCCCCCTACGACGACGCGACGTGGACGGACCCGGCGGATGTCGACATCGACCACGTCGTGCCGCTCGCCGAGGCGTGGCGCTCCGGCGCGGCGGACTGGGACGACGAACGACGCGAGGAGTACGCCAACGATCTGGACGGCCCCGGGCTGCTCACCGTC
This sequence comes from Pseudonocardia yunnanensis, assembly GCF_039534065.1. Taxonomy (NCBI): domain Bacteria; kingdom Bacillati; phylum Actinomycetota; class Actinomycetes; order Pseudonocardiales; family Pseudonocardiaceae; genus Pseudonocardia; species Pseudonocardia yunnanensis. The sequence goes on along the minus strand of NZ_BAAAUS010000023.1, from coordinate 320,943 downwards.
ACCGACAACGTCAACCAGGCCAAGGGTGACCAGCCGCCGAACCTGTGGAAGCCCAAGCTCACCGAGTACTGGTGCACCTACGCAGAACTCTGGATCGAGACCAAGTCGAAATGGGATCTTTCGGTAACCTCCGCCGAACGCTCCGCGCTCCTCGACATGCTGAACAGGTGCTGACGATGTCCTCTGAGCACAGCTCCCTCATCACCGCACCACCAGGCGGTGTCTGGACCGACGACGTCGGCGTGATCACCGGCGCTCTGGAGCTGCGCACCACCTGCGCCGACAACGGCGAGGTGCAGGTCAGCGTCCGGTACGAAGAGGCCGACGAGTGGTACACGGTGCGCGGAGGTAAGGCCGAGCTCCACGATCCGGCCGACGCCGAGGTTCTGCACTCCGTCCTGGCCGCCGTGCTCGACCGTCCCGAGGGCTGACCTTTCTGTTGACACCCGAGGTCCACCCCTCGCACTGTGTGCGCCAACAGTGCCCACACGAACGGGGGACAGCGGGTGGACGCGGAGAGAACGCCGGCCGTGGCTGCTGCCGAGGTGAAATCCGAGCCGGAGCAGCTGCGGCGGGTGGCACTCGCCAGCGCGGTCGGCACGACGATCGAGTGGTATGACTACTTCATCTACTCCACCGCCGCGGCGCTGGTCTTCGGTTCCCAGTTCTTCTCGACGCTGTCGCCCGCCTCGGCCACGCTCGCCGCGTTCGCCACGCTGGGCGTCGGGTTCCTCGCTCGTCCGGTCGGCGGGATCCTGTGGGGCCACTTCGGCGACCGGATCGGCCGCAAGGCGATGCTCGTCGCATCGCTGGTGCTCATGGGTGTGGCCACGGTCGGGGTCGGGTTGCTGCCGACCTTCGACCAGATCGGCGTGGCCGCACCGATCCTGCTCGTGTTCCTGCGGCTGCTGCAGGGGCTCAGCGCCGGCGGTGAATGGGGCGGCGCCGCACTCATGGCGGTCGAGCACGCACCGGAGGGGCACCGCGGCAAGTACGGGTCCTATTCACAGGTCGGGGTACCGGCCGGGCTGATCCTCGCCCAGCTGGTGTTCGTCGTCATCGACGCGACCATGGACGACCAGCAGTTCGCGAGCTGGGGCTGGCGGTTGCCGTTCCTCTTCAGCATCGTGCTCGTCGGCGTCGGCCTCTTCATCCGCCTGCGCATCGAGGAGAGCCCGGTGTTCCGGGCGCTCAAGGTCGAACAGGTGCGCGCCCGACTGCCCATGATCGACGTCCTGCGCGAGCGGCCGCGGGAGCTGGTGATCGCGTCGGTCAGCTTCATCGCCAACACGGCCATCGGCTATGTCTTCCTGGCCTACCTGCTCTCCTACGGCACGTCGGTGCTTCGCGTGAGCCGCACGACGATGCTGGTGGTGGTGATCATCGGGAGCATCTCCTGGCTGGTCAGCATCGTGGTGTCGGCGATCTGGTCCGACCGGGTGGGCCGCAAGCCGGTCTACCTCGTGGGATCGGTGCTGCTGGTGGTGTGGCCGGTGCCGTTCTTCCTGCTGGTCGACACCCGCTCGACCGCCCTGATGATCGTTGCGGTGATCGTGCTGACGATCGGGCTCGGCGCGTCCTACGGACCGCAGTCGGCCCTGTTCGCCGAGATGTTCGAGCCCCGGTACCGCTACAGCGGCGCCTCGTTCTCCTACGCCGTGGGTGCGGTGCTCGGCGGTGGCTTCGCGCCGCTGGTCGCCGCCGCGCTCCAGACCTCCACCGGCACGTCGCTGTCTGTGTCGGCCTACATGATGGGCACCGCGGTGATCAGCCTCATCGCCGTGCTGTTCATCCGCGAGACCTGGCGCGTCGCGCGGTAGCGCCCGAGCTAGGGCGGATCGGTGGATCGGCCGAAGTAGGTCGTGCCGCGCTCTGCCGGCACCGGGATCTCGTGGAAACCCATACGGGCGTAGAACGCTCCCGCTCGGGTGTTGGTGCTGGCCATGCCCAGGTGCACCGCGCTGACCCCGCCCCGGGCCAGCGCCGCGAGGAAGGTGGTCATCAGTGCCCGCCCGTTGCCTGCGCCCTGGTAGGCGGGCAACAGGTCGATGTGCAGGTGGGCCGGGTACGCCGCCACCTCGGGCACGAGAATCCGCTCGGGCTGGTGCAACAGAGCGATCATCTCCTCGGCCCGCGTCGCCGGCCGGCCGGCCGGCAGCGGGTAGCGCCGAGCCAGCGTGGGCAACCACTCCCGGCGGAGCCACGTGACGTACGCCGGTGTGTCCGACGTCCCGAGCACATAACCGACGGCCTGGCCGCCGTCGTCGACCACGAAGGCGAGCTGCGGCTCGTACTCGACGTAGGGCAGGGCGAAGATGTTCGCGAGCAGCTCGGGATCGGGGTACAGCGCGCGGGCGTCCTCGCCGGCATCCCCGGTGCGGACGCAGATGTCGACCAGTGCGCTGCGGTCCGCCGGCCGATAGGGGCGGACTACGGGCATGCGCTCACCGTAACGGCCTGCGTCACTCCACCTCGTCGTCGGCCGGGCTTCCCCTGCCGAGCAGGGCGAGCGTGTCGAGCGCCGCGGCCAGCACCGGCATGGGCGGGGCAGCGAGTGCGAGGCGTACGGCGCCCGGTGCATGGGCCGCTCCCACCGCGAAGGCCGCGGCCGGGGTCACCGCGATGCCGCGCCGGGCCGCCGCGGCCACGAACGTCTCCGCCCGCCAGGGTGCGGGAAGCTCCCACCAGCAGTGGTAGGAGGCCGGGTCCGTGCTGAGCGCGAACCCGGTGAGCCGCTCGGCGACCAGCGCCTGCCGGGCCGCGGCGTCGGCGCGCTTGGCCGTCTCGATGGCAGCCACCACCCCCTCGGCCATGAAGCGCGTGGCGGCCTCCAGCGCGAACGCCTGAGGCGTCCATCCGCCGGACCGCAGCGCGGCGGCGATCTTGTCGTGCACAGCAGCGGGCGACACCACGAACCCGAGCGTGAGTCCGGGTGCGAGGCGCTTGGACAGGCTGTCGACGAGCACGGTCCGCTCCGGCGCGAACGCCGCCAACGGGGCCGGGCCGTCCCGCAGGAACGCGTAGATCGTGTCCTCCACGGCCATCAGATCGCGCTCGGCGAGCACCTCTGCGAGCGCAACGCGGCGAGCCGGCGCCATCGTCGTGCCGAGCGGGTTGTGCAGCGTTGGCTGCAGGTAGACGGCGTCGAGCCGCCCGGCGGCACGCACGGCATCGGGCAACAGGCCGCCGTCGTCCGTCGGGATCGGAACGAGCTGCACCCCGAGCCGGGCCGCAATGCCCCGCACCACCGGGTACGTCAGCGCCTCGACACCCAGCCGCCCGCCCACCGGCACCAGCGCGGAGACGGCCGCGGCGATCGCCTGCCTGCCGTTGCCTGCGAACAGCACGCCTTGCGGCTCCGGAGCCCAATTCGTCCGCGCCAGGAGGGAGGCCGCCGCCGCGCGGGCCGCGGGCGTGCCGGTCACCGTGGTGGCCGTGAGAGAGGCTCCGAGCACGCCAGGTCGGAGCAATCCCTCGAGAATCGGTGCAAGCATCTCCCCCTGCTGCGGGAGCACGGGGATGTTCATCTCCAGGTCGACCCGCCCCGCTGCGGCGGGCTCGGCCAGTGCGAGACCGGGCGCAGGAGGGGCTGCGCGCACGAAGGTGCCGCGGCCGACCTCGCCCGTCACCAGGCCGCGGCGCACCAACTCGGTGTACACGCGCGCCGCGGTGGACACCGCGATGCCTCGGTCGCGGGCGAACCGCCGCTGGGTGGGCAGCCGGTCGCCGGGTCGCAGCCGACCCGCCCGGATGTCGGCGGCGACGGAGTCGGCGAGCGTGAGGTAGCCGTCCACAGCATTGCTCCGAGGTCATTGAAAGTATTGAACGCCGATATTGCACCGGGCAAACTGCAAGCGTCAACGAGAGGAGCGACGATGCGCACCATCGGCCTGGACCGTGTGACCCTCGCCTACGACGACGCGGGCCCCGAGCGCGGCACCCCACTGCTGCTCGTACACGGGCACCCCTTCGACCGGACGATGTGGCGCCCGCAGCTGCAGCGTTTCGCGGCCGAGCGCCGCGTGATCGTCCCCGACCTGCGGGGCTACGGGGCGAGCCCGGGAGCGGTGGCCGGCTGGACCGACTTCGCCGACGACCTCGTCGGCCTCCTCGACGGGCTGCGCGTGCCGCGTGCCGCGGTGGCGGGCCTCTCGATGGGCGGCCAGATCGTGCTGGAGCTGCAGCGCAGGCACCCCGGCCGGGTGGCAGGGCTCCTGCTGGCCGACACCACGGCTGCGGGCGAGCCGGACCGCGATCAGCGCCTGAGCATGGCCGACAGGCTGCTCGACGAGGGCATGGATCCCTACGCGGTGGAGGTGCTCTACCGGATGGTCAGCCCGCACGCCTCGGGCGCTGTGGCCGACCACGTGCTCGCCATGATGCGGGCCACCGATCCGGCCGGCGCGGCGGCGGCCCAGCGCGCCCGCGCCGACCGACCCGACCATCTCCCCCGGCTCGGGTCCGTGGCCGTACCGACCGTGGTGGTCGTCGGGGCCGAGGACGAGTTCACGCCCCCTGCCGACGCACGCGCGATCGCCGAGCGTGTGCCGGGCGCCGAGCTGGTGGTCATCGACGAAGCGGCGCACCTGCCCAATCTCGAGCAGCCCGAAGCGTTCAACGGTGCATTGCTCCGTCTGCTAGAGCGCGTAGACCGTTCGGAGGACCGATCGGCGATCGCCGGCGACTGATCACCGGCGGGATGATCGAAAACGCCACGCGGTGAGAACCCTGCCCCCTAGCCTCTGACCTGCTCCAACCCCGGCTGCGGAGGTCACGCTGATGCAGGTTCCACGGTGGATGCTGCTCGTCGTCGCGGTGGTCGTCTGGGCGGTTCCCATGCTCGGTGCCGACAGCGCCGACGCCGCGCGTCCCGACGCCGTCACCCCTGCCGCCGAGAATCGCAAGGACGCCACGTCCGACTCCGCGAAGCGCGAGGGCTCGCGTGACGCCGAAGGGGAGGAGTCCTCTCCGAAGGCGGAGGCAGCGGAGCAGGAGGCGGCCGAGGAAGCAGAGGACGCTCCTTCGGCCGACGACTCCGGGAAGCGGGTTGCACCGGCAGGCGCCGACCTGCTGGCAGTGGTCAAGGGCCGGGGTGCCACGACGAGCGTCACGGACACAGCCGAGCTCGAACGGGCATTGGCCGCCGCCCGGCCCGGCGACACGATCCGGATGGCCGCCGGCACCTACGAGCCGGTCGTCATCAACCGCTCCGGCACCGCGTCCGCGCCCATCACGCTCACCGGCCCCAAGGGCGCCGTGATCAGCGGGAGCGGCAAGGGCTACACCGTGCACCTCGACGGTGCGAGCCACTGGCAGCTCGTCGGCTTCGCCGTGTCCGGCGGCGGCAAGGGGATCATGACCGACGGCAGCAAGGGCCTTCTGCTCGACTCGCTCACCGTGAGCGACACCGGCGACGAGGCGGTGCACTTCCGCGGCGGGTCCAGCAACAACACCATCCAGCGCTCGACGATCCGCAACACCGGGCTGAACCAGCCCGAGTTCGGCGAGGGCGTCTACGTCGGCAGCGCGAAGAGCAACTGGAAGAAGTACAGCGGCGGGCAGCCGGACCTGTCGATGAACAACCGCGTCGTGGGCAACACCTTCCAGCGGATCACCGCCGAGAACGTCGACGTCAAGGAGGAGACCGGCGGCACGCTGATCGCCGGCAACCGGTTCGACGGGTCGGCGATCAGCGGCGCGAACTTCGCCGACTCGGTGGTCGACGTGAAGGGCTACGACAGCACCGTCACCGGCAACGTCACCACGGGCAACGCCCCGGCGCTGAAGAACATCATCGAGACGCACGTGATCACCGAGCCGGAGACCTCCGGCTGCGGCAACCGCATCGAGAACAACCGCGTCGAGGGCTTCCGGCCGACGGGTGAACTGGTGGCGGTCGACAAGAAGTGCGAGTGAGGCCGGTCCGGCCCCACTGTCTCAGCCGCGGGCGAGCACCGTGCACAGCACCCGGTGCAGCTCCGCCGCCGGGTCCTCGCCGAGGCCTGCAGAGCGCCACGCGACGTACGCGTCGGGCCGGACGAGCACGCACCCGTCCTCGTCCACCTCGCGCGCCCGCGCCCAGTCGTCGTACAGATCGATGTACTCCCGGCCGGGCCCGATCACGTGCGCGGCGATCTCTATACCGAGCGCCTCGGCAGCCTTCGCGGCCGCACCTGCCCATTCCTCTCCCGCTATGCCGGTGAGCAGGCAGAACCGGCCCTTACCGGCGAGATCGAGGGTGGAGACGCGGCGCCCGTCGCGCCCGAGCCAGATGTGGGGCAGACGCGCCCCCGGCCAGGTGGTGGGGTGGTAGTGGAGCTCGGGGTCGCGCGTGTACTCCGGCTCCGGGGTGCCGTCGGGCATGACGGCCGCCGAGGCATACCGCTGCCCCATCTCCACGCCGTGGGTGTTGAACTCGTAGTTCTTGAGCTCCAGCGCCGCGCGCAGCTTCGTGCGCTGGACCGCGGCTTCCGGGGTGTTGGCGCCGCGCGCCGCGATGTGCCGGCGCATCACCTCCGGGTCGCTCTCGCCGATCAGGCCGAGTGCATCGAAGATCGGTCCGAACTCCTCGATGCTCTTGTTCGCCCGCAGCACGATCTGCTTGCCCACCGGCGCGCGCTCCGCGTCGTAGCTGTCCAGCAGCGCCTCACCGGCCGTACCGCGCAGCACATAGGCGAGCTTCCACGCCAGGTTGTAGGCGTCCTGGATCGAGGTGTTGGAACCCAACCCGTTCGACGGCGGATGCCGGTGCACGGCATCGCCCATACAGAACACCCGCCCGGCCCGATAGCGGGTGGCGTACATCTTGTTGTTGCCCCACAGCGACGTCGAGCGGATCGTCACCGGGATCGAGTCGTCGCCCACCAGCTCATGGACGATCTTGATCGCCATCTCGTCGTCGACCTCGGGCGGCGGCTGCGCGATGTCGTAACCCCAGATCACGAGCCACTCGTTCCACGGCCGGACCATGCGGATGACACCCATGCCGATACCGCCGACGTCGGCGCCTGGCTGCAGCACCCAGTACAGGACGCTGGGCCGGTGGGCCACGTACTGCGAGAGGTCGGCGTGGAACACGATGTTCATCGAACCGGCGAGGTCCATCCGGCCCTCGAACGGGAGCCCGACATCGGCGGCCACCGCGCTGCGTCCGCCGTCGGCACCGATCACATACCTCGCGCGGATGTCGTACTCGTGACCGCTCAGCCGGTCCCTCACCGTGACGGTGGCCCCGTCGGCGTCCTGCACGAGACCGACGAACTCGGTGTCGAAACGGACCCGGCTACCTCTCGATGCGGCGTGCCCGATGACGATCGGCTCGAGGTAGGTCTGCGGGATGTCACAGTTCGGTGAGGGGCTCGCCAGCCTGTAGTCGGACTCGCGTTCCGGGCTCGTGTACCAGGTGCGGACCCGTCCGATCTCGTCGCCCGCGAGGCTGGTGCAGAAAACCGTGTCCCCGAGCAGTTCGTGCGCAGTGCTCTGGGCAAGCACGTCATCCTCGATGCCGAGATCGCGGAAGATCTCCATCGTGCGCTGGTTGGTGATGTGCGCCCGCGGCGAGTTGGCCGTCCAGCGGTACTTGGTGATCACCGTGTGATCGACGCCCAGCGTGGCCAGGGCCAGTGCGGCCCCGCCACCGGCGGGCCCGCTGCCGATCACGAGCACGTCCGTCTGAAGATCCTCGGTCACGAGAGTGGCTCCAGCACGATGTCGAACTCCACCGAACTCCAGGCGGTGTCGAGCACACGGCCGTCCGGGGCGGTGCCGGGCCGGTGTTCGGCGAACTCGACGATGAGGCTCTCCTTGACGCCGAACACCGCGTCGCTGTCGAGGTACGGGTCGCCCGCCGCGAAGATGTGGGTGATCAGGGTGCGGTGGCCCGGGGCGTCGACCTTGAAGTGCACGTGTGCGGGACGCATCACGCTGCGGTCGGTGGCCGCCATCAGCTCACTGACCGGACCGTCGGTCGGGATCGGGTACGCGGCCGGACGCACCGACCAGAAGCGGTACCCGCCGTCGCCGTCCGAGCGCAGCCGTCCGCGCCCGGCCGACCGGTCACCGTCGTACTGCACGTCGTAGAAGCCGTCCTCGTCGGCCTCCCACACCTCGATCCGGGCGTCCGCCACGGGGTTCCCTGCAGTGTCGCGGATGGTGCCCGTGACCCAGCAGGGCATGCCCTTCGCGCCACGCGAGATGTCGCCGCCCAGCGCCACCTCGGGAGCGCCCTCCACGAAGAACGGCCCGAAGACCGTCGACTCGGTGGCCCGCGGCTCCGCGGGCGCGTTGATCCCGACGGTGAGCATCGAGAGCCCGAGCACATCCGAGAGCAGGATGAACTCCTGCCGCTTGTCATCAGTGATGTGCCCGACACGGGTCAGGAACCCGATCCCGGCCTCCCACTCCTCCTGCGTCAGCCGCACATCCCGCGCGAACGCATGCAGGTGCCGCGTGAGGCTCTGCACGATCTCGCGGAGCCGCTCGTCCTTCGTCTCATCGAAGCTGGCGACGGCTGCGTCCGTCACCGCCCGCTCGCGTTTTTCCTGCTCGCCCACTGCCATTCCCCCTGTCGCTGCTGTTCCCCGGCACTGCCGATCTCATTTCCATTCGCCTCCCCATGCGGCGCGCACCAATCGCCGCAACGCGATGGCGTCGGCAGGCACGGGGTTGTCCTCGGGTACCGCGGGCTCGGTGAGAGCCGCGACCTCATCGATCTGCTCCTCACGCAAACCCAGCTCACGCAGCCCGCGAGGCACGCCCAACTCGTCAGCCAACTCCCGCAGCCCCCGAACCGGATCATCAACGCCCAGCGCCCGCGCAACCCGCACCACCGCATCCGGGGCACCCGGCGCGTTGAACGCCAACACGTGCGGCAGCACCACCGCGTGAGTACGCGCATGCGGCAGGTCGTAGGTGCCACCGAGCACATGGCACAGCTTGTGATGCAACCCCGAACCCGTGGCGGCAAACGCACTCGCCGTGAGCCAGGCTCCACGGAGCAGCGCCACGGGATCGTCCTTACGCAAACCGACCACGATCGCAGCGATCCCGTCCTCGGCGACCGCCGTGCTCACCGGGTTGCGCCCGCTCGCCCAGAACGCCTCGACACCATGCGCCAGCGCGTTGAAACCACTCGCAACGGCCAACTCCCGCGGAAGCGACGCCGTCAACTCCGGGTCATAGACGACCACCTGGGGCAACACAGCCGGATCGACGCCCGTGGTCTTACGACCATCCACCGTCAGACCCCACACGGGCGTGACCTCCGAACCCGAATACGTCGTCGGCACAGCGACCACCGGAATCCGAGCTGTGAGCGCCACGGCCTTCGCAGCGCCGATCGTCGAGCCGCCGCCGATGCTCAGCACGACGTCCGCATCGGCCTCGGCAGCGGCGGCGCGGGCGGCTTCGGCCGTGGCGAGCGGTACGTGCTCGCGCACCGCGGTGAACACTGCGGCCACCTGCCCGGCGAAAGGGTCGACGAGCGCCCGCACCCGGGCCGTGTCCCGGTCCGATGCGACCAGCAGCACCCGCCGGGCGCCCAACCGCTCGATCTCGGGCGCGAGCCGGGTGCGCGCCGCCCCGGAGCCGAACACGATTCGCGCAGGAAGTACGCTATAGGTGAATTCCCGCATTTTCGCTCCCGCCCGAACGAGTTTCCTTCACAATGCGCGACGGCCGGCCATCCGTCCAATACAGGATCGGATAGCCGGCCATGGATGCGGCATAAATCTGCAGAAGCTGCGGTGTGAGAGGTGGAACTCGTCCAGATCGGCGCGGGCTACGGCGTGGCGCGCCGGATCGCGAGCCAGCCTGCGCCACCGAGCACGATGGCGATCACCAGCGGATAGCCGACCAGCAGCGCAAAGGTCGGCTGGTCGGTGAAGAACGAGCCGACCGCGGGCCACCAGTCCTGCCAGGTGACGACGATCGCGACGCCGGCCAGCACCAACGACGTGCCGACGGTCAGCGCGTAGACGCCGGGCTGGCCCCACCGCTTGAAGACCACGCCCGCGAACACGCCGATCGAGGAGAGCGCCACGAACGGAACGGTGTACACGAGCCATTGCGCGAACAGGCCGTCCTGAACCAGGAACGGGAGGGCGAAGAACTTGAGGTCGATCCCCCATCCACCGGTCGCCGTCTCGATGCGCCCCAAGAGGAGCAGAAGCACACCGAAGAGCACCGACTGCGCCCCGACCACGAGTCCGGTGCCTGCGTAGAAGGCCCGCCGGGTGACGCTCAGGCCGAGGGCGAAAGGAAAGACCTGCGTCATCGTCTGCAGGTGGGCGACGAGCATCACCATGTAGATCGACAGCACTGCGCCCGTGGTCCGGCCTTCCGGTGGCGCCGCGTCCCCGATGGCCGCGAAGAGCCCCAGGTTGAGCGCCAACACCACGAGGAGCAGCAGCGGCGGAAAGACGAAGATCCAGAACCAGTTGACCGTCTGGATGCGTGCGACATCGAACACCCGCTTCATCGGGCACCCCCTTCTCCGGTGCCGGCACCCACTGGCTGCCCGTTGCGCGGAACGTTCTGCTGCGTCGTGCGGACCACGAGTTGCTGCAGCGACACCGGCTCGAAGTCCAGGCCGCCCACCGTCGGACGGTCGGGGATGCCGGAGACCGTGGCGCGCAGGAAACCGCCCACCTCCTCGCGATGGAGCACGGTGCGCCCGGCGACGAAGGACTCGACGGAGTCGCGGGGCCCGGTGACGGTGACCGCGCGGGTGCGCAGCGTCTCGGCGTCCTCGTCGATGAGAATCCGTCCCTTGTCGATCAGGACGACATGCTCGATGAGATCACTGACCTCGTCGATCAGGTGCGTGGACAACACGACGGTGCGAGGGTGCTCGGCGTAGTCGGCGAGCAGCCGGTCGTAGAACAGCTGCCGCGCCACGGCGTCCAGGCCGAGGTAGGGCTCGTCGAAGAACGTCAGCGGGGCGCGCGACGCCAGCCCGATGATCACACCGACGGCCGACAGCATTCCCCGCGAGAGCTTCTTGATCGAACGGTTGCCCGGCAGGCCGAAGTCGCTGATCAGCTCGGCGGCGAATGCTGCATCCCAGTTCGGGAAGAGCAGCTCCGCGGCGCGAATGGCGTGCTTGACGCGGAAGGTGTCCGGGTACTTCTGGCTCTCCTTGATGAAGCACACCCGGTTCAACACCGCGGCGTTCTCGTAGGGATGCTGTCCGAATACCTCCACCGTGCCGCTGGTCTCGAAAGCCTGGCCGGTAAGGATCTGCATCACCGTGGTCTTGCCGGCTCCGTTGCGCCCGAGCAGGCCGTGAATCTGGTTCTCGGCCAGCTCCACGCTCACCCCGTCCACCGCGGTGACCTGGCCGTATCGCTTGGTGACGCCATTCATCCTGATGACGCTCATCCCTGGTCCCCCCAGACGTCGATCATCTTCTTGATCTGCTCGGCGTCGATGCCGAGCTTGCGGGCCTCTACCAGCAGCGGAGCCAGGTATTGACGCGCGAAGTCCTCGCGGCGGCGCTCCAGCAACTGCGTCCGGGCCCCGGTCGCGACGAACATTCCGATTCCTCGTCTCTTGTAGAGCAGCCCGTCCGCCACCAGCTGGTTGACGCCCTTCGCCGCCGTGGCCGGGTTGATCCGGTGGAAGGCCGCCAGTTCATTGGTCGAAGGCACCTGCGCCTCCTCGGCCAGTGATCCGTCGACGATCTGGCCTTCGATCTGCTCGGCGATCTGCGCGAACAGCGGCCGCCCGTCGTCCTTCACACCGACCACCGACCTCGTCGGTTCGTCGGTTCATTACTCATGTAGCTAACCATGGCGGTAACGGGGCGCCTTGTCAATCGCGAACAGGGAGAGATCAACGGCGAGGCGCCGGGACGGCTACGGGCGTCCGTCCCGCCGCACACCGACCACCGAGCAGCCGGCCGCGAGCGCCGCGGCCAGCAAGGCGTCTCCGTGCCGGACGGGCACCCGAACGACGAGCCAGCCCGGCCCGGTGCGGCAGTCGTCCACCGGCGGGAGGCGGCGCAGGACGTCGGCCGCGCCGTCGGGGCAGAGCAGCTCCACCACCGTGTGCCCGGTCGCGTGCACGTCGCTCTCGACCGCGGCCGGGCTCAGCACGCCGCCGGCGAGACGCAGCACCGTGGCCGCGGGCAGTGCACCCGCACGTCCGGTGTGGTCGGCAACGAGCATCCCGGCCCCGCGGGCGAGCTCGGCGCCGAGCCGGGCGTCGAGCGCCGCGGCCGCCGACGCGTCCAGGCTCGACCACGGCTCGTCGAGCACCAGAAGCTCGGCACGGCAGGTCAGCGCCTGAGTGAGGCCCACCTTCTGCGCGTTGCCCGTGGAGAGCCGGGCGACCGGGGCGTCGAGGTCGCCGGTGAAGCGGAGGGCGTCGAGCAGTGCGGCGGCGTCACGTGCGGCGTCCGCGGCGCGAACACCGTGTAGCGCCGCCAGATGGCGCAGGTACGCCCGGACAGGCATCCGCGGGGATGCCGGGAAGCCACCGGGCAGGAAACCGACGACCCGCGGCCGGCCCGAGACCGTTCCCGCCGTCGGGGCGGCGCACCCGGCGACGATCCGCAGGAGCGTGGACTTGCCGGTGCCGTTGCCGCCGACGACTGCCACGGGACGTCCCGGAATCAGCTCGAGGTCGACGCCTGCGAGGACCTCGACCCGGCCGCGGTAGCGCTTACGGACACCGGCAAGACGGATCATGTGCGTTCAGATGTCCGCACGCCGCTCCACGAACGTCTGTGCCACCTTGGTGAGCTTCATGTTCAGCGACTGCGAGGCAGAGCGCAGCAGGTCGAACGCCTCGTCGGCGGAGATCTTGCGGCGCTCCATGAGAATGCCCTTGGCCTGGCCGATGATGTCGCGCGTGTTCAGAGCCTCACGCAGCTGGGCGGCCTCCAGGTCGGCGGCCGTGCACGCCATGGTGGCCGCGAGCGCCGTGGAGGCGTGCGCCGCCAGCACGAGCGCGATCTCCCGGTCCTGCTCGTCGAGGCCGCCGACCTCGTGCGAATAGATGTTCAGCGCGCCCATCCGGGGCGCGTCGCCGCCGTGGGGGAACATCCCCACCGCGAGGATGCTGCCCACACCCATGCCGACGGCGGCACGCCCGAACCGCGGGAACTCGGGGCAGTTGCCGAGGTCGGAGCAGTAGGTCATCCCGAGCCCGGCCATCCGGGTGGCCTCCACGCACGGACCCTCGTCGAGGCGGTACTGCACCTCGTCGAGCTCGGTGGCCAGCGGATCGGTCTCGACGGGCGTGTGGAAGCCGCCGGGCGCCCGTAGCGTGACGCTGACGAGGTCGGCACCCTGCACCGCGGACCGAGCGGCCTCCACCACTCGCTGCAGCACACCGTGCACCGACGCCTCGCCCGCGAGCTTCGCGGCGAGATTCACGAACTCTCGCGCGAGCGGACCCGCGTCCGCGAGGCCCGCCGAGCCGTCCGAACCGCCGGCGGCGAACCGCTTCCGATCCTCGGCCCACTCCTGCTCCGTCGTCACGTCCACCTCGATCATCCGGCCGGCTGCCGGCCCGAATTGGCAACCGGCGCGGAAGCTTGACCCAGAGCGCGGCGGCAGGGCAAGCCGGGGGCCAGAGCGGCCGACATTCGGACGCACTTGCGCACGGCCGAACGGACGAACGGACTGGTCAGGAAACGAGGGCTCGGGCGCGGATCCGGCGCACCACGAGGATCACCAATCCGACGACGAGAAGCCCGAGCACCACGTAGCCGATCGGCCCGAGCCAACTCTCCACGTGGTCCCAGTTCTCGCCCAGCACCCACCCGAGCCCGATGAACACCGCGTTCCACACCCCGCTGCCGATCGCCGTGAGCAGCACGAACCTGCCCAACGGCATGCCGGAGACACCGGCCGGGATCGACACGATGCTGCGTACGAGCGGGACGCACCGGGCGAGCAGCACCACCTTGCCCCCGTGCCGTTCGAACAGCTGGTGCCCCCGCTCGATGTCCTTCTGGCTCGCGAGCACGAACCAGCGGCGGTCGGCCAGGCGGTGGAGACGGTCGTAGCCGAGCCAGGCCCCGAGACCGTAGAGCACCAGCGCCCCCAGCACGGAACCGACGGTCGCTGCGGGCCACACAGTGAGGACGCTCAGCGCTCCGGTCCGTGCGCGGAACCCCGCCAGGGGCAGGATGACCTCGGACGGGATCGGTGGAATCAGGTTCTCCAGCAGGATGAGGAGCCCCACACCGACTGCTCCGAGACGGTCGACGATCCCGAACACCCAGTCGGCCACATGTCCATGATGCCCGATAAGTACCACTCCAACCGTCCGCACGAGGGGCGTCCACCCGGCCGTGCCACACCGAGCGGATCTCGTCGCGAGCGCCATACTGCTGCGCGTGAGCGTGCGGACAGTCGGTGTCGAAGAGGAGTTCCTGCTGGTCGACCCGGAGACCGGTCGGCCGCGCGCGGTCGGCAATGTGGCGCTCGCCGTCACCGACTCCGACGAGGACGAGCTGACCGGTGAGCTGCACCGCGAGCAGCTGGAGACCGGCACGAAGCCCTGCCACACCCTCGACCAGCTGGGGGCGGAGCTGCGCTCGGCCCGGGCGACGGCGGCGGGCGCGGCAGGTGAGGTGGGGGTGGCTCTCGCCGCGCTGGCTACGTCCCCGCTTCCGGTGGAACCGACCGTCTCCCCGTCGCCCCGCTACGAGGAGATGGCCCGCCGCTTCGGACTCACGGCCTACGAACAGCTCACCTGCGGATGCCACGTCCATGTGGCGATCGAGTCCGCGGAGGAGGGCGTCGCCGCCCTGGACCGGATCCGGCCCTGGCTGGCCCCGCTCATCGCGGTGAGCGCGAACTCCCCGTTCTGGCTCGGCGAGGACTCCGGCTATGCCAGCTACCGCAGCCAGGTCTGGGGGCGGTGGCCGTCCGCGGGCCCGTACGGGCCGTTCGGCTCCGTCGCCGCCTACCGGCAGTTCGTCGACTCGGTGCTCGCCACGGGGACGGTGCTGGACGAGGGGATGCTCTACCTCGACGCCCGCCTGTCGCGGCAGCACCCCACCGTCGAGGTCCGCGTGGCCGACGTGTGCCGGGAACCCGACGACGCCGTGCTGGTCGCGGCGCTCACGCGCGCGCTCGTCCAGACCGCGATACAAGCGTGGCAGACGGGCGAGGAGCCCGCCCCGGTGCGCACCGAAGTGCTCCGGCTCGCCGCGTGGCGCGCCGGACGCTCCGGGATGGAGGGCGACCTGCTCGACCCGGGAACCTGGCGCCCCGCTCCCGCCGCCGAGGTGGTCGGACGGCTGGTCGAGCACGTGCGACCGGCGCTGGAGCAAGCAGGCGACAAGGACACGGTCGACGAGCTCCTGCAAGCCCTGCTGGAGCGAGGCACAGGCGCAAGCAGGCAACGCAAGGTACTGGAGCGCACGGGCGATCTAGCAGCAGTGGTCTCCGACGCAACGAGCGGCACTCCGGCCCGATAGGTTCGGGCGAGAGCGCCGCTCGTTCGACGCGTCAGGCGGCGTCGGCCGTCCGCTTGCGCAGGCTCTCCGGTACCTGGAAGCGCTCGCCGTACTTGCGTGCGAACTCATCAGCCCGAGCGACGAAGCCGGCCACGCCACCCGGGTAACCCTCGACGTACTGCACCACGCCACCCGTCCAGGCCGGGAACCCGATGCCGAAGATCGAGCCGATGTTGGCGTCGGGCACCGAGGTGAGCACACCCTCGTCGAGGCATTTCTGCGTCTCGATCGCCTCGACGAAGAGCATCCGCTCGGCGAGCTCGTGCAGGTCGACGTCGTGGTTCGTCGCCCCGAGCTCG
The DNA here is from genome assembly GCF_039534065.1 of Pseudonocardia yunnanensis. NCBI lineage: Bacteria > Bacillati > Actinomycetota > Actinomycetes > Pseudonocardiales > Pseudonocardiaceae > Pseudonocardia > Pseudonocardia yunnanensis. The sequence continues at coordinate 305,169 of NZ_BAAAUS010000023.1, read as the reverse complement.
GTACGCAGGCCCGGCCACAGCCGCACCCGCTTGCCGTCGGCGTACTCGTAGAAGCCGGCGCCGGAGCTCTTGCCCTTGCGGTCGAACTCCCCGACCAGCCGGTCGATCACGTCCTCGGCCGGGTGCCCCTTCCACGTGCCGCCCGCCGCCTCGAGCGCCGCGCGCGACTCGTTGCGGATCTTCTGCGGAAGCGTGAGCGTCAGCTCGTCCATCAGCTGCAGAACCGGGGCCGGGTAGCCGGCCTGCGCCGACGCCTGCTCGATCGTCTGCGGGTCGATGCCCTCACCGAGCATCGCCACGCCCTCGTTGAGGAAGGTGCCGATCACGCGGCTGGTGAAGAAGCCTCGGCTGTCGTTGACGACGATCGGGGTCTTCTTCAGCCCGATCGTCACGTCGAACGCCTTGGCGAGCGTGGCGTCCGAGGTGCGTTCACCGCGGATGATCTCGACGAGCGGCATCTTGTCCACGGGCGAGAAGAAGTGCAGCCCGACGAAGTCGCCCGGGCGGTCGACACCCGCGGCGAGCTCGGTGATCGGCAGCGTCGAGGTGTTGGAGCACAGCAATGCGTCGGGCTCGATGTACTTGGCGGCCTCGCGGAAGACCTCCTGCTTGAGCTGCACCGACTCGAACACCGCCTCGATGACGATGTCGCAGCCCGCGAGGTCGTTGTAGTCGCCGGTCGGGGTGATGCGCTGCAGCAGCGCCTCGCCCTTCTCCAGGGTGGTCTTCCCGCGCTTGACGCCCTTGGCGACGAGCCCCTCGGAGTAGGTCTTGCCCTTCTCCGCCGCCTCCAGCGAGACGTCCTTGAGCACGACCTCCCAGCCCGAGAGCGCGCAGGAGTACGCGATGCCCGCGCCCATCATCCCGGCGCCGAGCACAGCGACCTTGCGCGGTTGCCACTTGTCGTAGCCCTCGGGACGGGACTTCCCGCCGTTGATGGCCTGCAGGTCGTAGAAGAACGCCTTGGTCATGTTCTTCGAGACCTGACCGGTGACCAGCTCGACGAAGTAGCGCGCCTCGATACGGAAGGCGGTGTCGACGTCGACCTGCGTGCTCTCCACCGCCGCGGCGAGGATGTTGCGCGGGGCCGGCATCGGCGCGCCCTTGAGCTGCTTGCGCAGGTTGGCGGGGAACGCCGGGAGCATCGCGGCGAGCTTCGGCGTGGCCGGGGTGCCGCCGGGCACCTTGTACCCCGGCTTGTCCCACGGCTGTGCGGCGTCGGGGTTGGCGGCGATCCAGGCTCGCGCCTTGTCGAGCATCTCCTCGTGGCCGGCGGCGAGCTCGTCGATGATGCCGATCTCGACCGCGGCAGCGGGCTTGTGCCGCTGGCCCTGCGCCAGCACCTTCATGAAGCCGTCGGCGATGCCGAGCATCCGGGTGATCCGCACGACCCCGCCGCCACCGGGTAGCAGGCCGAGTGTCACCTCGGGCAGCCCGTAGACCACGCCGGGAGCGTCGAGCCCGATGCGGTGGTGGCAGGCCAGCCCGATCTCCAGGCCACCGCCGAGGGCCGTGCCGTTCATCGCCGCGACCACCGGACGACCGAGGGTCTCGAGCCTGCGGAGCTGCTTCTTGACCGTCATGGAGTTCTCCATGACCGCCCCGGCGTCGGCCTCTGTGGCCTTGCTCATCGAGTCGAGGTCGCCGCCCGCGAAGAACGTCTTCTTCGCCGACGTGATGATCACGCCGGTGATGTTCTCCTTGTCGGCGACCAGTGCGTCGACACACGCACCCATCGCGGCGACGTACCGCTCGTTCATCGTGTTGGCGCTGCGGCCGGGGTCGTCGAGGGTGACGACGACGATCCCGTCCTCGCCGCGCTCCCAGCGGACGGCCTGTGGCTCGGTCACGGTTGCAGGTTCCCTTCTCAGGAGATGCGCTCGACGACAGTGGCGATGCCCATGCCGCCGCCGACACACAGCGTGGCAAGGCCGTAGCGGAGATCCCGGCGCTCGAGCTCGTCGACCAGCGTGCCGAGGATCATCGCGCCGGTGGCACCCAGCGGGTGGCCCATGGCGATCGCGCCACCGTTGACGTTGACCTTGTCGTGCGGCAGATCGAGATCGCGCATGAACCGCAGCGCGACGGCCGCGAACGCCTCGTTGATCTCGAACAGGTCGATGTCGTCGACGGTCAGGCCGGCCTTCGCCAGCGCCTTGCGGCTGGCCGGGGCCGGGCCGGTGAGCATGATCGTGGGGTCGGCTCCGGACAGCGCGGTGGAGACGATGCGGGCACGCGGGGTGAGCCCTGCGGCCTTGCCGGCGGCCTCGGTGCCGATGAGGCACAGCGCGGCGCCGTCGACGATGCCGGAGGAGTTGCCGGCATGGTGGACGTGGTCGATCTTCTCGACCCAGTGGTAGCGCTGCAGCGCCACGGCGTCGAACCCGCCGGCATCGCCGATCATCGCGAACGACGGCTGCAGGCCCGCGAGGCTCTCCAACGTGGAGCCTGCCCGGATGTGCTCGTCGCGGTCCAGCACCGTTACGCCGTTGCGGTCCCTCACCGGCACCACCGAGCGGCTGAAGTAGCCGTTGGCCCAGGCCTTGGCCGCGCGGGTCTGCGACTCGACCGCGAAGGTGTCGACGTCCTCGCGGGAGAAGCCTTCGAGCGTGGCGATGAGGTCGGCGCCGATCCCCTGCGGCACGAAGCCGGTGTCGTAGCTGGTCTCGGGGTCCATCGCCCAAGCGCCGCCGTCGGAGCCCATGGGCACCCGCGACATGGCCTCCACGCCGCCGGCGAGGACCATCTCCTCCATCCCGGAGCGCACCTTCTGCGCCGCGACGTTGACGGCCTCGAGGCCCGAGGCACAGAAGCGGTTGAGCTGCACCCCCGCCACGGTGTGCGGCAGCCCGGCCGTGATCGCCGCGGCCTTGGCGATGTCCCCGCCCTGGTCGCCGATCGGGGACACGACGCCGAGCACGACGTCGTCGATGGTGGCCGGGTCGAGATCCGGGAACCGGTTCCTGAGCTCGTGGATCAGGCCGACGACCAGTGAGATGGGTTTGACCTCGTACAAGGAACCGGATGCCTTGCCGCGGCCGCGCGGCGTGCGGACGGCGTCATAGATGTACGCCTCGGGGATCTCGCTCATGCGAACCTCTCATCGACGGCCGAGCTCATTTCCACTTTTGTTACAGTAGCACTGTCACATAGGTCAAGCCGTGACGTAATGTGACGCCATGGTGGCCACCTTCGGTCCTGATCAGGGCGATCTCATGACCATCGACCAGCTGGCCGAGCGCTCGGGAATCAGGGTGCGCAACATCCGGTTCTACGCCGGGCGCGGGCTGATCCCACCGCCGCAGCTGCGCGGGCGCACCGGGCTGTACGGGCCCGACCACCTGGCCCGGTTGGAGCTGGTTAGCGAGCTGTCCGCGCTCGGGTTCACGTTGTCGGCCATCGAGGGCCACCTGGAGCGCCTGCCGGCGAGGGCGGGCGCGGCCGAGCTCGCCCTACAGCGCGCCCTGCTGGCCCCCTGGGTGCCCGAGGAGATCGAGGAGATCGACCGCGCCGAGCTGGACCGCCGAGCCGGGCGCACCCTTTCCCATGACGAGCTCGCGACGCTCGTGGAGCTCGGCGCCGTCACCCCGCTCGACGACGGCCGGGTGCGGCTGCACGGCACCACCGTGCTCGGCATCGGCGTCGCCGTGCTCGACTCCGGGCTGCCCACCCACCTCTGGCAGCACGTCCACCAGCTGATCGAGCAACACACCACGGCCCTGGCCGAGGACCTGATGAAGCTGTTCCAGGACGAGATACTGCAGCCCTACCGCGACCGCGGCCGTCCGGCCGAGGAGCGCAGCCGGCTGGCCGCCGCTCTCTCGCAGCTGAAGCCCCTCACCATGCGCGGTGTCATGACGGCGTTCGGGAGGGCGGTCAACAAGACGATCCGCGAGCGCATCGGGTAATCCCTCGGGCCATGGACGATGATCGGGCCGCACACCACGCCATCGCTCATGACGACGAGAGGAAGGACGGACGATGAGCCGTAATCCCTACGACGAACTGCCCGAGGTCGGGTCGTTCACGGTGACGAGCAGCGATGTCACCGACGGTCAGGCGCTCGACAACGCCCAGCTCAGCGGGATCATGGGGGCCGGCGGCCAGGACGTCTCGCCGCAGCTGGAGTGGAGTGGCTTCCCGGAGGGCACCCGCTCCTTCGCCGTCACGGTGTACGACCCCGACGCCCCCACCGCCTCCGGCTTCTGGCACTGGGCGGTGCTCGACATCCCCGCGTCGGTCACCTCGCTCCCGAGCGGCGCAGGCGACGACAAGGGCGCCGGCCTGCCCGACGGAGCCATCCAGCTGGCCAACGACGCCGGCGCCAAGCGGTTCATCGGCGCGGCTCCCCCGCCCGGACACGGCCCGCACCACTACTACATCGCTGTGCACGCCGTGGACGTCGACAGCCTGGGCGTCCCGGAGGGAGCCACTCCGGCGTTCCTGGGCTTCAACCTGTTCAGCCACACGCTCGCCCGCGCCGTGATCGTCGGGACCCACGAGAACAAGGGCTGAGGTGGGCGAGCTCTTCAGCCACCCCGTCTCGGTCCGCTACCTGGAGGTCGACGCCCAGGGCGTGGTCTTCAACTCGTGGTACCTCGCGTACTTCGACGATGCGATGACCGCGTTCCTCAAGGCGCGCGGCCTTCCCTATCGCACGATGGTGGAGGCCGGCTACGACGTGCAGCTCGTGCGCTCGGAGATCGACTGGCGCTCCGGCGTGCGCTGGCAGGACGAGATCGAGGTCGTCGTGGCCACCGCACGCATCGGGCGCACCAGTTTCGCCCTGGACTTCGAGGTGCGCCGGGACGGCAGTGAGGTCACCTGCACGGGCCGCACCGTCTACGTCGTGATCGCCACGGACGGCTCGGGGAAGCGGGAGATCCCGGCGCTGATCGCCGACGCGCTGGGCGAGCCCGCACCCCTGCACGCCTGAAGCGCGTCAGGGCAGCTCGTAGTCGAACGTGTAGGTGTGCTCCCCTTCGGGAGTCTTGACGATCGAGAGCTCGCCGCGCAGGCCCCTGAGGTCGCCGGTGGCGGAGTCGGGCACCACGTCCACACGGAAGTCTCCGCCGCCGGCGCTCCCGGCCGCCGAGTGACGGAACACGAAGGTGCCCTTGCGCCCGTCGATCTCGCCGCGCACCCGTTCGATGCCGACGTAGGCAGCCGAGCCCTCCTGCGCGAGCGCCTGCAGCAGCTCCGCGTCGCTCGTGCCCGAGATCCCGCCCTCGAACGTCTTCGAGTTGCTCACCCGCACCAGCTTCGCGCCCTCGGCGTCGTCGATGACGTCCTCGTCCCAGCGCGTGAGGTCGAACCGGCCGCTCGTGCTCGTCATGCCGCGATCATGCCCACCGTGCTCGCGCCGGGATTGGACGAACGCGACAGCCGCACGGCCAGTGTCGGGCACGAGGTACCGCAGCATCCGGGCGACCCCTCACGCCCGGGCGGCTGGACTGCCCCGTGCCCGACAAGCTCTCCACCGCGATCCCGGGCTCGGAGCGCAGCGCGGACCGACCCGGAGACCGTGGTTGATCCATACGCCACCGTATGGTCTTCCGTACGCTAGCGTACGGAGGTGGCAGTGCGAAAGCGACTGACCGCGGCTGACTGGACGACTGCGGCCCTCGACGCCCTCACCGAAGGCGGGGTGGCCGCCGTGGCCGTCGAGCCCATCGCCGCTCGGCTCGGCACCACGAAGGGCAGCTTCTACTGGCACTTCAGCAATCGGGACGCCCTGCTGGAGGCGGCGCTGCTGCGATGGGAGCGGGTCAACACCGAGGAGATCATCGCGCTCCTCGATGCCGACCCGGACCCACACAGCAGGCTCCGCCACCTCATGACCTTGGCCCTGGGGCACCCCGACGACCGCCCCGGCGACCACGTGATGCTCGCCCTTCAGGCCAGTGCGAACCACCCACTGGTGGCACCCGTGTTGGCCAGGGTCACCCGGCGGCGGCTCGACTACATCACCGAGCTGTTCACGGCCTCCGGCCTTCCGCACGACCAGGCCCGCCGGCGAAGCCTTCTCGCCTACACCGCCTTCCTCGGGCACGCGCACCTCGCCACCACCAGCCCCGAGCTCGTTCCCATGGGGGCCGACCGGCACGACTACGTCGACTCGGTGGTCGCCACGCTCACCAGAGCGTGACAACCCGCGCGTTCCACGTCCGCGTCGGTGATCATGCGGGGCCGGCCCGGACGAGGCTCGTCCAGCAAAGCCTCCAGCCGATCGGCGGCAAACCGGTTACGCCACTTCGTGACCATGTTGCGTGATCCCGAGCCCCCAGCGATCTGGCCGTTCGACTCGTCAGGCGCATCCGCGCACGCCGGCACGACCACTGACAATGAGTAACGACTCAGGAAACTACTGCCGAGGATCCAACTGGACCCCAACTCAGCTCCAATGGACGCCGCGCACAATCGGACACATGACTTATCCACCCTTGTACCACGGCGACAACGGCGAGATAAGCACTACGTTGCGCCGGAACGGCAGCGAACCCGAACTGGTATACCCGAACGGCTCCCGCGTGCATTACCTGGCGACAGGCAAGTCGACCGGTGGGCTGTTCGGTCTGCACCGTTACGAGTTCGGACCCGAATTGACCGGCCCCGATCCGCATTTTCATCGGTCGACGAGCGAGTCATGGTATATATTGTCCGGCAGCATGCGCATCTACGACGGCACGCAGTGGGTGACCACAGAGCAGGGCGACTACGTGCACGTCCCACCCGGCGGCATCCATGCGTTCAAGAACGAGTCGGGCGCGCCGGTATCGATGCTGCTGCACTTCTCTCCCGGCGCCCCGCGCGAGGAATTTTTTGAGGGCGTGGTCCGGCTGGCACAGATGACCGACGAGGAGAAGGTAGAGTTCTTCCATTTCCACGACACCTTTGGGATGAGCGGCGGCTTCACCGTCGACGGATGAGGCTGAGCCGGACCCAGAAACCCCGGTCCGACTCAGCCTCGCTTTGCCGATGAATAACGAGTCGGCGGCGTCCCGAGTATGAAGGTGCCCTGTCGGATGGCCGGAGGGAGTCTCACCCTCCGGCTCCACAGAGCCTTCACAAGCGGGGTCCGAGTGGGATTATCCATCTCCGGCGTCTTGTTCCGCAGCCGTTTGAACTTGCGTCGGAAGAACCGCATCAGATAGGCGTTGATGCGTTGCAGGAGCGAGAGCTACGCTCTACCGATCATGTTGCTACGGGTTCTGGGACCGTTCGCGCTCGATGCGGCCGATCTCGGCGGGCCCCGCCAGCGTGCGGTACTCGCCCGGCTCGTCGTCGCGCGCGGCGCCGTAGTCTCTGTCGACCGGCTGATCGAGGACGTCTGGAGCGGCGAGGCGCCTCCGCGCGCGATCGCATCACTCAGGGCATACGTCTCCAACCTGCGGCGCGTCCTGGAACCGGGCCGGCCGTCTCGCACGCGTGCCGAGTTGCTGGTCTCCGCCGCGCCTGGATACGCGTTGCGGCTGCCGTCCTCGGCGGTCGACGCCTGGCGATTCGAGCAGGCGTTCACAGCGGCGCGCTCGGTCGCCGACACCGACCCGAATCGGGCTCGGCAGCTGCTCGTCTCCGCGTTAGGGCTGTGGCGTGGCGCCGCGTTTGCCGAGTTCAGCGACGAGCCGTGGGCGCGGCCGGAGGCGATCCGGTTGGAAGATCTGCGATGGGCGGCCCGGGAGCTGCGGGCCGCGGTTTCATTGCGTACGGGCGAAGCTGTGGAGGCGGTCGGCGAGGCGGAGGCGCTGACCCGTGAGGCGCCGTTGCGGGAGGAGCCGTGGCGATTGCTGGCACTCGCCCTGTGGCACACCGGTCGGCAGGGCGATGCCCTGGCCGCGTTGCGCCGCGCGCGTACGACGCTCGCCGAGGAGTTGGGCCTGGACCCCGGGTCGGCGCTGGTAGCGCTCGAGTCCGCGATTCTCACGCGGCGCCCCGATGATCTCCCGGCGCCGCCGCAGAAATCGCCGGTAGGCGAGCGACGCGTGGCGGCCGAGCCATTCGTGGGCCGGGAGGCCGAGCTCGCGACCCTCGCCGAGACGGCCCGCGACGCGGTGCGCGACGGCGTGCGGTTCGGCCTGGTGACCGGAGACGCCGGAGCGGGAAAGACCACCCTGCTCACCCACCTGCGACGCCACCTGGAGACCGGTGGATGGGTGGTCGCCGCCGGTCACTGCCCCGAAGTCGAGGGGGCGCCGCCGGCACTGGCGTGGGTGGAGGCGCTCCGCGAGCTCGCCGCCGCGGAATCGCCCGGGTCACTTGCGGCCGAGTTGGCGCCGTTGCTGGACGATGCCGGCCCTGACGGTGGCGCGCGCGATGTCACGGACGGACGGTTCCGGCTGCACCAGGCCGTCCGTGAATGGTTGGCTGCCGCGTCAGCGCGCCGGCCCGTCGCAATCTTGCTGGACGATCTGCATGCCGGCGACACGGAAACGCTACGACTGCTGAACGCGATGAGCGAGATCGACGCCACCGTGCTGTTCGTGCTCGCGTTTCGTCCCGCCGAGCAGTCGCCGCGGCTAGCCGGCTCGTTGGCCGCCCTCGCCCGGCGTTCGCCCACTCGCGTACATCTCGACGGGCTGAGCATCGAGGAGGTGCAACGGCTGGTCGGCGCCTTCACCCGGACACCGGTCGATGCGGAGACACTCGCAACGCTCGCCGAGCGGACCGGGGGCAACCCCCTGTTCGTACGGGAATCGGCTCGTCTCCTGGCGTCCGAGGGTATTCCTGTCGCGATTTCCGAAGTGCCCGAAGGCGTACGGGATGTGCTGCGAGCACGGCTTGCGAGATTGCCGGGGGAAGCCGTGGCCGTGCTGCGCCTGGCCGCCGTCGCCGGGCGGGAGGCTCAGGTGGAAACGCTGGTCCGGGCCGCCGACGCGGACGAGGGGACGGTGCTGGATGCGCTGGAGACCGGTCTCGGCGCCGGGTTGCTGACCGAGCCCAAGCCAGGGTGGGTGCAATTCGTGCATGGCTTGGTACACGACACCCTTTACACCGACGTTCCGTTGTTGCGGCGGGCTCGGATGCACGCACGAATAGCGGAGCATTTGCGGACGGACGATCATCCGGCGCTGGCCCGGCATTATCGGGCCGCCGCGTCGTCGGACACCGCACCACTGGCCGTCGAGCACGCAGTCCGGGCCGCGGAGAGCGCCGAGCGCCGCTATGCGTACGACGCCGCGATCCGGCTGCTGACCGACGCGCTCGACGCCGCCGACATGGTGCCCGGCGACCGGGATGCCTTGCGCGTGGATGTGCTCGGCCGCCTGCTGCGCGTGCAGGTCCGCGCCGGCGCACTGTCCGCTGCCCGGGAGAGTCTCGTCCGCGCCGTCGACACCGCCGTCGAGTCGGGGCGTGATGACCTGCTGATCGCGGCGTTCACTACGTGGCGGGTGCCGACGCCGTGCCTGACCAGGGCCTACCGCATCGTCGACGATCGCATCGTCGACCTGCTCACCATGCTGGTGCGCCGGAACGACCTGGCACCGGCTGACCGCTTCCTGCTCAACGCCGTACTGGCCGCCGAGCTGGAAGGTGAACCGGATCCGCGCGGTGTTGAGGCCGGCATCCAGGCATTGGCCCTGTCCCTGACCATCACGGACCCCGAGTGGAAAGCGCTCGGCCTAACGGCGCGTCTGCGGACGATGAGCCACCACCGGGAAGCCCGAGAGCGAGCCGAACTCGCCACGTCGCTACGCCTCCTCGCCGAGAAGCATGGCCTCGTGGCGTACCGCTGGTACGCCGAGCAAGTGATAGGTCACAGCGCGGCCGTACTCGGCGAGCCCGCTGAGGTGCGCGCAAGCATCACACGGCAAGGTGCCATCGCCGACACCTACAAGCTGGCCGAACCGCAGGCGATCAACCTCGCATCCCGGGGCGCGCTGGCGCACATCACGGGTGACTTCGCGGCAGCGAAGCGCTTCTACGACGAATGTTCCGCCCAGATGCGGAAACACGGATCGATAGGTGCTGACGCCATCCAGTTCGCGGGCACCAGCAGCGTCCTACTCAGCCAAGGCGGCTTGGCGTCGCACCTGGACGCGACCCGCCTCGCCCGCAAGTCGCACGGTCCTATGTTCGATGACCTGCTCGCGCTGGTACTCATGCATGCCGGCCAGACCGACGAGGCACGCACCGTGCCGGTCGGCGCCTATCCTTGCCCTCCCGAAGACATCTTCCAGACCGGCCTGCTGGCCATCCGGGCCAGGGCCCTGATCGCGCTCGGGCGAAAAGACTTGGCGCAACCCGTCATCGACGCCCTCCTGCCCGTACGCAACCTGCTCGCGGGCCTCTCGAGCGCAACGATCGTCATCGAACCGGTCGCCCTGGCCCTCGGCAGACTGTTCCAACTTCAGGGCCGATCCTCCGAGGCCGACGAGCACTTCACGATGGCAGCCTCGATAGCGCGGCGCTGGGAATCACCGCACTGGCTGGCCGAAGCTCTACGCCGTGGCTCTGCTGCGAAGGCTTGGGCCGCTTGAGCCCCGCCTTCACACCGGCAAGCCGCGCAAAAGCTCAGCGGTTTGCCGACGGGTAGCGCGCGAGCGTTTCAATGCCGCTTCAGGAAATCCAGCAGGATCGCGTTGAAGCGATCAGGCTGCTCCCAGTTCGGCGCATGCCCTGCCTCTTCGATGATCTCCACCCGGGCGTGGCGAAGATGACTTGCCTGCAGGCGCAGCATCGACGGCGGCGTGTAGAGGTCGGCGCTTCCGGTGAGAAGAAGCGTCGGCGTCCTGATCGTCTCCACAGCAGCCCATGTGATCGCGTTCGCGTTCTTCTGAGTCAGTTGCTTGCCGGAGATCGCCTCCTCTTCCAGCTTCAGCCATGCCGCTGCGCCTGCTGGATTGCCGGCGCGATAGGACGGTCCAAGCTCCTGGAAGTCCTTCGGCAGCGAGGTGAAAAACGACGGGCGAACGAGATTGGTGAGGAGATCGATGTAGCTCTTGTCCGTCACGCCCATGATCGTGGACGCGAGTGTCAGGCTGAGCAGGCGATCCGGATGAGACAGCGCGTAATCGGTTGCGACCGTGCCGCCGGCAGCCAGCCCGAGGACGTGGAACTCATCGATCCCAAGAAGATCGACAAGTTCGTTCAGATCGACAGAGGCTACGCCGGGATTGTCAGGGTCGCCTTCGGCGGATTGGAAATGCCCACGCCGTGAATAGCCGATGACGCGATAGCCCGCTTTCGCGAGCACGGGCTGCTGATAGCCCCAGGACGCGCCGCTGCCGGTGCCGGGATGGAGCAGCACCACCGCCGGCCCCTCGCCGCCCGTGTCCCAGAACCAGAGTGACGTGCCAGATATCGGCGCCATGCTTTCCCTGGCCAGCACCTGCTCCGGCAAGGGAACCGGCGTCCACATCTCAGGCGTTGCGTGCGCGCTCATACCTCAGCTCCTGCCGTCGCGCCGATCGCCAAGTCCGGCCATACTGGCAAACATTCCCTGGAAACGTTCGGCCGGCTTCGGGTCGAAGGTGAACCGCCGCCCTCCGGGCGGGCCGTAGCGCTGATCTCGCCGCCGTCGCCGTGGTACAGGGCTGATGGATAAGTCATGCACCAAACAATGCGTCGCGTCCATTGGAGCCGAGTTGGGATCCAGTTGAACACCTGAGACGGCAGCCGCAGTTCGGTCGCCACGCTCACCAGACCGTGACGACCCGCGCTCACCGCCGAGCGACGGAGTCCATGTAGCGGGCCGTCCAGCCGTCGGCGGCGCGACGGCTCCACAGCGCCGTCACCGCCGCGTCCTCGTCGGCGTACCGGGCGGTGCGCTCCATGGCGTCACGGCGCAACTGCGCCTTCGTCAGGGCGAACGTGTCGGGCGGCACCTCCGTGGCCATCGCCCTCGCCGTGGCGACGGCTTGCGGGAGCACCTCCTCCGGCGGCAGCACGCGGTCGACGAGCCCCATGGCCAGCGCTTCGGCAGGCGAGTAGGTCAGGGCACCGATCGTCAGCCTGCGCGCCGCCACGTCGCCCACGGTGTGGCGCAGCACCTCGATCGCGATCCGCGGGAACGGTGGGCCCACCCGGGCCTCCGGCACCCCGATCCGCCCTCCGCCCTCGGCCATGAGCCGGATGTCCGCGCACGCGGCCAGCACGCAGCCCCCGGCGATCGCATGTCCGTTGACCGCGGCGACCACGGGCTTCGACAGCTCGAAGACCGCACGGAACGACTCGCACAACGCCGGCAGGAACCGTTCGACGTACGGCGTACCGCCGGCAAGGAAGCGCTTCAGGTCGACACCTGCCGAAAAGGCGCGGCCCGATCCGGTGACGACCACGGCCCGGACGGGGCTGGTGGCGAGGGTGCGAAAGCGCTCCGCGATCGCCTCGCACAGCTCGATGTCCATCGCCCCGACCGGACCGTGGTCGAGCCTCAGTACCGCGACACGATCGTCACCGCTGCCGTCATCCTCGAGCTCGATCATGCCCGAAACCTACGCACCGTCCCGTCCCATGGCACGCTGCGCATGGGACCGTCCAGAGCAGAGAGTCGAGGGAGAACATGTCACAGAAGGTGCGTGGGGTCGTCGCTCGCAAGAAAGGCGAGCCGGTCTCGCTGGAGACGATCATCGTGCCGGATCCGGGCCCAGGTGAGGCCGTGGTGAAGGTGCAGGCGTGCGGGGTCTGCCATACCGACCTGCACTACCGCGAGGGCGGGATCAACGACGAGTTCCCGTTCCTCCTCGGCCACGAGGCAGCCGGGATCGTCGAGTCCGTGGGCGAGGGCGTCACCGACGTCGAGCCGGGCGACTTCGTGATCCTCAACTGGCGCGCCGTCGACGGCACGTGCCGCGCTTGCCGCCGCGGTGAGCCCTGGTACTGCTTCTCCACCCACAACGCCACCCAGAAGATGACGCTGGAGTCGGGTGAGGAGCTCACCCCCGCTCTCGGCATCGGCGCGTTCATCGAGAAGACGCTGGTCCACGCCGGGCAGTGCACGAAGGTGAACCCGGCGGTCAAGCCGGAGGCGGCGGGTCTGCTGGGCTGCGGCGTGATGGCCGGCATCGGCGCCGCGATCAACACCGGCAAGGTCGGGCGCGGCGACTCGATCGCCGTCATCGGCTGCGGTGGCGTGGGCAACGCCGCGATCGCCGGCGCGAACCTCGCCGGGGCCACCACGATCATCGCGATCGACGTCGACGACCGGAAGCTGCAGTGGGCGAAGGAGTTCGGCGCCACCCACACCATCAACTCGCGGCAGCAGGATCCGGTCGAGGGCGTGCAGGCGCTGACCGACGGAAACGGCGCGAACGTCGTCGTCGACGCGGTCGGCCGGCCCGAGACGTTCAAGCAGGCGTTCTACGCTCGCGACCTGGCCGGCACCGTCGTGCTCGTCGGCGTGCCGACGCCGGACATGACGATCGACCTGCCGCTGATCGACGTCTTCGGCCGCGGCGGCGCCACCAAGTCGTCCTGGTACGGCGACTGCCTGCCCAGCCGCGACTTCCCGATGCTCGTCGACCTGCACCTGCAGGGCCGGCTGCCGCTCGACAAGTTCGTCAGCGAGACGATCGGGCTCGAGGACGTCGAGGCCGCGTTCGAGAAGATGCACAAGGGCGAGGTACTGCGATCGGTGGTCGTGCTGTGACGCCCCCCGGCCCGATCGACCACGTCGTCACTTCCGGGACGTTCTCGCTGGACGGCGGCACGTGGGAGGTGGACAACAACGTCTGGATCGTCGGCGACGAGAACGAGGTGCTCGTCATCGACGCCGCGCACGACGAGGAGAAGATCGCGGCGGCCGTCGGCGGGCGGCGCGTGGTGGCCGTCGTGTGCACCCACGCCCACGACGACCACGTGAACCGGGCGCCCGCACTGGCCGACCGGTTCGCCGCACCGATCCTGCTCAACCCGGCCGAAGCACCGCTGTGGGAGATGACCCACCCGAACCGGGCGCCCGATCGGGAACTCGCCGACGGCGACGTGCTGACCGCGGGCGGGGTGGAGCTGCGGGTCCTGGTGACGCCTGGGCACTCCCCCGGCTCGTCCTGCCTGTACGCGCCCGAGCTCGGCACCGTCTTCAGCGGCGACACGCTGTTCCAGGGCGGCCCGGGAGCGACCGGGAGGTCGTACTCCAGCTTCGACACGATCATCGACTCGATCCGGGAGAAGCTGCTCACGCTGCCTGGTGACACGGTCGTGCGTCCCGGCCACGGCGACTCCACCACGAGCGGCGAGGAGGCGCCGCACCTGGAGGAGTGGATCGCGCGGGGTCACTAGCCGCCTTACTACGGACGTCGTAGCACATAGGTGCTACATTCCCTCCGTGGGTGAACCGGAGAGCATCGGCATCCGCGAGTTGCGCCAGCATGCCTCGCGGTACGTCGCCATGGCCAAGGCGGGCAAGCGGGTGCCGGTGACGGTGCGGGGCGAGCTGGTGGCGTACCTCGTGCCGGCCGAGGAGCCCACCTCGATCCTCGACCGGCTGGAAGCGGCGGGTCAGCTGCGGCGCGGCCGTGGCAACATTCTCGATCTGCTGCCGCCGCCGGCGGAGCCGGGCGAACCGTCCCTGTCCGAGGCGCTGCGGCAGATGCGCGACGAGGAACGGTATTGATCTACGTCGACACCTCGGCGCTGCTCAAGCTCGTGCGCGACGAGGCGGAATCGCGAGCGCTGCGGGGTTACCTGGCTGCCGATGGCACACCTGGCCTCCTCTCCAGCGCGCTCATCGCCATCGAGGCCCGCCGCGAGACCATGCGGTCGAACCCCGCACGGCTGCCGCGCATCGACATGCTGCTCGCGACCGTGACACAGGTCGAGATCTCCGCGGCCGTCGTCGAGTCGGCCGGTCGGCTCCCGGATCCGATGCTCCGTTCTCTCGACGCCATCCACCTCGCCACGGCGCTGCTCGTGCGGGAGGAGCTCTCCGTCCTGCTGAGCTATGACGAGCGGCTCCTGGACGCCGCGGCGGCGCACGGGATCCCGACGGCCGCCCCGGTCTGACCTCTCACGTACCGGGACGCCAGACCCGTTCCTCGGTGACGACGGCCGTGACCAGGTCGGCAGGCGTCACGTCGAATGCCGGGTTCCAGGCCGCGCTGCCCTCCGGGGCCATCTTCACCCCGCCGACGACGAGCACCTCCTCGGCGGCCCGCTCCTCGATCTCGATGGCGGCACCGTCGGGGGTGGCAGGGTCGAGCGTCGACTCCGGCGCCGCCACGACGAACGGGATGCCGGCCCGCGCCGCGGCCAGGGCCAGCGGGTAGGTGCCGATCTTGTTGGCGACGTCTCCGTTGGCCGCCACCCTGTCGGCGCCGACGACGACCGCGTCCACGAGCCCACGGGCGATGATCGAGGCGCCTGCCCCGTCCACCACCAGCCGGAACGGCACCCCCATCGCCGCCAGCTCGACGGCGGTGATCCGCGAGCCCTGCAGGACCGGGCGGGTCTCGTCGGCGACGACGTTGGCGACGCGGCCTGCCTCGTGCAACGACCGAATCACACCCAGAGCGGTGCCCCACTCGACGCAGGCCAGGGCACCGGCGTTGCAGTGCGTGTGCAGGCGCAGCGGCTCCGGGCCGCACAGCTCGGTGAGCAGGTCGGCGCCACGGGCGCCGATGGCGCGGCAGGCCGCGATGTCCTCCTGGAGCACCGCTTGCGCCGCCGCGAGCACCGCCTCCGGGCCGTCGGCCGCTGCGGCCATCGCGCGCCGCACCCCCACCGCGAGGTTCGTTGCGGTCGGCCTCGCCGCGGCGAGCCTGGCGGCGACGGCCGCCAACTCGGCACCCGCGACGGACCTGGCCGCGAGCGCGACCCCGAGAGCACCGGCCGCACCGAGCGCGGGGGCGCCGCGCACGACGAGCCGACGGATCGCGTCGACGAGCTCGTCGGCATCGTCGATGTGCACGATGCGCAGCTCCGGCAGCGCTGTCTGGTCAACCAGCGCGATACGGCCGTCCACCCAGTCGATCGTCTGCGGCAGCACCGATCGAGCGTAACGGGCCGCGTGCGTGATCGGGTTACCGTCGAGAAGTGTCCTGGCCCGATGCCGACTTCCCTGCCGACCCCTACCCCGGTGCCGTCCCACCGTCCTCCTTCGTACATCTCGACGAAGTCTCGTATCCGGTGCGCCCCGACCAGCATTCCGGTTGGCTCGTCTCGAACGCAGGCGAGACGCCGCTCGACACATGGCTCGTCGGCCACGGCTGCGCACCCGCCGCGGAGCGCGTCCCCGTGCTCGCCTACGGCTCCAACCGCTGCCCGAGCAAGATCACGTGGTTGCGCCGCGAGCTCGGGCTGGGGCCCGACCCGGTGGTGGTCCTGCGCGCCCGAACCCACGACGTCGCCGCGGTCTGGGCCGCCGGGCTCCGCCACCGCGACGGGCAGCGCCCCGCGGTGCTGGCGGCATCCCCGGGAACGGTCGAGGATCACGCTGTGTGGCTGGCCACACCTGAGCAGATCGCGGTGCTAGACCGCTGCGAGGGTCGCGACGAGCGGTTCCGCCTGGCTCGGCTGCGCACCGGCGATGTGCACCTCGAGGACGGCACGCGCCTGGACGCCCCATGGTGCTACCTCGGGCACGCCGCCATCCGCCGCCCGCTGCTCGTCGACGGGGCGGCCGTGCGCTGCGCGGACGTGCCACAGGCGGCGGCCGTCGAGCTGACGGGGGAAGCCGCTCCCGGCGACGGCCTCGATGCCGTCACGGTGCACGGCGAGCCGCACCCCGACGAGTGGCCTGCCGCGCTTTTCGCCTACGGCCTGCTGCAACCGGGCAACCCGTCGTGGGACCGCCTTGCGCCCCACGTGGCGGGCGCCCCTGTGCGCGGCACCGTCAACGGCACCGTGCTCGACACCGGACGCGGCTATCCGGCGCTGCTCCCGGGCACCGGCGACCGTGCTCCCGGCTGGCTCGTGCCACTGCGCGATCCGGTCGCCGCGTTCCCCGCCATCGACGAGTACGAGGGCCCCGAGTACCGGCGAATCCGGACAGCGGCAGGGCCCGGCGAGCGTTCGTGCTGGGTGTACGCGTGGCAGGCGCCGTCCCGCGGAATGCCCCGGCTCGCGGCGGGATGGCCCCCGAAGGGCTGACCTGCGGCCGCCGTCCGTCCTGCATCGACGATCCCTCCGGGCTAGCGTCGAGCGCCGTATGCGGATTTGGGCGGTGAACCATGAGTGACGACGAGCGACCGGATGTCGCCGATCAACCGGATGTACGGACGGTGCGGCGGGCCGTGGCCGGCGCGGCCATGGGCAACGCGGTGGAGTGGTTCGACTACGCCATCTACAGCTACCTCGTCACGAGCATCGGGCTGAACTTCTTCCCCGAGGCCAACCCCGCGGCACAGACGATGCTGGTCTTCGCCGGCATCGCGATCCCGTTCGTGCTGCGCCCGTTCGGTGGGGTGTTCCTCGGCCCGCTCGGCGACAAGTTCGGCCGCCGCCGGGTACTGGCCGTCACGATCCTCATGATGTCGGGCTGCACGTTCTTCATCGGTCTCATCCCGAGCTACAACACGATCGGCATCGCGGCACCCATCCTGCTGTTGCTCGCCCGGCTCATCCAGGGCTTCTCCACGGGCGGCGAGTACGGCGGCGCGGCAACGTTCATTGCCGAGTACGCGCCCGACCGCAAGCGCGGCTTCTACGGCAGCTTCCTCGAGTTCGGCACGCTCACCGGCTACGTGCTCGGCGCGGGCATCGCCACCACCGTCCAGCTCTCGCTGTCCGACGAGGCGCTGAACTCGTGGGGCTGGCGCATCCCGTTCCTGATCGCCGGGCCGCTCGGTCTGATCGGGTTCTACCTGCGGAACCGGATCGAGGACACCCCGGCATTCCGCAGCTGCGAGCGCGCGGGCGAGACCACCCAGGCCCCGTTCAGCGAGGTCGTCAGGACGTACTGGCCCCAGATCATCAACCTGATCGGCTTCGTGATCCTGCTCAACGTCGCCGACTACACGCTGCTGACCTACATGCCCACGTACCTGACTCAGGTGCTGGAGATCAGCGACACCGAGGCGTTGATCGTCATCATCGGCGTGATGATCGGGATGATGCTCGTGATCGCGCCGGTCGGCGCGTTGTCGGACCGGGTGGGCCGCAAACCTCTGCTGCTCACCTCGGCGGTCGGCTTCCTGATTCTCGCCTACCCGGCCATCGCGCTGGTGGGCATGCGCGACCCGCTCCCGGTGACGGCCGGAATGGTGATCCTTGCAGTGCTACTGGTGCTCATGCTGGGCACGATCGGCTCGGCGCTGCCGGCGATGTTCCCCACGCGCAACCGGTACGGGGGCTTCTCCATCGGCTACTCGGTGTCCACGGCGTTGTTCGGCGGCACCGCTCCGCTCGTCATCACGGCGCTGATCGACCGCACCGGCAACACGGCCGTGCCGGCCTTCTACCTGATGGGCGCGGCGGCGGTCGCGATCATCCCGATCCTGCTCATGCCCGAGACGGCGCGTATCTCGATCAGCCACCCCACGAAGATCCCGGGCACGGAGCCGGTCGAAGCGGCCGGCACTCTCGCCCGGTAGCCCCCCGAAGGCGCCGCTCGCACAGGGCGGCGTGCTTGGGTGAGGGTGTGGATCACACAATGGGTTCGCGGCTCAGCGCCGCACGTGTCCTCGTCACGGACGCCGCACTCGCCGACGGGCATTCCCCCACCCTCGTTCCGGGCGTGTGGCTCCTGGCGGAGCACGGAACGGTGACCGGCCTGTGGACCGAGGGAGACCATCCGGATCCCCGATCACTGGGCGACGTCACGGTGATCGACGGCGCGGGGACGTCGATCGTGCCGGGCATGGTCGACTCCCACGCCCACGTGTCGATGCCCGGCGGCGCCCGCTGGATCGAACGCGGCGGGGACCCGTTGGACGAGCTGCTCGCGGTCGGTGAGGAGAACGCCGAGCTGATGCTGCGTGCCGGCATCCGATGGGCCAGGGACGTCGGCTCACCCCGCCGGCTCGATCCGGGGAGCGGCGACGAACGGGCGGTGAGCCTGCTCCTGCGCAACCGGTGGCAGGGCAGGCAGGACCGCCCGTACATCCGCGCGGCGGGCACCTGGGTCAGCCGCAAGGGCGCCCTGCCAGAGGGTCTGACCGTCGAGGTGGAGCACGGCGCCGACCTCGTCGGCGCGGTGCGGCAGCAGCTCGACGAGGGCGCCGACCTGGTCAAGCTGTACCTCGACGGGCCCGACCCCGATACCGCTCCCTTCACCGTCTCCGAGGTCCGCGCGGCGGTGCAGGTGGCCCACGATCGCGGTGCCACGGTCGCCGCCCATGCCACGGCTCTCTCCGGCAACCGCGTCGGCGCGGAGGCGGGGGTGGACAGCCTCGAGCACGCCTACGAGCTCGACGACGACACGGTGGCCCTCATGAAGGCGGGCGGCGTCGCGATGGTCGCCACCCTCTCCGTGCTGTACTCCTGGTCGACCTTCGCGCAGACCACCGCCATCCCCCGGTTCACCGAGGCGGACGCACGCCGCAGGATCCAGGACCGCCAGGAGATCGCACGGGCGAGCGTGCGGCTCGCCGACGCCGGGGGCGTCACGATCGCCGCGGGGTCCGACTTCGGGGGCGGCTCGCTGCGTGCCAACCAGCTCGCCTGGGAGGTGGAGGCGCTCGTCGCGGCGGGGGTCTCCCCGCAGACGGCCCTGGCGGCGGTGACGTGGCGCGGGGGTGACCTGCTCGGGATCCCGCACGCCGGGCGGCTCCGCGTAGGCGACCCCGCCCACTTCAGCCTGGTACACGGCGACCCGCTGTCGGACCCGACCGCCCTCTGGCGGGTCTGGCTCACGCGATGACGGCAACGAGCGGCACGTTGGTCCCATGGCTTCGGACGGACGTGCCGCTCGTCCGATCTCCGGTGGCGGTCAGGCGCCTGCTGCAGCCGTGGCCGGGACGCTGCGGCCGATGCGATACAGGCGCGCCGCGTTGCCGCCGAGCACCGCGCGCTTGGCGGCCGTGTCGAAGCGCGGGTAGCGATGGCGCAGCTCGTCGGGGAAGCGGTACGCCGCGAGCTCGCGCACCAGCCGGCCGGGCCGCACCAGCGGGTACCCGCTGCCGAAGAGCAGCCGCTCCGGCCCGTACGCCGCGAGAAGCTGCCCGAACGCGTGGGCGAAGTCGAGTGAGTCCGTCCACGGCAGGATCTCCGTGAGCAGGATGTAGACGTTGGGCAGCTCCGCCAGCCGGCAGAGCCGGGGACCGGGCAGGCAGCCCGCGCCCAGCACGAACCGGATGTCCGGCAACGCCCGGGCCAGCTCCCGGAACTGCGCCACGTCGAACCCGGCGGGTGCCACCCGCTCGGCCGCTCTCGTCCGCGCCGGAAGGGCGGAGCCCGCCCGCACGGGCTCCGCCCATCCCGGCACCCGGGGCGGGCGGTCTCGCGCCGCCCCGGGTGGTGATGTGGTGGTGCCCTTCTCCTCGCGCCGCCACGGCGCGGGCAACGTCGAGGGGCCGACACCGATGTGCACGACGTCCGCCCCGGCTGCACCGCACCGGGCGAGGGTGCGGCGCAGCCACGGGTCACCCAGGCGTTGCCAGCCCGCAGGCCTGCGCCGTTCGCACAGCGTCAGCCCTCGCAGGTCGAACCGCCGCACCCGCGGTCCGAGCCCGCGCGCCCCCGGCTGCCCGCCGCCGGGGTCGAGCTCACCGCTCAGTACGAACCGCCCGGGCATCCACCCGGCGATCTCCGCGTGCCACTCCAGCGGGCTGAAGCCCAGCACGAACAGGTCGCCGAGCACCACGGGCTGCAGCACCGCACGGTCGACGTAACCGCCCTCGAAGACGTCACGCGTCAGGCTGTGCTCGGAGACGCGCTCCACGTCGTGGGGCGGCAGGCCCGCACCGTCGAGCTCCCGGTGCCTGCGCAGCAGGTCCGTGGCATAGGCCTCGCCGTCGGGAATCGCCTGGTTGTGCGGGCTCGCGTCCCACACGTGCACCTGGGCGTCGATGACGAGGATCCGCTGGCCCCCGACGGTGAACATGGCGCGTCTAGCCGACCGACGGGCCGAGGCCCAGCGACTGCGGCGTGCTGGAGTCGGGCGACGGTTGCGGGATGCCCTCGTCGAGCGGCCCGAACTCGGTCATCAGCGACTTGTTCCAGGGCGTGACCTCCTCGGCCACCAGCGAGTTGGTGGTCAGGATCAGCCCCGCGACCGATGCGCCGTTCTGCAGGGCGGAGCGCACGACCCGGAGCGGGTCGATGATGCCCATCTCCACCATGTTCCCGTAGCGGCCCTCCAGTGCGTCGAAGCCCTCGTCGACGCCCATCGCCGTGACCTGCTTGACCACATCGTCGCCGTCGTACCCGGCGTTGAAGGCGATCAGATGCACGGGCTCGGTGAGCGCTTGGCGCACGATCTCGACGCCGATCCGGTAGTCGCCGGCGACGTCGAGCTTGTCGAGCACGGGCTCGGCATGCAGCAGCGCCGAGCCACCGCCCGCCACGATGCCCTCTGCGATGGCCGCCCGCGTGGCCTGCAGCGAATCGTCGACGCGGTGGCGCACCTCCTTGGCCTCCGCGTTGGTCGGGGCCCCGACCCCGATGATCGCGGCCTTGCCGGAGAGCCGGGCGATGCGTTCGGAGAAGAAGTCCTCGTCCGTGCCGATGGTGGCGCGGGCCAGCTCGGCGCGCAGCTGCGTGAGCCGCAGCTCGAGCGCCTCACGGTCTCCGCCACCGCCGATGATGGTGGTGTTGTCGCTGGTCACCCGGACCTGGGTGGCGCGGCCGAGGTGCTCCACCGTCATCTGTTCCAGGGAGAACGAGGAGCTCTTGCTGTGCACCTTGCCGCCGCACAGCGCGGCCATGTCCTCCAGCAGGTGGATGCGCTTCTGGCCGAAGCCTGGCGCCTTGATCGCGACCGTCTGGAAGACCCGGTTGACGTGGTTGTGCACGAGCATCTGCAGCGCGGTGCCCTCGACGGTCTCCGCGACGATCACCAGTGGCCGCCGCTCGGCACGCATGATCTTGTCGAGCACCGGCATGATCGACTGGACATCCTTGATCTTCTCCGCGGAGAAGAGGATGTACGGGTCCTCGACGATCGCCTGGAGCGTGCCCGGGTTCGTCACCATGTACGGCGAGACGTAGCCGTTGTCGAACTCGAAGTCCTCCACGAACGACACCGACAGACCGAGCAACGGCGAGTCCTCGACGGTGACGACGCCGTCGTCGCCCACGGTGTGCAACGCCCGTGCCACGGCCCGGCCGATCGCGTAGTCGTCGTTGGCGGAGATCGCGGCGACGCGCGCGTAGTCCTCCTCGGACGACACCGGGTGTGCCACCTCGGCGAGCCGCTCGACGAGGGCGGCAACCGCCGTGTCGATGCCACGCTTGACCAGCACGGGGTTGCCGCCTGCCGTGATGGCCTTCATGCCCTGCCGGACGATGGCCTGCGCCAGGACGGTGGCGGTGGTGGTGCCGTCGCCGACGGTGTCGTTGGTCTTGACCGCGGCTTCCTTCACCAACTGGGCGCCCATGTTCTCGAACGGGTCGCGCAGATGGATCTCGCGAGCGATGGTCACGCCGTCGTTCGTGACCTCGGGGGACCCCGTGATCTTCTCCAGGATGACGTTGCGGCCCTTCGGGCCCAGAGTGCTCTTGACGGCCTCGGCGAGTTGGTCGACGCCTGCCTGCAGGAGGCGGCGGCCCTCCTCACCGAAACGCAATTCCTTGGCCATAACGGGGACCTCCAGAGACGTTGGTCTGCGGCGCGGGTGCGGATCAACGAAAGAGCCGGGCCGCCGCCCACGACGGGACGGCGGCCCGGACCTGGTTACGAGACGGGCTTGAGGTCGAAGTCGATGTACTCGGCTGCGTCCTCGGGGTTGGCGAACATGATCGTGCGGTCGTCGAGGTGCACCATGCGGCCGTAGTGGGTGGACATGGCCTCCTCGAACTCGGCCGCGTTGAACCAGCCCTCCTCCTCGCCGGCCTCCTCGTCGACGTCGGCGTAGATGAGCTCGAACTTGCCCTGGCCGTCGACGCGGATCATCGAGGGCAGGTGAGTCACCTTGACGTTGTCGATTCTGGTCAGCACGTTCGAGATGAGTACGCCGACTTGGCTGTTCATCAGGGTGAAACCGCACATGTTCGATGCGGTGTTGTTGGATTGGAAGCGGCTCTCGGCCGCGCCGGTCGTCGGTGTGGTCGTCACTGCTTCAGCTCCTCGGGGGTCTGGAGACCGAGATCGCTGCAGATCCCGGCAAACCGGTTCTTGGCCCTGTCGAGGCCGTCTTCGAAGCGCGGCGGCTTGTGGTCGACTGCCGACCAGAGCGGCTGCATCGTGCGGGCCGCCTCGAGCGCCTGCGGCACCCACTTGCTCAGCCAGCCCTGCAAGAGCTGCCTGTTGTGCTCGGCGAACTCGCGGTCCTGCACGAGCGGCCCGAAGCACGAGACCGTCCAGCGCAGGTCACGCTGGGCGTAGTCGTACTCCCCGGCACCCATCACCGTGGGGGTGACGAAGTCGCCGTGCGGCGCCGCGGACTGCATCACGAGGTTGCTGCGGAACAGCTCGCCCACGAGCGGCTCGAACACGACGTTGGCGGCGAAGATCGCTTCGCACCAGTCGTCCTCGACAGCCGTGAGGGCCTCGGTCAGCTTGCGGGCGCCCTGCCACTCGACGTCGTTGTTCCACGCGTCGAGATGCGCGACGCCGTCGAACCCGTCGATCTCCTCGGTCAGCGTGAGGTTGTACAGCGCCAGATCCTGCGCGAACCGGATCTTGTGCGCACTGTTCACCGCCATCGCCGTGTTGTGCATGTTCGTCGGGCCGGAGCGCTCGTTCGACGCGAACACGTAGAGCCCGAGGATGTGCTCGATGTGCATCCACGCACCGACGTGGCGCTCGACGAACCGCACCCAGTTCGGAGCCCAGAAGTCGAACGACTTGGCGTTGCGCGCGTTCTCGACGTTCTGGTTCAGCTGCCGGACAACGTTGGCGTTGTACCGGTAGATGGTCTGTTCCCACTCCTCGTTGGGGTCGCGGAACTCGTGCCAGCCGTGCGCCGGCCAGTTCTCCACGGGCAGGCCGCCCGTGCCGATCCCACGCTGGGGCTCGGGCAGGTCGACACCCCAGGCCTTGAGCTTGGTCCAGTGCAGCGGGTAGCCGGTCTCGCCGTCGGCGAAGCCGTAGATCCAACCCTGCGTCAGGTAGTGCCGCGGGTCGGGCTGCACCTCGACGGTGACGTCCTCGTAGTGGGTCTGCTTGCGCTTCGCGGGTGAGAAGTAGTTGTACCGACGGGCGCTGGCGCCGGAGTCGGGGAACTCGCGCGCCCCGGCCTCCGCGTCGGTGAAGACGGGCTTCGGGACGCTGCGTTCTGGGCGCTCGGTGGTGGTCATGGGCCGTCCTCGCCTTCCGGTTCACCAGTGGTGGTGAACTTGTCGTAGAAGATCTGGTTCTCACTCACTCCCAGCGCGGTCAGCGTTGCGATGGCCGCATCCACCATCGGCGGCGGACCGCAGACATAGGCATCCACTCCTCCCAACCCGGACTCACGGCTCTTCACGACCTCGGTGATCAGGCCCGTCGCCCCACTCCATTCGTCATCCGCCGCGGGCTCCGACAGCGCGGGGACGTAGGTGAAGTCGGTCAACCGGCCCCCGAGTTCTGCCAGCTCCTCGGTGAAGCAGAGGTCGCGTAGCCCACGAGCGCCGTAGTAGAAGGTGACCTTGCGCTCGACCCCTCGTTCGGCCATCGACCTCAGTAGTCCGAGCATCGGGGCCATCCCCGCACCGCCGCCGACGAACAGCAGGTCGGACGTGCGGCTCTCGCGGAGGGTGAAGGTGCCGAACGGCGCCTCCACCTGCAGACGGTCCCCGATCTCGACCTTCTCGGCGAGATGCTCCGAGAACAGGCCGCCCGGGTAGATCTTGATGACGAACTCCAAGAGACCGTCCCGGTTCGGCGTGTTCGCCATCGAGAACGACCGGCTCTCATCCGTGCCCGGAACCTTGAAGTCCATGTACTGCCCGGGGAAGAACTTGATCTCCTCGGGCTCGACGAGGCGCACGACGAGGTGTCGCATGTCGTGCGTCACCGCCTCGTTGGACACCACCTCGACCGTGCCGGTGCGCAGCGGGAGCCCGCCCCGGATGATCTCCTCGTCGTAGTTGAGGAGCTCGATGACGAGGTCCTCGTAGGCGTGTGCCCGGCAGAGCAGCGTCTGCCCCTCCTCCCTCTCGAAGTCCGGGAGCGCGAAGGTCGAGTACTTGTCGAGCTCGATGTCCTCACCCTCGAGGACGAAGGACTTGCACGCCGCGCACTGGCCTTCCTTGCAGCCGTGCATGAGCTGGACGCCCTGCTCGGCCGCAGCGCGCAGGATGGTTTGGTCCTCGTCGACCTCGATCTCGATGCCGACCGGTTCGAACCGGACGACGTGCTTGTCACCCAACTGATCTCAAGCCCTTCGGCTCGTGCGGGGAATGAGCGGAGTACGAGCAGGGCCAAGCAGGGGGAGGGCCGTTCGCGCGACCCTCCCCCCTCGCCTGACCCGCGCTCAGGCGTCGGTAGGTGCCGGACGTCCGGCCGGCCCCTGGCGGACGTAGTCGGCGTGGAACGCCTGCCGCTCGTCGTCGCTCATCTCGTTGAGCACGACGTTCGGGCTCAGCAGCGGGGGCATCCGCCGCATGTGGTCGAGCGTCCACATCTTCTTGGGGTCGAGGTCGAGATGCGGCTGCGCCGTCATGGTCTTGCCGTCGTCGCGGACGAAGCCCATGTCCTTGACGACGTCGGCCCAGTTCCACCCGTGGTAGAGCGTCTCCCACTCACGGTGGCCGACCAGCCGGCCCATGTTCGGCGTCTCCCGGCCCTGGTAGGTCGGCCGGAAGGCCTCGACGTCGGTCCACCGGCAGACCTCGTGGCAGTACGTGCGCCACTGACCCTCGACCTCGGCCATGACCATGTCCTCACGCACCAGGCACGGGACCATGCAGGTCCAGCAGCGGTGCGGGTAGACGTAGTCCACGTCCTCGGCGACGATCGCGTTGTGCCCGTTGGGCGTGGCCAGGCGGGAGTAGTTCTCCCACCACTTCCCGTACTTGTCGTACCAGCCCGGGTACTTGTACTCGAACCACTCGAAGTCCTCGTCGGTCATCGCGTCGATACGCCAGTAGTTGGCGAGCCAACCGGTGGCGAAGAACTGCGCGACCTCGTGGACGTAGCCCTTGTCCCAGATCTGCTTCCACGCCTCTTCGACGAGGTCGTGCGGGATCGTCAGGCCGTACTTCTCCAGCGGCACCAGGTAGGACCGGTAGTAGTCGTCGTAGATCCAGCGACGCCACATCTCCGCGTAGGACTCACGGTCCTTGCGGCGGTCCTTGGTGCCGTACTCGATGAACGTGCCGATAGCGGCGTCCACCACGCGGTGGTTGTTCCACCACGCATAGCGCAGGTCGCGCTCGAGAAGCTGGCGATTGTCCTCGTCCGACAACGCCATCAGCAGGGTGGCGTAGCCGTTGGAGATGTGCCGCGACTCGTCGGACTGCACCGAGTGGAACACCGTGGGCAGCAGATAGTCACCGTTCGCCGCCGCTTCCGCCGGCATGGCCACGAACAGCGTGTTCGTGAAGGCCGTCTCGGCGACGATCGTCAGGTAGATGCTGGCCGCGGTGATGGCGTCACCGGTGATGAATCCCTCGGCGAACTGCCGGCCGATGGTGCCGCAGTAGTCGCTCTGGAAGTTACGCAGGCTGTTATTGAAGCCTGCCGGGTCGATGTAGTTGTTCATGTAGAGCCGCTTGAGGTTCTGCTGGATCGTGCTGTGGCGAACCTCGTCGATCATCTGGATCGCCTGGCCGTTGTGCAGCTCCGGGTTCGGAACCACGTGGAACAGCATCGGCATCGATCGAGCGGCAGAGATCTCGGGCAGCGGGATGATGGACAGGAACAGCTTCTGCCATTCCAGCCAACGTTCCTGGACCTGGCGGAACATGTTGCCGCGGATGGCGCCGTCCTGCGCGCCGTAGACGCGGTTGTCCTTCTCCTCCTCCATGGGGAAGTAGGACCGAAGAACCTGCTTGAGCGGGTCCTTCTTGGCGGCCTTCCGGAAGGTGTAGTCGGTGCCGTACTTCATGTACGGCTCGTGGTACTGCGGCTCCCAGGCGAGCTCCTGGATCTTCTGATGAGCCTTCGCCAGACTCTGCCGACTCACATCGACTCCTCACGTTGTGGTGGGCCGCGGACCGGCGTGCGCGCCGTCCGCCTGCCCGGAGTCACCCGGACCGGCGGGAGCACACGCCGCTCCCCGTGGTCTGCCCCCGTTCCGCGGTGCCGGTCCGTGCGCGGGTGGCGCCGGCAGCGGAGGTGGACCCGAGCCGCCGGTCCGGGCCCAGCCGCGCGGGCACCCCGAGTCCGAACCTTCGCCTCGTGCCCGGAATCACACCGCCCTGGCCGTCACCCAGAGGTCTCAATATGAGACGGTTGCCGATTGCTCCCCCCAGCCCGTCTCACTGCTGCGGTACCTTCTGCCAGACGCAAGGTTCCGCATCGTCGCGAGTCGACCCGCTGCGCCAAGGGAGAGCACGCGCTTGGTCCGATCGAACCACGCACTCCCGCCTCGACGGACCGATAGGTCCGCCGAGGTACTCGTCCGCGCTCGCACGTCCTTCCTGGTCGATGACCATGTGGAAGAGGGCACGGTCCGCGACACGATCCTCGCGTCCTGGACGCGCTCCAGAGAGTGGGACGTCGCCACCGACAGTGTCGAGCTGTCGTGCGATTTCGACACCGAGCCCGACTCACCGCTCGTCCGGGCCGCGGCGCCCATCATGGCCGACGTCGCCGACCAGCTGGCCGGGGAACCGGTGAGCCTCATCCTCACCGACGCCGACGGCGTCGTGCTGGAGCGGCGCACCGGCGACTCCGGGCTGAACCAGCACCTGGACAAGGTCTGGCTCGCCCCCGGCTTCTCCTACGCCGAGCGCTTCATCGGCACCAACGGGATCGGCACGGCGTTGGAAGGGCGCGGCCCCGCGCAGGTGTTCGGCCACGAGCACTACGTCGACCACCTCGCCGACCTCGCCTGCGCAGGCGCCCCGATCTGGCACCCGGTCAACGGCAAGCTGCTCGGCGTCGTCGACCTCACCTGCTGGCGCCCCGACGCCGGTCGTTTCATGTCCACCGCGGTGGCCCGGATCGCGCGCCAGATCGAGAACGCCCTGCTGGACCAGTCCGGGCCGCGCGAGCTCGCTCTGCTGCACGACTACCTGACCGCATGCCGGCGAGGCCGCGGAGCGGTGCTGGCCGTCAGCCCCGACCTGGTGATGATGAACGACAGCGCCCGCGCGCTGATCGACCCCACCGACCAGGTCACGCTGCTCGCCGGGGCCACCGAGGCGCTGCGCTCCGGCCGCCGGCTGCTCCTCGTCGACCTCCCCAGTGGAGCCGTCGCCCGCGTGCACTGCCGCCCGAGCTGGTCGGACCGCGACACGGCCGGCGGCGTCCTGACCGTTCAGCTCGCCGCGCCCGAGATCGCCCGTCCCCGCCAGGGCCCGACGCCGGCGACGTCGTCGCAGCTCGCCGTCGGGTCCGGGGTGCTCTGGATGAAGTGCTGCCAGGCCGTCGACCGCCACTTCCGCAACCGGGAGTGGCTCGTGCTGGAAGGCGAGCCGGGCGTCGGGAAGAGCACCATCGCCCGGGCCACCCACCAGCGGCGCACCCCGGCCGCGCACCTGCGCCTGCTCGACGCCGACGACTACGGGCCGCGGTGGATCGCGGAGATCATCGACGAACTGGAGAACGGCAGCGGCACGCTCGTGCTCTCCCACGTCGACCGGCTTCCTCCCGACGGGCTGCAGGCTCTCGTCGACGCCCTCGAACCGCACCGCGAGTCCACCGACCCCGAGCGCCCCTGGGTCGTGGTCACCGTGGGCCCCGGTGGCCTCGACTCGAGCGCTCTTCTGGAGTCCTTCCCCCGCACCGTGGTGGTGCCGCCGTTGCGCCACCACGTCGAGGACGTCACCGAGTTGGTCCCCCACCTGCTCGCGCGGCTCACGCGAGGCAGCGACCTCACCTGTTCATCGGAGGCCATGCGTGTGCTCATGCGGCACCGCTGGCCGGGCAACGTCGAACAGCTCTACCAGGTGCTGCGCAAGGCCGTCGCCCGTCGCCGGTCCGGCGTGCTGGCGGCGGCGGACCTGCCCCCGGAATGCCGGGCCATCACCCGCCGGGTGCTCACGCCGCTCGAGGCCATCGAGTGCGACGCCATCGTCAACGCCCTGCTCGACAACGACGGCAACAAGGCAGAGGCCGCCCGTCACCTGGGGATGTCGCGCGCCACGATCTACCGCAAGATCCGCGGCTACGGGATCTCGACGCCCGGCCTCGAAGCCGGAAGCCGGGGCTGACCGGACGATCAGGCTCGACCGGGCTACGACTCGGTGGTGGTGCCGAGACCGTCGCCGGTGGTGCCGCCGTAGGTCGCGATCTTGTACTCGGTGGCGGCCAGCGACAGCGTGAGCTCGCGGATCTGGCGCCGGACCGTGTCGCGGTGCTCGAGCAGCATCTCCAGCCGCTCGGGCACCGTGTCCTCGCCCGCGTCGACCAGCGCCACGTAGTGCTGCAGGTCCCGGATCGCCATCCCGGACAGCCGCATGCGGGTCAGGAACACCAGGCGCCGCACCACCGCAGGCTCGTAGACGCGGTGGCCTCCCGCGTCCCGGCCGACCTCGATCAGACCGATCCGCTCGTAGTAGCGCAGCGTGTGCGGCGACAGGTCGAGCAGGTCGGCCACCTCGGCGATCGTCATCGGCTCCTCGACGCCGGTGACGTCGACGAGCCGATGGATCACCTCGACCGACATCGGTCCGTCCACCTCGCCGAGCGCGCTGAGCGCCCTGCTCATCAGGTCCTCGGTAGCCATCGTCATCGAGCCTAGATCGGGCGGACCGAGGGCACGGCACCCGCGAAGTCGGCCTCGACCGCGACATGCCGCCAGCGCTCGAGCTCGTCGAGGCCGCGGCGGTAGGACGCGGAGATCCGCTCGACCGCCTCACGGCCCAGGGCAAGCCGCAGCGGCAGGTCCGAGCCATGGACGAGATCGACCAGGATGTCGCCCGCGCGGGCCGGGTCGCCCTGCTGCAACCCGTCCGCGCCGGCCATGTCCGCCCGAACCGCGGCCAGGACGTCGGTATAGGTGTTGCTCGCCTCGGCGAAGCCCAGGACGCCCGGCGCATTGAAGGACGTGCGGAACCGGCTCGGCTCGACGATCAGCACGCGGATGCCGAACGGCGCGACTTCCCCGGCCAGCGCCTCCGACCATCCCTCGAGCGCGAACTTGCCGGCCGAGTAGGAGCCCACGCCAGGGAACGACATGCGTCCGCCCTGACTGCTCATCTGGACGATGGTGCCGCTGCCCTGCTCGCGCATGGCCGGCAGCGCGGCGCGC
The DNA here is from genome assembly GCF_039534065.1 of Pseudonocardia yunnanensis. Classification (NCBI taxonomy): domain Bacteria; kingdom Bacillati; phylum Actinomycetota; class Actinomycetes; order Pseudonocardiales; family Pseudonocardiaceae; genus Pseudonocardia; species Pseudonocardia yunnanensis. The sequence goes on along the minus strand of NZ_BAAAUS010000023.1, from coordinate 274,849 downwards.
ACAAGCGCGGCCGGACCGAACAGGTGCAGGTCCATGAGGTCACGCAGGGTTGCCTCGTCCACTTCCTCGGCAGCCCCGACGAGGCCGCGTCCCGCGTTGTTGACCAGCACGTCGATGCGGCCGAACCGGTCGAGCGCTGCCTGGATGACCTCCGGTGCACGGGCGGTGTCGCGGACGTCGGCGGCGATCGTGGCGAACCGGTCGGGGTGGGCCGCCGCGAGGTCGGCCACCGCGTCCGGACGGCGGACAGCGGCGACGACGCGGTCCCCCGCAGCCAGCGCGGACTCGGCCAGCCCGCGGCCGAGGCCCTGCGAGGCGCCGGTGATGATCCAGGTCGATGGTGTCGTACCAGGGGTTGTCATGCCCGCGAAGCTAGGTCTTCGAGCGCGCTCGAACGCAAGCCGCGACGTCCGACGGCTGTGGGTCGCGAGACGGCGAAAAGCGGCTTGACCGACCAGTAGGGTCACTCGCGTGCTGGACATTGGGGGGATCTCGAAGCGATTCGGATCCCGGCAGGCACTCGCGGACGTGACCTTCGCGGTGCGGCCAGGCGAGGTGTTCGGGTTCGTCGGCAGCAACGGGGCCGGCAAGACCACGACGATGCGGATCGTGCTCGGCGTGCTCGAGGCCGATTCTGGCGAGGTGCGCTGGAAGGGCTCCCCGATCGACGCCGATCTGCGCAGGCGCATCGGATACATGCCGGAAGAACGGGGCCTCTATCCCAAGATGCGAGTGGGTGAGCAGCTGCGCTATCTCGCCCGGCTCCACGGGCTGAGCGCCGCCGAGGCCACCGCCTCCGTGCAGCACTGGACGGAGCGGCTCGGGGTCGCCGAGCGGGTCGGCGACGAGGTGCAGAAGCTGTCGCTGGGCAACCAGCAGCGCGTCCAGCTCGCCGCGGCGCTGGCGCACGACCCCGAGGTGCTGGTGCTGGACGAACCGTTCTCCGGGCTCGACCCCACGGCCGTCGGCGTGATGAGCAGCGTGCTGCGGGACAAGGCCGACTCGGGCGTGCCCGTGATCTTCTCCAGCCACCAGCTCGACCTGGTGGAACGCCTGTGCGACCGGATCGGGATCATCGCGGCCGGGCGGATGGTCACCGTCGGCACGGTCGGGGAGCTCCGGGCGCGTGACGGCATCGTCCTCGACGTGTACGGGCCGCGCCCCGGCTGGGCAGACGCCCTCGCCGGCGTCGAGCTCGTGACCGGCGACGACATCGACCACACCCGAGTGCGCCTTGCAGAGGGCGTCGACGACCAGGACGTCCTGCGAGCAGCTCTGGCTGCAGGCCCGGTTCACGAGTTCCGGCGCTGGCGACCCCCGCTCACCGAGCTCTATCGCGACGTCGTCGAGGCCGGACCCACCGCTACGACCGAGCCAAGGGATGTGCCGGCGGCATGACGGCCCCACTCAATCCTCGGCAGGTGGTGCTGCTCGTGGCGCGCCGCGAGTTCGTCTCCCAGGTCAAGTCCCGCGGCTTCGTGATCGGGATCGTGATCACGATCGTTCTCTTCGGCGGCCTGTTCCTGCTCTCGGCGTACATCAGCTCGGAGTCCGACAGCAAGACCCTCGGCGTCACGCAGCAGACGGCGGCGCTGCAGCCGGAGCTGGAGCAGTCCGCGAAGGCCCAGGGCATCGACCTCACGGTGCGGACGGTCGACGACGGGGCCGGCAGGCAGCAGGTGGACACCGGTGACCTCGACGCCCTGTTCACCGGCGAGTCCGGCGGCTACGAGCTGCTCGGCCTCGACTCGGTGGACAGCAGGCTGCAGTCGCTCGTCTCGTCGGCCGTGCAGCAGCAGACCCTGACATCGGCTCTCACCGGAGCCGGGATCGACCCGGCACAGCTCACCGCCCAGGCGAAGGTGAGCGTGGACACGCTCGAGCCGGTTGATCCCGAGTCCGGGCAGAAGCTCGCACTCGCCCTGGTCGGGGTCATCCTGTTGTTCTTCACGCTCAGCGGCAACGGTCAGGTCGTGGCCACGGGAGTGGTCGAGGAGAAGCAGAGCCGCGTGGTGGAGCTGCTGCTGGCCACCATCAAGCCGTGGCAGCTCATGGCCGGGAAGATCATCGGGTTGGGCGCCGTCGGGTTGCTGCAGCTGGTGATCCTGAGCGCGATCAGTGCGGGGACCGCGAGCGCAGCAGGCCTGCTGACCGTGCCGACCGCCGCCGCCGGGATGTTCGTCATGGTGGTGGTCTGGTACCTGCTGGGGTTCTTCCTCTTCGCGGCCCTCTACGCCGCGATCGGGTCCACCGTGTCCCGCCAGGAGGAGCTCAACTCGGTGGTCGCACCGATGATCTTCCTGCTTCTCATCCCGTTCGTACTGACCCTGAACCTGCTGCCCAACGACCCCCGCAACGGCGTGGCCGAAGTGCTGTCCTTCGTTCCGTTCTTCTCTCAGACCGTGATGCCCGCCCGCTACGCCCTCGGCGTGGCGCCGCTGTGGCAGGTGCTCGTGTCCGCGCTGATCGCGCTGGCCGCGATCGTCGTGGTGGTGCGCCTGGCCGGGCGGGTCTACCGGAACTCCGTGCTGCGCACCGGCGCGAGGGTGAGCCTGCGCGAGGCACTGACCAACCGCTCCTGACCCCGCCGCTCCCGGGTCGGGGCCGACTCAGCTCTCGGTGCGCTTCTTCGGCGTCCATTCGGTGAACCCGGCCGCCTGGGCGTCCGCAGCGGAGCGGAACCAGATCTCCGCCTTGGTGCGCCGGAAGTACGGGCTGGCAGGCGAGTGGAAGAGCAGAGAGCCGGTGCTGGCCTTGATCGTGTACTCGGGGTCGGGCGCCGAGCCGTCCGGGCCCGCGGCGACCGCGCCAGGGGGCAGCGTGGAGGTCTGCGGTGACGGCGAAGGCTTGCGCCGGCGCGGCGACGGCCGGTCCGATCGGGGGGTGGCCCTTCTCGGAGGTGCCGGGGTGAAGAGCGAGTGCGGCTCCGGCTCCACCGGCCGCGCCCACGAGACGGGGGCGGGCTGCACCGGCAGGAGCTCGGTCTCTGCGTCGTCGGGCGAGGTCGTCGAGCCGGTCGTCACGACGCCATCCGTGGCGGGCGCGGCCGGAGCAGCCGGAGCAGCGGGCTCGGCGGGCTTGGCGGGCTCGGCGGGCTCGAACATCGAGGCGGCCGTCTCGGACACGGGCGGGGTCGCCGGACCCGAGGTCGCCTGCGCCTCTCCTTCCACTGGAGCAGGGGCGACCGGCTCGTCCGGCACGGGCACCGCCTCGGGAGTCTGGTCGGCAGAAGCCTCACCCGACTCGGGCTCCACCGGCGCAGCCGAAGCGGCCGGGTCGCTCACCTCGGACGCTGCCGGAACGGCCTCGGCCGGCTCCACCGGCTCGGCCGCAGCAGCCGCCTCCACCGGGGCGGGCGCCTCGGGAGCGGCTTCCGCAGACTCCACCGCGACGGGCGTCGAGGGCGCCTGTGCCGTCGTACCGGAGCCGGCCGGCATCGGAGACGGAGCGATCGTGGCGCTCGCTCGCGATGGGGACCGGAGCTGCTGTGCCGGCGCCGGAGGTACCAGCGCGGGCACGGGTTGCACGCCCGGCCACGGTTGCACACGGGCGTTGGCGGCAGCCCGTCGGGACCGGACGATCCAGATGGCAACACCCAGCAGCAGCACGACCAGCCCGAGCCGACCGCGACGCCGCGGCGACCGCCTCACGTCTTTCTCGGCCATCGCCCACCCTTCTTGTCGCTGTGTCCCGAAGGGTAAGGTCGTCGCCCATATGGAGCAATTAAGCGGGTGGCGTAGTAGTTCCCCGCCGGCTCCGGATCAGCCTCTCGCGGCCTTCACCCGCTCGTAGCGCGCCAACGCCTCCTGCCGCTCGGCCTTGTGGTCGACGATCGGCTCCGGGTAGCCGTCCGGCACACCGCCGGGCAGCATCCACGGCTGGTGCACGGCCTTGCCTGCCACACCACGCAACTCGGGGACGAACCGCCGCACGTACTCACCGTCGGGGTCGAACTTCTCCCCCTGCAGCACGGGGTTGAAGATCCGGAAGTACGGAGCCGGGTCGGTGCCGCTACCGGCCGTCCACTGCCAGCCGTGCTGGTTGGACGCCAGATCCCCGTCGACGAGCAGCTTCATGAAGTGACGCGCACCGCGCCACCAGGGCAGGTGCAGATCCTTGACGAGGAAGCTCGCCACGATCATCCGCAGCCGGTTGTGCATCCACGCCTGTTCCCGGAGCTGGCGCATCCCGGCGTCGACGATCGGGTAGCCGGTGCGGCCCTCGCACCAGGCGTCGAACCGCACCTGCGCCTCGCGACCGGACGCCAGCGGCAGCGCGTCGAACGCGCTGTCGTAGTTCGCCCTCGCCGAGTCGGGACGCTGGAACAGGACATCGGCGTAGAACTCGCGCCACGCCAGCTCTGTGCGGTATGTCTCGGTCGACGACGAGCGCCGGGACGCCAGGTCGGCGAGCATCGTGCGCGGATGGATCACCCCGTACTTGAGGTACACCGACATCCGCGACGTGCCCTCCCTGTCGGGCCGGTTCCGGTCGCTCCCGTAGCCCGACACCCCTGCGTCGAGGAACTCGTGCCACCGGGCGAGCGCGGCGTCCTCTCCGGCGTCGGGGAGATCGGCGTCCACCTGCTCGTCCTCCGGGACGCTCACCGCGCGCGGGCCGCCACGCCGCGTCGCGGGATCGAGCCACGTGACGGTCGAGGCGTCGGTGTCGGCAGGCGCGCGCCATCCGTGCTCGGCCCAGGCTCGCCGGAACGGCGTGAAGACCCGGAACCCCTCCCCGTCGCCCTTGCGCACGCGGCCCGGCGCAACCGCGTACGGCGACCCGGTACGGACGAGCTCGAGGCCCTCGGCGACGAGCGCCTTCTCGACCGCCTCGTCACGCCGCACCCCGTACGGACCGAAGTCGGCCGCGACGTGCACGGTGGCCGCGTCGACGCACGCCACGACCGCGGGCACGACGTCGGCCGGGTCGCCGCGCACGACGAGGAGCCGCCCACCGAGATCCCGGTCGAGCGCGCGCAGCGACCGATAGAGGAAGGTCCGGCGGGCCGGGCCGGACGGTCCGAGCAGAGCCGGGTCGAGCACGAACAGAGCGAGTGACCGGCGCGCGGCCCCGGCCGCGGCGAGGAACGTGGGCTGGTCCCGTACCCGCAGGTCACGGCGGAACCAGACGACGGCTGTGTCACTCATGGGGTCACCCATGGACCGACGCTAACGGCGGTGGGCGTATCCCGCGCGTCGACGACGGCCGAAAGCCGGCGGGGCCGCGCCGCTGACGCCGGACGTCAGCGATGCGGCCCCGCTGGTGTGCGAAAGGACCTCAGGACCTCAGCGGTTACCCATGGGAACGTACGGACGCTCCGAGGAACCGACGTAGAGCTGGCGAGGACGGCCGATCTTGGTGGTGGGGTCGTTGATCATCTCGCGCCAGTGGGCGATCCAGCCCGGAAGGCGACCGAGAGCGAACAGGACCGTGAACATCTTGGTGGGGAAGCCCATGGCCCGGTAGATGACACCGGTGTAGAAGTCGACGTTCGGGTAGAGCTTGCGCTCGATGAAGTAGTCGTCGGCGAGCGCGCGCTCCTCGAGCGCCTTGGCGATGTCGAGAAGCTGGTCGGTGATACCGAGCTTCTTGAGGATCTCGTCGGCGCTCTGCTTGACGATCCTCGCCCGCGGGTCGTAGTTCTTGTAGACGCGGTGCCCGAAGCCCATCAGGCGGGCACCCTTCTCCCGGTTCTTCACCCGCTCGACGAACGCGTCGACGTTGCCGTCCTCCACGTCGCGAATGCGCTGAAGCATCTCCAGAACGGCCTGGTTCGCGCCGCCGTGCAGCGGACCGAACAAGGCGTTGATGCCTGCCGAGATGCTCGCGAAGAGGTTGGCCTGCGACGACCCGACCAGCCGGACCGTGGACGTCGAGCAGTTCTGCTCGTGGTCGGCGTGCAGGATGAGCAGCACGTCGAGGGCACGCGCGAAGTCGGGGTCGATCTCATACGGCTCGGCCGGGAAGCCGAACGTCATCCGCAGGAAGTTCTCGACCAGGCCGAGGGAGTTGTCGGGATAGAGGAAGGGCTGCCCGACGGACTTCTTGTAGGCGTACGCCGCAATCGTCGGCACCTTGGCGAGCAGCCGGACTGTCGACAGCTCGACGGCGTCCTCGTCGAACGGGTCGAGGCTGTCCTGGTAGAAGGTGGACAGTGCGCTGACGGCGCTCGAGAGCACCGGCATCGGGTGAGCGTCGCGTGGGAAGCCGTCGAAGAACCGTTTGAGATCCTCGTGCAGCAGGGTGTGGCGGCTGATCTTGTTGGTGAAGGCGTCGAGCTCGGACTGGGTGGGCAGCTCCCCGTAGATGAGCAGGTAGCTGACTTCAAGGAACGAGGAGCTCTCGGCAAGCTGATCGATGGGGTAGCCCCGGTAGCGCAGGATCCCGGCGTCACCGTCGATGTAGGTGATCGCCGAGCTGCACGCCGCAGTGTTGCCGTAGCCGGAGTCGAGTGTGACCAGCCCGGTGGAGGGCAGGAGCTTGCTGATGTCGAAGGCGGACGCACCCTCGGTACCAGCATGAATAGCCATCTCGTGCTCACCGCCGGGGTGGCGCAGAACAGCGGTCGTGGTCTCGTCGGCCATGTGGAGGTTCCCTCGCACTCTTCGTTTTTCGTGGTTGGCCGCAACGCTAGTGCTCGATCGGGTGAGTGCGCCCGCCGGAATATGTGACGTGGGGCGCTCAGCCCTTGGTGAGCCGTTCGGGGTCCACGTCCACTCTGCCGACCACGAGATAGTTGATGAGCCAGAGCGCCGCGCCCACCGCAAGTAGGATCCCAGCCAGCTGGAACTGCTGCAACGGCCGACCGGACAAGGGTGTGGCGAGGAAGCCGCACAGCACGACGCCGAGGTAAGGGCTCCACGTCGGCGCGCGGAAGTGGTTGTGCTCCACCTTGTCCTTGCGGAGCACGAGCACCGCGATGTTGACGACGGTGAAGACGGCCAGCAGGAGCAGGGCCGTAGTACCACCGAGCGCTGTGATGTCGACACTTCCGACCAGGATGATCGCGATGACACTGGTGAAGACGATTGCGAACCAGGGCGTCCGGCGGCCCTCGTGGACTCTGCCGAACACCCGCGGGAGGACACGCTCGTTCGACATCCCGTAGAGCAGGCGGCTCGCCATCAGCATGTTGATCAGCGCGGAGTTCACCACCGCGAACAGACCGATCACGGCGAACACGCCGAGCGGGAACCCGGGTGCCCCCACCTCCAGCACCCGGAAGAGGGCGCTGCTCTTCGCCGCGGCGAGGTCGTCGGCCGGCACGAGCATCGAGGACAGCACCGCGATGATCACGTAGATGGCCGCGGCGATGCCCATGCCGAGCAGCATCGCCCGCGGGAAGATCCGCGGCGGGTTGTGGCATTCCTCGGCCATGTTGACGGAGTCCTCGAAGCCGACCATCGCGAAGAACGCCAGCGATGTGGCGGCGGTGATCGCGATGAACGCGGTGGTCTCCCCGGTGTTGATCTCCACGAGCCGGGACGGCTCCCCCGCTCCCCCCGCCACCGCGATGATGCCCACACCGATGATGAGCAGCAGGCCGGACAGCTCGATGATGGTGAGCACCACGTTGGCCTTGACCGACTCCCCGACCCCGCGGAAGTTGATCAACGCGAGCCCCACGATGAAGGCAGCGGCCACGGCCCAGGTGGGCAGCTCGATGAACTGCCGCAGGTAGGTGTCGGCGAACGCCTTGGCGGCGGTGGCGGCGGACGTGACCCCGGAAGCCATCACCGTGAACGTGACCATGAAGGTCAGGAAGTTGATGCCGAACGCCTTGTGCGTGTAGAGCGCCGCACCGGCCGCCCTCGGGTACTTGCCGACCAGCTCGAGGTAGCTGAACGCCGTGATGAACGCGACGATGAAGGCCAGCAGGAAGGGCACCCACAACGCGCCGCCGATCACGCCGGCCACCGATCCGGTGAGGGCGTAGATACCGGTGCCGAGGATGTCGCCGATCACGAAGAACAGCAGCAGCTTCGGACCGATCGCCCGCTTCAGAGCCGGCTGGCCAGTGACCGTGCTCACATCAGTCATACGATGATGGTGACTGCTGATGCGGCTTACGTCACCTTCGAGCCGTCCGGTTTGTCACGATCGAGACCTGCATGCCCCACGGTTCACGACCGGTCGGAGGCCACCGGCACCTGGTAACGCCAGAACACGGGGAACACCGCGACCACGACGATCGCGAACACGATCACCGCGAAGCCGCCCACCGCGACGGCCGCCGAAGGACCCACCGCGGCCGCGGCCGGCCCGTGCCAGAGATCCGCGATCCGCGGGCCGCCGACCACCACCACGGTGAACACGCCCTGCATCCGGCCACGCATGTCGTCGGTGGCGACCGTCTGCAGCATCGAGTTCCGGAACGCCGAGCTGACCATGTCGCCTGCGCCCGCCACGGCGAGGAACAGCACCGCGAACCACAGCGAGCCCGACAGCCCGAACAAGGCGATGCCGACCCCCCACGTACAGATCGCGAACGTGACCGCCACGCCCTGCCGCCGAACGTGCGTGAGCCAGCCCGAGAACAGCCCGGCCACCACCATCCCGATCGGTATCGCGGCGAACAGCAGCCCGAGGGCCGGACCACCGGCGATCGGGTCGCCGAACACCGTGTGCGCCATCTCGGGGAACACCACCCGTGGCATCCCGAAGCCCATGGCCACGATGTCGATGAGGAACGACACCAGCAGGACCTTGTGCAGTGCGACGTAGCGGAACCCCTCGATGACCTGGCGGGCCCCGGCGCGGCGCTTGACCGCCTTCTCCGGCGGGAGCGAGGGGAGCCGCCAGGTGGCCCAGAGGGTGGCGAGCAGCGCGATGGCGTCGATGAGATACAGCGTCGGCAGTCCCACGACCGGGATCAGGACGCCGGCCAGGAGTGGTCCGGCGATGGCGCCGACCTGCTGCACCGTCATGTTGAGCGCGTTGGCCGCCGGTAGCTGCTCGGAAGGCAGCAGCCGGGGGATCACCGCGTTGCGAGTGGGCTGGTTGATCGCGAGGAGCGCGGTCTGCACGGCGAACAGCACCAGCACGCTCCACACGCCGCCGAAGCCGCTCGCCGCCGTGACCCACAGGCCCAGTGACGACAGCGCGATCGCCCCACCCGAGGCCAGCAGCAGGACGCGCCGGTCCATCACGTCCGCGATGGCGCCGCCCCAGAGCCCGAAGACGACCAGCGGCACGAGCCCGAAGACGCCCGTCAGCCCGACGTACGCCGACGAGTTGGTGAGCTGGTAGATCTGCGTCGGGACGGCAACCACAGACAACTGCGAGCCGACCACCGTGACCACGCCGGCCGTCCAGAGCCGCCGGTAGGCCGGCGTGCGCAGCGGGCGCGTGTCGGCCAGCGCGCTACGCGCGATCACGCGCAACCGCTGGGTGGTGAAGGCAGTGCGCCGCGTCGGTGCGTCGGGTCCCGAGTTGATCCGCCCGGTTGGTGCTTCCGGACCCAGGCGGCTCGGGCGGGTGGGTTCGTCGGGTCCGGGCATCACTCGGATACGAGTACCACCTCTGTACCGAGAGTTCCGACCAGCATCACAACCGGACAAACCACCGGCCGCCCTCGGGCTGAGCCCGGCAGCGACCGTCACCTGCGCATCCGCGAACGAGGAGCGCTGTCACGGGACCCCAGGGCCCGGATCGCGCACGCGATGAGTGCCGAGGATCACGGTGACCGGTGTCCCCCGGCCGGTGTCACGGTGCCAACCGGCGCACCCTCCAGCTGCGGTCGTGACCGTCGACCTCGAAGCGCAGCCGGTCGTGCATCCGGTTGGCGCGGCCCTGCCAGAACTCGACCTGCTCCGGGACGAGCCGCCAGCCACCCCAGTGCGGTGGCGTAGGCACCGCGGCATCGTCGGCGAAGCGGCGCGTGGCGGCTTCGAGCGCGTCATCGAGGGACCGGCGGTCGCGCACCACCGTGGACTGTGCCGACGCCCACGCCCCGAGCTGTGCCCCGCGCGGCCGCGTGGCCCAGTACTTCTGCGTCTCCTCCGGCGCCACGAGCTCGACGGGACCGCGGACGTGGACCTGCCGGTGCATGCTGTACCAGGGGAAGGTGACCGAGGCGTAGCGGCTGATCCGCAGGTCGTGGCTCTTCTTCGAGGTGTAGTTGGTGTAGAACACCACCCCCCGCGGATCCACGGCCTTGCACAGCACGGTCCGCGACGACGCACGGCCGTCCGCACCCGCTGTGGCCAGCACCATCGCGTTGGCCTCCGCTATTCCGGCCGCCTCGGCCTCGACGAGCCAGCGGGCCAGCTGCTCGTGCCAGGTCGGAGCCAGCGCGGCGACGTCGAACTCCGCGCTGTCGTAATCAACACGCATCGTCGCCAGCTGCTCCGCCATGCCGCGCCTCCCCGGGTTCCACGAGGTCACGCTATGACCCGGCGGTTTGGTCCGATAGATCCGGTGACGGATGCCACCCCGTCTGCCCGTTGCCTCGACGGGCTCGCCGAAGGCAAGGTGACGCGACCGCGTCGACCGTGCACGTCAACCGTGCAGGACGGCCGCGATCGGCGCGCCGGCCCGGACGCACTCCGCCGGACGGCGAGCGAAGCCCGGCCAACGACGCCACCGGTGCCTGCGGCCGGTGATCCATGTCGGGCACCACGACAAGGAGGACGCGGTGACCACTGCGCCGATCCCATTGGGCACGACCCCTTCCGGCACCGCGGAAGCCTCGAAACCGCCGGCCTCGGCCGACCATGAGATACCCCCGCCACCGCCGGGTTTCACACCAGGACTCGAAGGCCACGTCGCCTTCCGCACGGAGATCGCGGAGCCGGACAAGAACGGCGGTGCCCTGCGCTACCGCGGCGTCGACATCGAGGACCTCGTCGGCAAGGTGACGTTCGGCAACGTGTGGGCGCTGCTCGTCGACGGCCGTTTCGGACCGGGCCTGCCCCCCGCCGAGCCGTTCCCCATCCCGGTGCACACGGGTGACGTCCGCGTGGACGTGCAGGCCGCACTCGCGATGCTGGCGCCGTACTGGGGCTACCGCCCGCTGCTCGACATCTCCGAGGACGAGGCCCGCGAGCAGCTCGCCAGGGCGTCGGTGATGGCCCTGTCCTACGTGGCCCAGTCGGCCCGCGGGATCGGCGTGCCCGCGGTGCCGCAGTCGCGCATCGACGAATGCAGCACGATCACCGAGCGGTTCATGACGCGCTGGCGCGGAGAGCCGGACCCGGCGCACATCAGGGCCGTGGACGCGTACTGGGTCTCGGCGGCCGAGCACGGGATGAACGCCTCCACCTTCACCGCCCGCGTCATCGCGTCCACCGGCGCCGACGTCGCAGCATCGCTGTCGGGGGCCATCGGCGCGATGTCCGGGCCGCTGCACGGCGGAGCCCCCGCCCGGGTGCTGCCGATGCTCGAGGCGGTCGAGCGGTCGGGCGACCCGAAGGCGCTGGTCACGGGCATCCTCGACCGCAGGGAGAAGCTCATGGGCTTCGGGCACCGGGTCTACCGGGCCGAGGACCCGCGGGCCCGCGTGCTCCGTCGCACGTGCCAGGAGCTGAAGGCCCCGCGTTACGAGGTGGCGGTGGCGCTGGAGCAGGCTGCCCTGAGTGAGCTGCGCTCCCGGCGCCCCGACCACCCGATCGAGACCAACGTGGAGTTCTGGGCCGCGGTGATCCTTGACTTCGCCGAGGTGCCGCCGCACATGATGCCGGCGATGTTCACCAGCGCCCGCACCGCCGGGTGGTCGGCGCACATCCTGGAGCAGAAGCGCGAGAACAAGCTCGTGCGCCCGTCCGCGCAGTACATCGGCCCCGGCCCGCGCAGGCCGTCCGAGGTCGAGGGCTGGGGCGAGATCAAGCACGACTGACGGCCGCGCCGGCCCCGGGTCACGCCGGGGCCGGCAACGGCATCCGGCGCACCAGCAGCGAGAGCACGCCGGCCACCACAGCCAGCGCTCCGCCGACGTACCAGGCCATGTCGTACGCGCCCAGCTCGTCGCGCACGATCCCCGCGCCGAGAGCCATCAAGGCCGCCCCCACCTGGTGGGAGGCGAACACCCAGCCGAACACGACGGGCGCGGCCGCGCCGAAGAACTCCCGGCACAGCGCCATCGTCGGCGGGATCGTCGCCACCCAGTCGAGCCCGTAGAACACGATGAACGCCACCATGTTGGCCTGAATGTCGGGCCCGAACAGCCACGGCAGCGCGAGCAACGAGAGCCCGCGCAGCACGTAGTAGGCGAGCAGCAGCAGCCGCGGATTGACGCGGTCGGTGAGCCAGCCCGACGCGATCGTGCCCGCCACATCGAAGATCCCGACGAGCGCGAGGAGCCCCGCCGCGGTCGTCTGCGGCATCCCGTGGTCGTGGGCTGCGGGGATGAAGTGCGGCTGGATCAACCCCATCGTCGTGGCGCCGCAGATCATCATTCCCAGTGCGAGGTACCAGAACGGGCCCGTCCTGGCCGCGGTCCCCAGCGACCGCAACGCCAGCCGCGCCGCGCCCGACCGCACCGGGTCCACGTCGTCGGCCTCGGTGCCGCCGTAGGGCGCCACGCCGACGTCGCGCGGACGGTCGCGCAGCAGCCACATCACGAATGGGGCCACGGCCAGCGCCGCGGCCGCCACGGCGAGAGCGGCGGGTCGCCAGCCGTACGCCGCGGCGAGCTGCGACACGAGCGGCAGGAACACGAGCCCGCCCGCCGCCCCGCCTGCCGTGAGCACGCCGGAGACGAGCCCGCGGCGGGCGACGAACCACCGTCCGGTCACGGTCGCCACCAGCGCGAGCGCCATCGAGCCGGTGCCCAGCCCGACGAGCACACCCCAGCACAGCACGAGTTGCCAGCTCGCCGTCATGAACACGGTGAGGCCGCTGCCCGCTGCCACCACGACCAGCGCCACCGTGACCACGGAACGGATGCCGAAGCGCTCCATGAGTGCGGCCGCGAACGGCGCCGTCAGCCCGTAGAGGGCCATGTTGACGGCGGCGGCGAGCGAGATGGTCGAGATCGACCAGCCGAACTCCATGTGCAGCGGGTCCATCAGCACGCCGGGGACGGCCCGGAAACCCGCGGCGCCGACCAGCGCCAGGAACGTGACGGCCGCGGCCCACCAGGCGGGATGGATGCGGCGAGTGCGCGCCGGCGTACTGAGTTCGGTCACGCCGGTAAGGATCAGTCCTGCACACTCGGGACGAAAGTGGCCGGATGGCCATCATGTGTAAGGATTCGGCCATGTCCCATCACGACGGACAGGTTCGTTCCGGCGCCGACGGCCCGCACCGCGTCCATGAGGTCGCCGTGCTCGCCCTGCCCACCGTGGTGGCGTTCGAGCTCGGCCTGCCGCACCGGCTGCTCGGCGGGGCCGTCGACGACGACGAGCGCCCGCTCTACCGCGTGCGCGTCGCCACGCTGGACGGCGGACCGGTGCGCACCTCGGCCGGGTACCAGGTGCTGCCCGAGCACGACGCGTCGATCCTGCGCACAGCAGGCACCGTGGTCGTCCCCGGGATCTACGGCGGCGCCGCACGGCAGCGCGGCGAGCTCGAGCCGGAGCTCGCCGCCGCGCTGCACGGCCTCGACGCCCGCATGGTGTCCATCTGCACCGGGGCGTTCGTGCTCGCCGCGGCAGGCCTGCTCGACGACCGCCCGGCCACCACCCACTGGATGCACGCCGCGGCGTTCCGGGAAATGTTCCCGGCGGTGCTGCTCGATCCCGACGTCCTGTACGTCGACGACGGCGACGTGCTGACGTCCGCGGGGAACGCCGCCGGGATCGACCTGTGCCTGCACATCGTGCGCCGCGACCACGGCGCCGCGGTGGCCAACCGCGTGGCACGGCGCAGCGTGGTGGCACCGTGGCGCGACGGTGGGCAGTCCCAGTTCATGGAGCCGCTCCCCGACCCCGACGGTCCCGGCACCGCCCCCACCAGGGCATGGGCCTTGGAGCACCTCGGCACGCCCCTCGCACTCGCCGACATGGCCGCACACGCGTCGATGAGCGTGCGGACGTTCACCCGGCGGTTCCGCGACGAGACCGGACTCAGTCCTGCGCGCTGGCTCGCGATGCAGCGGGTGGCCCTTGCACGGCGGCTGCTGGAGACCACCGACCTCCCGGTGGAGCGCGTCGCGGCCGACGCCGGGTTCGGTACCGCCACGTCGATGCGCCTGCATCTACACGCCGCCATCGGGGTGTCCCCGCTCGTCTACCGGCGCACATACCGCGGCGGCGGGGTCGCAACGCAGGACGATCAGCACAGGTCCGGGCCCGTGTCCCGTCACGATTCCGTGAGTACCCACACCCGGCTCGACACGCCAACGGCTGCGACACTGGACCGGTGACAGCCTCGACGACAACCGACCTGAAGATCCCCGCCGAACTCAAGCCCGCCGACGGGCATTTCGGCTGCGGCCCGTCCAAGGTTCGCCCAGAGCAGCTCGCCGCGCTCGTCGACGCCGGCGCCGCTGTGATGGGAACGTCGCACCGGCAGAAGCCGGTGAAGTCGCTGGTCGGGCGCATTCGCGCCGGGCTCGCCGACCTCTTCTCGCTACCGGACGGCTACGAGGTCGTGCTCGGCAACGGCGGCACCACGGCGTTCTGGGACGCCGCGGCATTCGGCCTCGTGCGTGAGCGCGCCCTCCACCTGGCCTACGGCGAGTTCTCGTCGAAGTTCGCCGACTCCACCGGCGGCGCCCCCTTCCTGGGCGACTCCGTCATCGTCAAGGCGGACGCCGGCAGCGCCCCCGCCCCCACCTCGGACCCGTCGTGCGACTTCCTCGCCTGGGCCCACAACGAGACCTCCACCGGCGTCGCCGTTCCCGTCGTGCGCCCGGACGGCGCCACCGACGGCCAGCTCGTCGCGATCGACGCCACCTCGGGGGCGGGCGGGCTGCCCGTCGACATGAGCAACGCCGATGTGTACTACTTCGCGCCCCAGAAGGGCTTCGCCTCCGACGGCGGCCTGTGGATCGCGCTGATGAGCCCCGCGGCCCTGGAGCGGGTGGCCGAGATCTCGGCCACCGACCGGTGGATCCCGCCGTTCCTGTCGCTCGCCACGGCCGTCGACAACTCGGGCAAGGACCAGACCTACAACACGCCCGCGGTCGCCACCCTGTTCCTGATGGCCGACCAGATCGACTGGATGCTCGGGCTCGGCGGCCTCGACGCCTGTGTCGCCCGCACCGCCGACTCGTCGGGGCGGCTCTACAACTGGGCCGAGAAGTCCTCGTTCGCCACGCCGTTCGTCGCCGACCCGGCGCACCGGTCGCAGGTGGTCGGCACGATCGACTTCGCCGACTCGGTGGATGCGGCGGCGGTCGCCAAGACGCTGCGGGCCAACGGGATCGTCGACACCGAGCCCTACCGCAAGCTCGGGCGCAACCAGCTGCGCATCGGCATGTTCCCCGCGGTCGAGCCGGACGACGTGCAGGCCCTCACCGCCTGCATCGACTGGGTCGTCGAGCAGATGGCCTGACCGTCCACCGGTCGCGTCCTGTTTCGATCTCCATTGGTAACACTGGGTAGTCGAAACCGTAATGTCGGATCAGTGCGCCTCTGAGGCGAAAACGTGCAATGCTGCGCGCGGGGGAAGCGCTGACCGGGGCAGCGTCGACGCGAGGCGACGTTGCACCGGCCCGGCGCGCCTCCACCTCAGGTTGCGATTCGGCAACTACCGTCACCCAGACGGGGAGAACGAGAGCGGGGAGGCCGTCGATGCGGGCGCTGCGGGTCGTCGGGATCACCGAGAGCGGCGGTGAGATCTCCGTCGTTCTCGAGGATCCTGTTCGCCACGAGCGCTTCACCGTACCGGCGGATGAGCAGTTACGTGCTGCCGCACGGGGAGACCTCTCCCGGCTCGGACAGATCGCGATCGAGTTGGAGAGTCAGTTGCGCCCTCGCGAGATCCAGGCCCGCATCCGTGCCGGAGCATCCGTCGAGCAGGTCGCCACGGCCGCAGGTGTGCCACTGCAGAAGATCGAACGCTTCGCGTACCCGGTGCTGCTGGAACGTTCCCGCACGGCGGAGGTGGCGCAGCGCGCCCATCCGGTGCGCGCCGACGGACCCGACACACGCATGCTCGGCGACGTCGTGGCGCACACCTTCGGGCTGCGCGGCCAGAACTACGGCGAAGCCGAGTGGGACTCCTGGAAGGGCGAGGACGGCCGCTGGGTCGTCGCGCTGTCCTGGCGCGCGGGCCGGTCGGACAACCGCGCGCACTGGACGTTCCAGCCCGGGGCCAACGGCGGCACCGTCACCGCTGTGGACGAGCACGCCAGCGACCTGGTCGAGGGCTTGCCGGCACGGCCGCTGCGCACCGTCGGACCGGTCATCGAGCTCGGCCGCACCGAGGACATCCCGGAGCCGCCCGCGCCCGACCACACCGAGGAGCTGCGCGCAGCCGCCTCCGACACCGTGCGCACCAGCGGGCGCATCGACAGCGGCCGCGACCACTCCGTTTCCGAGACGTCCCGCACGGCGACGGAGCGCCCTGTCGCCCGCCCCGCGCCCGAGCCTCGCCGGGCCGCGCCGCCTGCCCAGCGCCAGCCACCGGCCGAGCCCCGCACCACTCCTCCGCCGGCTGCTCCTGCCCCGGCTGCGAAGCGCGAGCAGCCAGCCGCGCCCGCGCGGACCGAGAAGCCGGTGGCCGAGCCTGCCGCTGAGCAGCCCGCCGCTGAGGAGCCGGCCGCGAGCCAGCCGGCGCCCGAGGCGCCCACCACGAACCGGCGCACCAAGAAGGGCAAGCCGGTGATGCCGTCCTGGGACGAGGTCCTCCTGGGAGTGCGCGGCCAGCGCTGACCGCCGGCCGTTCAGCCCAGCAGCCCCAGTAGCAGCACGAGCCACGCCGCCACCAGGCCCGCCGCCGCGCCCATCGCAGGCCAGCGCCAGAACGGCGTGGCCCGCAGCAGGTAGAGCGACGGGGCCAGGCCGAGCCCGACGAGCAGGTTGGCCGGCACCCACAGCAGCCCGAACGCCTCGGCGAACGCGCGGCTGAGCGCGATGTCGGCGAACGCGACGAGCACCGCGAAGAACGCGGAGACGGCGAGCCCCGTGGCCCAGGGCGTCGGGCCGGTGGGCTCCCCCGACGTCCGCGGGATCGGGCCGGTGGAACCCACCTGGATCGACTCGACTTCCCCGGTGATCGGATCGGTGAAGTCCACGGAGCGGCCGAGGTGGTCGGCCACGCGCGACGCCAGCTGACGCCCGCGACGTTGCAGAAGCTCGAGCTCGCGTGGGCCACCGGAGCGCGTCACCGACACCGCGAACGCCGCCCACTCCCGCAGCGCCTCTTGCAGATCGCGTGGCAACGCGGGGTCGCCCGGCTGTCGTTCCCCGAGTACGACCCGGCCCCCCGCGACGAGCTCCACGGCCTCACCCTACGACTGATCCAACGGCGTGGAAGGCGACGGCGGCCGCGGTCGCGACGTTCAGGGAGTCGACACCGGTGGTCATCGGGATTCTGACCCGTAGATCCGCCGCTTCGAGCGCCTCGTCCGAGAGACCGGGGCCCTCCGCGCCCAGCAGCAGCGCGACGCGCTCTCCGTGCAGCCCCGACGCCGTGATCGGCACGGCATCGGCCGCGGGCGTCAACGCGGCCACCTGCAGGCCCGCCTCCCGCAGCACGTCGAGCGACGCAGGCCAGGGACCGGGGAGCTCGGTGAACGGCACCCGCAGGACGTGCCCCATCGAGACGCGCACGCTGCGCCGGTAGAGCGGGTCGGAGCAGCGCGGCCCGAGCAGCACCGCGTCGACGCCGAGCGCTGCCGCGTTGCGGAACAGGGCGCCGAGGTTCTCGTGGTCGTTCACGCCCTCGAGCACCGCCACGAGACGTGCGTCGCGCACCAGCACTGCCGGATCGGGCGGCGCCGCCCGATCCGCCACCGCGAGCACACCCCGGTTGAGGTGGAACCCGACGACCTCGGCCATCGTCGGGGCGTCGGTGGCGTAGGCAGGCACCTCCAGCCCGGCAAGATCCGTCGCGAGCTCGTCGATCCGCCGCCGCACGCCCAGCAGTGAGCGCACCGGGTACGGCGAGTCGATCATGCGCCGCACCACGACGACCCCTTCGGCGATCACGAGGCCGCGGCCTCCCGGCCGGTCCGGGCGTCGGTCGGCGGACGTGAGGTCCCGGTAGTCATCCGCCCGTGGGTCGCCCGGATCGTCGAGAGTGATGATGGTCGCCACGCTCCGAATCGTCCCAGCCGCGGCGTGTCGGCTCCGTCATCCGGTCGGCCGTAGCGGCGGGTTCACCCACCGTGTCACGGTTGACAACCGCCCGGAGGCGACCGACGCCCGAGGACTGCTCGGGTCCGAGCATCGAGACAGCTCCGGCTCGGCCCGGGGGCAGGAGGCACTGCACGCATGGGTCAGGACGTCGACCGGCGAACGTTCAGTCGACGGGACAGACAGCAGTACCGGGCGAAGGTGCAACGCTGCCTCGATGTCCTCGCCCTGATGCTGCGGGAGCACCCGTTCGCCCATGACGAACCGATGACGGGGATCGAGGTGGAGCTCAACCTCGTCGGCCGCGACTTCGAACCCTCCCTGACCGGCGCCGACGTGCTGGACGCGATCGGGTCGTCGGAGTTCCAGTCCGAGCTCGGGCGCTGGAACCTCGAGCTGAACCTGCCTCCCCGGCCGCTTCCGGGTGACCAGTGGCGTCACCTGGAGCACCAGCTTCTCGACGAGCTCGCCGTCGCCAGGGCGAAGGCACGCGACTGCGGCGCTCTCCTGGCCGTCATCGGCATCCTCCCCACCCTGGAGCGCCGCCACCTCGTGCCCGACGCCCTGTCGCCCGACCAGCGCTACGAGATGCTCAACGAGCAGATGCTCAACGCCAGGGGCGAGCCGATCCGGCTCGACATCGCAGGCGACGACCCGTCGGGCAAACACGGCGTGGAACCCGAGCACCTCACCGCCGACTTCGACTCCATCGCTCCCGAGGCGGCCTGCACCTCCATGCAGCTGCACCTGCAGGTGCACCCCGACTCGTTCGCCGGGTACTGGAACGCCGCGCAGTGCCTGGCAGGCGTGCAGCTCGCCGTCGCCGCCAACTCCCCGTTCCTGCTCGGCTCCCGGTTGTGGGCCGAGACGCGGGTCCCGCTGTTCGAACAGTCCTGCGACGTGCGCACGCCCGAGCTGCGCAACCAGGGCGTGCGGCCGAGGGTGTGGTTCGGCGAGCGCTGGATCACCTCGATCCTCGACCTCTTCTCGGAGAACGGGCGGTACTTCCCCGCGCTGATGCCCGTCACCGAGGACACCGACCCGATGGCCGAGCTGCACGACGGTCACGTACCCGGACTCGACGAGCTGCGGCTGCACAACGGCACCATCTGGCGCTGGAACCGGCCCGTGTACGACGTCGCCGACGGGATGCCGCACGTCCGCATCGAGAACCGCGTGCTGCCGGCCGGGCCGACCCCGATCGACATGGTGGCCAACGCGTTGTTCTTCTACGGGCTGCTGCGTGAGCTCGTGGAGGCCGAGCGGCCACTGTGGAGCTCGATGTCGTTCGAGGCCGCCGAGGAGAACTTCACCACCGCGGCGCGGCACGGCATGGAAGGCCCGCTCTACTGGCCGGGTAGCGGCTGGATCCGGCCCGACGAGCTCGTTCTGCGCAAGCTGCTTCCGCAGGCCGCCCAGGGGCTCCGCCGCTGGGGCGTGTCGGCCGAGGTGAGCGATCGCTACCTCTCGGTGATCGAGCGGCGCTGCGTCAACCGGCGCACCGGAGCGGCCTGGCAGCTCGACACCGTGGCGGCTCTCGAGGCCCGCGGTGCCGACCGGCACACGGCGCTGCGCGGCATGCTCCAGCGCTATCTGGACTCCTCAGCGGCCAACGAACCGGTGAGTGACTGGCCCATCCCGGCCTGACCCGATCCGGCCCGTTCACCATCGCAAAGCCCTTTCCCGTTCCGCCTCGCGGTGCTGCGCCTCGCTCCTAGTGTCGATCCCGTTCCGATCGCGGCCGATTCCCGATAGCCGCAGGTCGACCGGCCGATCCGGTCGTCCTCACCACTAGTCCGCGCGCCCCGGCGCCCCGCTGCGGGTGCGATCTCGCGCGCCCGCAGAACGGGGGGACCATGCCCGAGCGACCCCATCCGACCCTTCGCAGGCGCGGGGCCGCGCTCCCCGGCCGTGGCCGGTGACGACCGTGGCTCGTTTCCGGCTCTTCGGCCGCGCCCCGGCACCTGCAGGCCCGTCGCCCGCGCCGCCCGGCCCCGGTGCCTGGCCCTACGGCCCTCCCGGTCCCTACGGCCCGCCGCCGCCCTGGGGCGCCGCCGGCCCACCCCCGATCGGTGCGGGTGCTCCCTGGCCCGCTCAGGTCGCCGGGCCGGCCACTCGCGCAGCCCGCCCGGTGCCGCCGCGAGGCGGGGTGCCACCGGCAGATCCCCCCACCGACCCCTTCGGCTTCCCGCCGATCCCCGCCGTCCCGGCCCCCCGGCCACCCGCACCCCAGCCGCCCGACGAGTGGGGGCGAGCAGCGCCACCGCCGGTTCCCGGCCCGCCCGCGCCCCATCCGGCCGAAGCGGCCGCGCTGGCCGGGGCCTTCGCCGTCGACTACCTGTCCTGGGACGAGGAGGACCCCCAGCGGCGGGGGCGGGTGCTGCAGGACTATCTGGCCGCCTCCGGCGCCGACCCGGCGCACCTGGGTTGGTCCGGCCACGGGCGGCAGCGCGCCGAGTTCGCGCTGCCCGGCCGGGTGAGTCTCGACGGCGACGGGCGTGTTCTCGTCGACGTCCGGGTCCGGGTCACGCCCTACCGCTGCGTGGGCGAGCGGGACGCCGACCGGGCCACCGGAGCCGGGCCGGAGGCCGGGAGCACCGTCGGCACACCAGCGTCCGCCCCCGCTCCCACCGGCCGCGGCTGGCGCGGCCTCCCGTCGTCCTGGATACGGCTGAGCGTCGCCGTGGTGTCGGACTGCGGCCGCCTCGTGATCGACGCCGGCGAGGAGACGCTCGGCGAGGAGCCCGAGCCGCAGCCGTCGCCCGCCATCGCTGCCGACGACCACACGCTCGCCGACGACGACCCGCTCAGCGAGCCCCGCGCGGCGGGTGCCTGGTGAGCACCGTCCGCAGGCCCGTGATCGTCGGGCTCGCCGCCGGCGACGGCGCCACCACGCTCGCCGCCGCTCTGCACGCCCACGACGGGGGGCGGCTCGAGGCACGGGCCGCCCGCGAAGCCGACATCGTGGTGTGCCGCCAGGCGTCGCTGCGCCACGCCGTCACTCTGGTCTGCGCGCCCGCCCGCCCACGCCCCCTACTCGCGGTCACCCTCGGCCCGGGCGACGAGCAGGAACCGGCAGATGGCCTCCACCACGCGCTGCATCAGCGCTTCGAGGCCGTCGTGGCGCTCCCGTACGTGGCCCAGTGGCACCACCTTGCGAAAACCCACCACGACGCCACCGCCGTACTGGCCAAGCCGCCGGAGCAGCTGACCAGCCCGCTGCGGGAGCACGCGGCAGCGCTGCGCGCGCTCGTCGCGGCTCTGGTCGGATCGGGCCTGCTCGCCAGGCCGGTGCCACCGCTGCTCGCCCGGCCGAGCACCGATCTGCCGAGGGCGATCCCCGTCCCGATCATCAGGCCGGCCGAGCGAGCGACGCAGTTCCCACCCGTCCTGATCGGCGCGCCACGCCCGGTCGCGCCGGTGCCCGTGCCACGCCTCGAACCGGACCTGGAGCCCGACGACGAGGCGCTCGAGGCCGAAGTCGTCGCGGCGGGACGAGCGGGGTGAGCAGTGGCACGAACGTCCCGTGTGCCCGGGTGGGCGACGCCGGTGCTGGCCGCGATGGCCGGCCTGCTCCTGTTGGGTGCGGCGCCGGCACCCGTGCCCCCGTCGGTGTCGGGTGTGGCCGTCGAGCGCGTGCCTGCGCTCGCCCGCGAGTCGCTCCCGTTGATCACCGAGCTGACCACGACGCAGTGCCCCGAACTGCCACCGGTGTGGGTGGTGGCCCAGGTTCAGGCCGAGTCCGGGTGGGACCAGGCGCTGGAGTCAGAGCGCTCCGGAGGACCTGCCGGGCTCTACCAGTTCAGCCGCGGCAACTGGGAGGCCGCCGGTGGGCAGGCCTGGCGGTCGGACCCACCCCAACCGGACGACCAGGTCCTCACGGCGCAGGAGCATCTGCGGGTCGCGGTGCCGTGGGTCTGCGCGAACCTGCGAGCCGTCACGGCGCACCTGCAGTCGACCGGCAAGCAGACCGCCCCGCTCGACGCGATGCTCGTCTGCCACATCGCGGGGTGCGGCCGGGTGACCGGCAGCGCCACCGGCGTACCCGTGGCCGGGGAGGCCGGCTGCGGCGAGCGGTGCGCGCAGGTGGTGCGGCGCTACATCGCCGCAGTCCACAGCAACCTGGAACGGTTCGCCGCTCCACCCGCTCCTGCGGCCGCCGCGGTGCCGGCCCCGGCCGCCGCTCCGGCGGCGTGGACCGGCGGCGCCACCGCCTGCCGGCCACCCGACCCCACCGGCGACGGATGTCTCACCGGGGCCACCCGCCACGGCCTCGAAGCCGCAGCTGCGGCCTTCGGCAGTTGGTCGGGCGGCCCCCTCATCCATTCGGCGGGCTGTTGGGACAAGCACGCCTGGAATCCGCGCAGCGACCACTCGCGTGGCCGCGCGTGCGATCTGTTCCCCACCGCTGCCGGCACGTTCCCCAAAGGGGCCGAGCTGGACAACGGCTGGCAGGTGGCCAACTGGTTCCGCACCAATGCCGAGCCGCTACGGGTGAAGTACCTGATCTGGCAGGGCCGCTACTGGGACCCCAGCGTCAAGGACGACGGCGGATGGGGCCGGCGCTACACCGGCGGCGGTGTCTACGACGTCCGCGACGCCACCGGCGGCCACTTCGACCACGTTCACGTGAGTTTCCGGGAGTGACGCCGTGAAGCGTGGAGACCGCCGGGTGCCCCTGCTGGCCGCACTCGCTGCCGCCGCAGTGGCCGTGATGACGTTGGTGCTGGTGGGGGGTGCGGCCGCCGGTGTCGTTCCCCCGTCGGGCGACCCCCCTCTCGGCGGCACGCTGAGCGAGGACGACCGGGTCGCGCTCGACGCGCCGCCCGTGCAGCGCGGCGCCCCTCCCATCCCGGTCGACCCTGGCGTCGACCTCACCGATCCCGAGGCCGTCGCCCGCGCCTACCTCGCCGCCGCCCACTCCGTCACCCCGGCCGACACGGGCCGCACGCACCGGCGCGCGGCTGGCTACGCAGCGCCGGACACGGCTCCCGGGGCCGTCGGCGAAGTGGTCCTCGATCCGCCGCCTCCGGGCGCTCTGCGCACCGCGGCGGCCACCGCGCTGGAGCTCGTGGCCGTCGACCACGACGACGTGCGGCGCGGTTACCGCGCCGAGGTCGGCACGGCCACGGGTCCGCCCGGTGGCGAGGTCGTGGTCGAGCTCGTCACCCGCTACGTCGTGCTGGCCCGCCAGGGGGACGGCCGGTGGCTGGTGGCCGCCGACTCCCCTGCCACCCCCGATCTCCCCTCCGGGGAGCACTGATGCGACAGGAGTGCCCGTCATGAGCTTCCAGGAGCTCGAGGAGCTGGTCCGGAAGTACCTGTCGACCGGCATCGCCGTGGTGGTCATCCTCGTCGCGCCCGGCACCGATGCCGCCACCGGCGACGCACTGCCCTCGGAGCCGTCGATCAAGGTCATCGAACCCGGGGTGAGCGGCTCCCTGACCGCCGCCGCGGACGACGAGGAACCGGCCGACACCGCCCCGGACGCCCCTGACGAGCGCACCGGCGCCGCCGGCCGCGACCCCGATGATGCCGAGTCCGGTGACACCGGGTCGAGCGGCAGCGCCTCTGGATCCGGCTCTCAGGACAGCGGCGACGACACGTCCGGAGACACCACGGACAATGCTCCGCGCTCCACCGGCGGCTCGGACGAAAGCTCGGCCGACGCCGCGGAGAACGACGACCGGAACGACACCGGTGACAGCGACACCAGCAGCAGTATCGGCACCGAAAACGACAGCGATGAGAGCGACAGCAGTGAGAACGACAGCGACGAGAACGACATGAGCAGCAGTTCTGGCGACGGACGCGGCGACTCCGACTCCGATACCGACAGCAGGACCACGAGAAACGAGGCCGACAGCGATCGCTCCGGCACCGCCTCCCGCTCGGACAGCTCCGACTCCGACTCTGGCTCTTCCGACTCGAGCTATTCCGACTCAGGCCATTCAGACGCCGACTCGGACTCCGACAGCGGCTCCACCAGCCGCGCCGACAGTTCTCGCGACACCGCCGGGGCAGGCTCAGCCACCGGATCGGGTGCAAGTGAAGGCACCACGGCGGCGGAGCAGCACGGCTGGGGCACACCCAACCGCGAGGACGACTTCTCCTCCGGCACCGATCAGTGGGACATCTACGACGGCCCCGGCCACGGCGGGGAGGGCACTCGCTCACCGTCGGCCGTCTCCGTGGAGGACGGGATTCTCACGATCACCGGCGATTCCTCCGGCACCACAGCCGGAATGGCGTGGAACCCCGGCCAGAAGTACGGGAGGTGGGAAGGCCGGGTGCGGGCCCCGGTATCGGATCCGTCCTACAACGCGCTACTGCTGCTCTGGCCCGACGCCGAGGACTTCCCGGTGGGCGGAGAGATCGACTTCATGGAGATGATGGACCACACTCGCCAGAAGACCGACATCTTCATCCACTACGGCAAGGACAATTCGCAGGTCAACGGCTCGGTCGAGATCGACGGCACCGAGTGGCACAACTGGGCGGTGGAGTGGACGCCGGAGGCGATCACCGCCTACGTCGACGGCGAGGAGTGGTACCGCACCACCGACACCAGTATCTTTCCGCCCGGACCGATGCACCTGTGCATCCAGCTCGACTGGTTCCCCGAGGGCGACACACCCAAGCAGTCGATCATGGAGGTCGACTGGGTGCGGCAGTATTCGCTCGACGGCTCCACGGACGATAACGGCACCACCGGTAAGCGGAGCAGCGCGGGCGAAGACGACGACAACGAACGCGGCTCCGCAGACGGCAGCAGCCGGAAGAGCGACGAGCGCGATGACAGCGACGAGGGGGACGACAATGAGAGCCCGGTGCGTGAACTGCTCCGCCGCCTGTTTTCGTGGCGGTGACCCGTTCGTGACCCACTCTCAGCATTCACACAGTGGTGTCACATTACGGTTTCCGGCGTGGCCGACACGCAACAGCTGACCATGCCCGACCCACCGGACAATCCCCCGCCGACGGTCAAGCGCCGGACGGCCATCGTCATGGTGGCCGTCGCGGTGGTGGCCGCGTTGCTGGGCGTGCTGATCGGCGTCGCGGTCAGCCAGGGCGGGGGTGACGGCGGGCAGACACCGGCCGCAGCCCCGGCCGAGGGCATCGACACCCGCGACCCGATTCGCCCTGAGGGCCGCTCCACCCTCGACCCGAGCACCCGCTCCGACACCGAGGCCGCGATACGGAACAACTGGCCGCTCGTGTCGAACGACGAGTTCGACGGCACCACGCTGAACACCGGCCTCTGGTCCGCTTACAGCGGGGAGACCACCGGCGGCGTCGGCCGCCACGATCCGGACAACATTTCGGTCTCGAACGGGACGCTGAAGATCACCAGCCACGGCTACTCCTCGGGAGGCATGGCGTGGTCGGAGGGTCAGCAGTACGGACGCTGGGAGGTGCGGGCCCGCGCGCAGCAGGGCACCGGCTACGGCGCGGTCATCCTGCTCTGGCCGGACGCCGAGGACTGGCCGGAGGGGGGCGAGATCAACTTCATGGAGATCCCCAAGGGGCAGCGCAACGAGAGTCACTTCGTCCTGCACTACAGCGAGGACAACAGCCAGATCGGCACCACCACACCCGGCGACTTCACCCAGTGGCACAACTACGCCGTGGAGTGGGGCCCCGACCACGTGGCCGGTTTCATCGATGGCCAGGAGATCTTCCGCAGCACCGACCCGAAGACCATCCCGCCGCGCCCGATGCACCTCGCGATGCAGCAGGACATCGGCCCCTACGGCAAGGACTGGATCCCGCCACTCGACGACACCACCCCGGCCCAGGTACAGCTCGAAGTCGACTGGGTGCGCATCTACGCCCCCTGAGACGGGCAGCACCGACCCAGAACGTGCGTCGGGGCCCTGGCCTGTGGGCCAGGACCCCGACGCGATCCCGAACTGACGCGTCACTCCCACCACGAAGCGACGTAGGGAAGGTTAGCCTGCCCTTCCTTGGGGCGCAAGGCCTCTACGCGCCGAACAGTCCCCGCAGTGGCCCCACCGCGAAGTAGCCGGCGAAGGCCACGGCCACCACCCACATCAACGGGTGCACGGAGCGGACACGGCCCGTGGCCGCGGCCAGCACGACATAGGCGACGAAGCCCGCTCCGATGCCGTTGGCGATCGAATACGTGAACGGCATGACGACGATCATCAGGAAGGCCGGCAGCGCCACCCGGAACTCGGTGAAGTCGATCTGGGTGATCTGCCGCATCATCAACGCCCCCACGATCACGAGCGCCGGCGCCGCGGCCTCGATCGGCACGATCGAGTAGAGCGGGGTGAAGAACATCGCGAGCAGGAAGAGCAGGCCGGTGAGCACGTTGGCCAGGCCGGTGCGTGCGCCCTCCGCGATGCCCGCTGCCGACTCGACGTACACCGTGTTCGACGACGCCGATGCCGCGCCACCGACCACCGCGCCCATACCCTCGACAATGAGGGCCTTGCCGACGCGGGGCAACTGACCGTCCGGGCCGACGAGCCCGGCCTGTTGGCCCAGTCCGGCCATCGTGCCCATCGCGTCGAAGAAGTTGGCCAGTACGAGCGTGAACACCAGCAGCACGACCGTGATCAGGTCGAGGTGGACGAACGCACCGAAGGACACGGCACCGACCAACGAGAGGTCGGGCAGGCCGATGATGCTGTCGGGAAGTGTCGGCACCGACAGCGCCCACCCCTTCGGGTTCGTGCCCGCCGACGGCCCGGCGTGCACGATCGCCTCGACGATGATCGCCACCACCGTGGTGCTGATCACACCGAGCAGAATCGCTGCCCTCACCCGCCGTGCCACGAGGACCGTGGTGATCAGCAGCCCGATCACGAACACGAACGTCGGCCACGACGCGATCGAGTTCTCGATGCCCAGGCTCACCGGCACGGTGGTGCCGGCCGCGTCGGAGATGCGCCGCACGAAGCCGGAGTCGACGAGCCCGATGAACGCGATGAAGAGCCCGATCCCCACGGCGATCGCAGCCTTCAGCTCCGGCGGCACCGCGTTGAACACCGCCGTGCGGAATCCGGATGCGGCGAGCAACACGATGATCACTCCGTCGATCACGACGAGACCCATCGCCTCCGGCCAACTCATGATCGGTGCGAGCGTGACGGCGACGAGCGAGTTGATCCCGAGTCCGGTCGCGATCGCGAACGGATAGTTGGCGACGAGCCCGAACAACAGCGTCATGATCCCGGCGACCAGTGCGGTGACCGCCGCAACCTGCGGGATTCCGAGAACGTTGCCCAACGCGTCCGGCTTGGCACCCGGTCCGCTCGTGGCGATACTGCCGAGGATCAGTGGGTTCAGAACGATGATGTAGGACATCGTCACGAATGTGACGAGCCCGCCGCGCAGCTCACGACCGACGGTGGAGCCGCGCTCGGACACGTGGAAGAGACGTTCGAGCACGCGCTCACCGTAGATCGATCGGGTGACGGACGTACGCTGGCGACATGGTCGAGCCACCGCCGCTCTCGCCCCGGCTGAGCCACGTCGGCACCGTGGCGGTAGTCGGCACGACGCTGTGGCTTGTCGGGGCAGTGGTCCTGCTCGCCGCGTGGGCCGTAACCGGCAGGCCACTGGACATCTGGTTCGCCACGTGCATCGCCGGAACGCTGCTCGGCGCGTTCGGGTACGGGGTGTACTCGTGGCAGCGGGCGGCCGTGCGGCGGGGTTCGCGCAGCGCCCAGCAGGGCCTGGAGTGAGCTTCTCCCACCGCATTAGGCTCGGGCCATGACCGACCGACCCACCGCCGTCGTCACCGGCGCCAGCTCGGGCATCGGGGCCTCCACGGCCTATGCCCTCGCGAAGGCCGGCTTCCACGTCGTACTCGGAGCGCGCCGCGTCGACAGATGCGCCGAGATCGCCTCCGAGATCGACGGCACGGCGGTGCGCCTGGACGTCACCGATCCAGAGTCGGTCGCCTCGTTCGCCGCCGCGGTACCCGTCTGCCGACTGCTGGTCAACAACGCGGGAGGCGCCAAGGGCCTAGAGCCGGTCGCGCAGGCCGACGAGGAGGACTGGCGCTGGATGTTCGAGACCAACGTGCTCGGCACCCTTCGCGTCACCAAGGCGCTGCTGCCTGCGCTGCTCGCATCGGGCGACGGGCACATCATCACGGTCACCTCGATCGCGGCCATCGAGGCCTACGACAACGGCGCGGGCTACACCGGGGCCAAGCACGCACAGGCGATGCTGCACCGCACCCTGCGCGGCGAGCTGCTCGGCCAGCCGGTGCGGCTCACGGAAATCCTGCCCGGACTCGTGGAGACCGAGTTCTCCCTCGTGCGTTTCGACGGCGACGCGGACCGGGCGGCCGGCGTGTACCGGGGCATCGAGGCGCTGACACCCGACGACGTCGCCGACGTGATCGCGTTCGCCGCCACCCGGCCGAGCAACGTGAACATCGACGAGATCGTCATCAAGCCGCGCAACCAGGCGAGCGCCACGCGGATGAAGCGGGAAGGCTGATGGCGATGCTGATCGAGTCCGGTGCCGTGCTCGAGAAGGTGGGTTCCGGAGCCGTCTGGGCCGAAGGGCCGGTGTGGCTGCAGGAGAGCAGGACCCTGCGCTTCAGCGACATCCCGAACAACCGGATCCTCGAATATTCGGAGCAATCCGGCGAGCTGCGCGTGTACCGCGATGACGTGGAGTTCACCAACGGACGCACGCTCGACCTCGACGGTTCGGTGGTCCAGTGCTCGCACGGCAGGCGTGCCGTGGAACGGGAGCGCGACGGCGTCGTCGAGTCCATCGTCGACAGGTGGGCCGGGGTGCGGTTCAACTCGCCGAACGACGTCGTCGTCAAGAGCGACGGCACCATCTGGTTCAGCGATCCCTCGTACGGGATCGAGAAGCCCGGTGAAGGCCACCCCGGCGAACTGGAGTACCGCGACCACTACGTGTTCCGGTTCGATCCGCGGGACGCATCGGTCACCCCGGTCGTCATCGACGTCGAGATGCCGAACGGGCTCGCGTTCTCGCCCGACGAGTCGCTGCTCTACGTCGCCGACTCGGGCGTCGCCCCGCCCGACGGCCGGCGTGACCCGAACCGGCCGGGCGGCCATTCGATCCACTGCTACGACGTGTTCGACGGCAGGCGGTGCAAGAACGGTCGCGAGTTCGTCGAGGTCGACCCCGGGCTGCCCGACGGCATACGGGTGGACGAGACCGGCAACGTGTGGACGTCGAGCCTGGACTCGGTGCAGGTGTTCAACCCGGCAGGCGAGCGGGTGGAGCGTGTGCCCGTGCCGGAGAAGATCGGCAACCTGTGCTTCGGGGGTGAGGACGGGCGCACCCTCTACATCGTCGCGACCTCGAGCCTGTACCGGATCCGCACCACGGTGCGGGACGCCGCTGCGGTGCTCCGCGGAGCGCCCGAGGGCCGGTAGCGCCGGCCTCAGCTACGAGGTCGTCTCCTCGGACTGCCTGCGCTCGGTGGCCGCGTCGGCGGGCGCATTGCCCTCCACCGCCTCCGCGATCCGCTCCTCGGAGTCGCGCAGGATCTCGACGGCCGCCGCCCGCCGGTCCTCTCCGCCGCGCTCGACCGCCAACTCCTCGGGGAGGGGTTCGGCGCGGGTGACCGCCTGCTCGCTCAGATCATCGGGGCGCATGCGGGCGCGTACCCCGACGAGCCGGGCGCCAACCGGAACTAGTGTCGCGGGAACGGGGTTCCTTGCCCGGATCCGGTGTCCAGACGGATGCATCGCAAGGCGGAGGAGGCGCCGATACCGCTGTTGTATCGGCGCCGACGACAACGCCGCGAGGCGCCGTCTGGGCGCCGGAGGCGGGTAAGACGACCTCGTTTCCTCGGCACTAGAGGGCGGAGAGCTTCTCCCACTGGTCCCAGCTGAGCGTCCAGTCCCAGATGTCGCCGTCACGCGCGGAGAGTTGGACGGGCGTGCCCGTCACCTCGACCGGGTCGCCGTAGAGCGCCGTGTCGTAGTAGGACTTCGCGTTGTCGATCGAGAGGTTGACGCAACCGTGGGTGACGTTGTCGGAGCCCTGCGCGGCCGCCGACGCCGGGTTGGCGTGGATGAACTCGCCGTTGTTGCTGATCCGCACCGCCCACTGCTCGACCGTGTCGTAGTTGTACTGCTCGCTGACCATCCGCTTGTCGGTGAACTTCTCGCTCACCACATGGATCCCCGAGCGCGTGTTGCGGTTGGGGTCGGTGCCGAGCCCGTAGCTCGCCGGGAAGTCGGCGATCTGGCTCCCGTCGCGGATGACGATCATCCGGTGGCTGTTGACGTCGGCCTTGACGATCTGCTCGCGACCGATCTCGAAGGTGGACGTGACGTTGGCGGCGCCGTAGGCGCCCTGCCCGTAGCCCACCCCGAAGAGCTCGGCCTTGACGGTGACGGTGGTGCCGCTCGGCCAGTACTCCTTGGGCCGCCAGTCGACCCGCGAGCCGCCGCCCTCGTCGGGCAGCCAGCCCCACGAGCCCTCCACGGGCACCGACGTGCTGATCGACAGGGCGTGTTCGACTGCGGCCCGGTCGGCGACGTGGCCGTTGAACTGGATGCGTACCGGTGCCGCGACGCCGACGGTGCGCCCGTCACCGATGTTGAGCGTGCCGCGCACGGTCTTCGCGGGCGAGAGGGTGGAGAACGATCCGTTCACCGGCTCGGACTTGCCATCGGTGCCGACGGCGCTGCCGCTCCAGGTGTAGGTCGTGCCGTAGGCGAGGGGACCCTCGGTGGTCCACTCCGTGTGCTCGCTGTTGAACGAGCCCTTGACCGGCTTCCCCTTCGGACCGGTGAGGGTGACCTCGTCGAACTTTCCGTCCCGGACCGTGGCCGTGGCCGTGGCCGTCGGGTTGGTGCTGTCCGAACCGGCCGCGGGCGAGTAGGAGACCTTGGCCACGGGAGCCGCGACCTGTGGAGGGTCCGGCTCCGGCTGCGCTGCACTCGAGACCGACTCCATGGCCTGCCGTCCGGCGGCGGTGGCCGCGGTGACCACACCCAGCGAACCGATCAGCACCACTGCCAGGACCAGCAGGATCCTCTTCATGAACTTCCCCTCACAGCACTTCCCGCAGGGAGAGAGACGCCCGGACCCCCCGCCCGGTTGCCCTGCAACGCTGCTCTGCGGAGCGTACGCATTGATCAGATCCGGCAGCCGACCAGCACCGGCTCCGGCACCAGTTCGATCCCGAACCGCTCCTGCACGCCGCGCCGCACGTCGCTCGCCAGCGCGAGCAGGTCGGCGGTGGTGCCGTCGCCGCGGTTGGTGAGGGCGAGCACGTGCTTGTCGGACAGCGCGACGCGCCCCCCGGGCCCGGGATGCCCCCTCCGGAACCCGGAGTGCTCGATCAGCCAGGCCGCCGGGACCTTGACCAGTCCCGGACCGGCCGGCCAGCGCGGCGCGCCCTCCGGAGCCTCGGCCTCCGGGAGCACGGGGTTGGTGAAGAACGAGCCGGCGCTCCACGTGTCGTGGTCGGCCGCATCGAGCACCATGCCCTTGCCGCGGCGTAGCTCGAGCACGGCCTCCCGTGCCGCTGCCGCCGGAACCCGCGAGCCGGGCTCGACCTCGAGCGCCCTGGCGAGTTCCGGGTAGCGGATCGGCGCGCTCGTGGCGTCGGTGGAGAGCGCGAGCCGGACGCGCAACACGATGGCGTCGTCGCGGCCCTTGAGGGCGCTGGTGCGATACCCCAGGCCCAACTCGTCCGCAGGCACGCGTTCACGGACGACGCCTGCGCCGCGGTCGTAGAGGTCGACGTCGAGGAGCAGTTCGGCGATCTCCACACCGTAGGCACCGACGTTCTGCACGGGGGTGGCGCCGGTCCTGCCGGGGATCCCGGAGAGGCACTCCAGTCCGCCGAGCCCATCGGCCACGCTGGCCGCGACGACCCCGTCCCAGTCCTCGCCCGCCTCAACCGTGAGCACCACGGAGCCGTTCTCGCCGTGTTCCACGGCCCGTCCGGTGCTGGCGATCCGCACGACGGTGCCCTTCCACCCCTCGTCGGCGATGACGACGTTCGACCCGCCGCCGAGCAGCAGCAGGGGCTCCCGGGATGTGTCGGCCGCCCGAACGGCCTCGACGACTGCCTCTGCGGAGGGCGCAGCGACGACCGTGCGCGCCGGTCCGCCGAGCCGCAACGTCGTCAGCGGCGCGAGCCGCGTGGCCACTTCAGGTACCGGCACGAGGGTCAACGGTAGCCTCCCCCTATGCCACGGGAATTCGACTACCGGTCCACGTGGCCGTACCCCGCCGACGAGGTGTACGCCACGATGACCGACCCCGAGTACCTACGCGCGCGGCTGGCGAAGATCGGGGGCCCGGGCGCGGCACTCCTGGAGCACCACCCCGATGCCGACGGCGTGCGCTACCGCCTGCGGCACGGGCTCGACTCGCAGGACATGCCGGCCGCGATCCGCACGGTGCTGCCGGGAAACATCACCATCGAGCGCGCCGAGAGCTGGAAGAAGCAGGGCCCGGGCCGTTACGACGCCACGGTGGCGGTGACGATCCACAACACGCCCGCCTCAGCCGCAGGTGGCATGCAGCTGCACGACGCCAACCCGGGCAGCGAGCTCCTCCTGCGCCTCGACATCAGCGTCAAGGTCCCCCTGATCGGCGGCCGGATCGAGGACGTCGTGGTCGGGCGGATCGGAGAGCTGTTCGACCTGGAGACACAGTTCACGCGCGAGTGGCTGGAGCAGCGACACTGACCACCCCGGCACGCTCCCGGGCTCGACGCCGCATTGCGGTGTCCACCAGCCAGAACGCGAGCCCGACCGCCGGCAGCACCCCGCCGAGCACCGACACCCCGAGCCAGCCGTTGCTCGCATAGGCCGCCGCCGACAAGCCGCTTCCCACCGCGCCGCCGAGGAAGTAGAGCGTCATGTAGGCCGAGTTGAGCCGGCTGCGCGCTTCGGGGCGCAGCGCGTAGACGATCGCCTGGTTGCTGACGTGCACGCCCTGCACGCCGAGGTCGAACAGCAGCAGCCCGATCGCGAGCGCCACCACCGCGCCGGCCCCTGGACCGGCGCCCTGGCCGATCAGCAGCCAGGCCAGCGTCGAGACGAGCAGGAACCCGCCCACCGCGTGGTGCGCCCAGCCACGGTCGGCCAACCGGCCTGCGAACCGAGCGGCCGCCGCCCCTGCCACGCCAAACAGGGCGAAGAGCCCGATGACGCCCTGGTCGAAGTCGTGCGGGGGTGCGGCCAGCATGAAGCCGATGCTGGTCCAGAGGGCGCTGAACGCCGCGTAGCTCGTCGCGCTGTAGACCACCCGCCAGCGCAGCACCGGCTCCTCGCGCAGCAGGGTGACGACCGAGCGCAGCAGTGCGAAGTAGTGCATCTTCGTGGTGGGTGGCAGCACCGGCAGCGTGCGCCAGAGCAGGACGACCGCCACCGCTGTGAGCACGGCACCGAGCACGAACACCGCACGCCAGCCGAGCGCTTGCGACACCAGCCCCGCCACGACCCGCGAGACCAGCACGCCGATCAGCAACCCGCTCATCACCGTGCTGATCGTCTTGCCCTGCTGGCCCTCAGGGGCGAGGTGCGCGGCGAAGGGGACGAGCACCTGCGCGGCCACCGTCGTGAGCCCGACGAGCGTCGCGGCCGCGCCGAGGACGCTCAGCGACGGGGCGACGGCGACGACCAGCATGCCCGCCACGGTCATCGACAGCATCGTGACGACGAGCTTGCGGCGTTCCAGCAGGTCGCCCAGGGGCACGATGGTGGCGAGCCCGAACGCGTAGCCCAGCTGGATGAGGGTGAGAACCACGCCGACCTGCGACGAGGTGGCGTGGAAAGCCTCGGCGAGTGCGTCTTCGAGCGGTTGGGCGTAGTAGTTGTTGGCGACGATGACACCGGTCGCGAACGTCATTGCGGCTACTGCGCGACGCCGGGTGTGGGCTCTGTCATCGGTGCCGTTTGCCCGTGAAGTCACGGGGAACAGGATGCGCTGCGGCTGCGCCGTCTAGGGCATGCCGTCTGCCACACCGCGTCGGCCACAAGGCACGATCCCCTTGTGGATGCGACCGCCGACCAGCGCTATGTGATCACCCTGAGCTGTCCCGACACCACCGGCATCGTGGCGAGGATCGCAGGCTTCCTCGCGGACGCCGGCGGCTGGATCACGGAGGCGGGGTACCACTCCGACCCGGACACCGGATGGTTCTTCACCCGCCAGGTCGTGCGCGCCGACTCGCTCCCCTACGGGGTCGACGAGCTGCGGGACCGCTTCGCCCAGGTCGCCGCGGAGCTCGGCGGGCAGACCGACTGGACGGTCACCGACACCGCGGTGCCCAAGCGCGCCGTGCTCCTGGTGACCAAGGAACCGCACTGCCTGCACGACCTGCTGGGCCGCGTCGCGGCCGGTGAGCTCCCGGTGCAGCTCGACGCCGTGATCGGCAACCACGACGAGCTCGGCGACATCGTGCGCGCGCACGGTGTGCCGTTCCACCACGTCGAGTTCCCGCCGCCGGGCAACGTGCGGTACGCGGTGGAGAAGGAGAAGGCGTTCGACGAGCTGAGCGGGCTCGTCGAGGGCTACGACCCCGACGCGATCGTGCTCGCCCGCTTCATGCAGATCCTTCCGGCCCAGGTCTGCCGGGCGTGGGCCGGGCGGGCTCTGAACATCCACCACAGCTTCCTGCCCTCGTTCGTCGGCGCCCGGCCCTACCACCAGGCATACGCGCGCGGGGTGAAGCTGATCGGCGCCACGTGCCACTACGTCACACCCGACCTGGACGCCGGACCGATCATCGAGCAGGACGTGATCCGGGTGGACCACAGCGACACCGCGAGCGACATGGTGCGCCGCGGCCGCGACATCGAGCGGCTCGTACTGGCCCGCGGCCTGCGGTGGCACCTGGAGGACCGGGTGCTGGTGCACGGCAACAAGACGGTGGTGTTCCGCTGACGACGCCCTGAACGTACGAACGGCACTCCCGTCCGATCCTTTCGGACGAGAGTGCCGTTCGTCGCGGGTAGGGAAATCAGGCGGCGGTAGCCACCTGAACCGGCTCGAGAGCCAGCTTCAGGACGTCGGCGACGTCGGCCACCGGGTGCACCCGCAGCTCACCGCGCACCGACTCCGGCAGATCGTCGAGGTCGGGCTCGTTGCGCTTCGGGATGATCACGTCGGTCAGCCCGGCCCGGTGCGCGGCCAACAGCTTCTGCTTGACCCCACCGATCGGGAGGACCTTGCCCTGCAGCGTGACCTCACCCGTCATCCCGACGTTCGACTTCACCGGTCGCCCGCTGGCGAGCGACGCGAGAGCCGTGGTCATCGTGATGCCGGCGCTCGGCCCGTCCTTCGGCACGGCGCCCGCCGGCACGTGGACGTGCAGCTTGCGCGACGCCAGGTCGCCGGCCAGGCCGCGGGAGCGCAGGTAGCTCAGCGCGATCGACACCGACTCCTTCATGACGTCACCCAGCTGGCCGGTCAGGGTCAGACCAGGCTCGCCCTCCATCGAGGTGGCCTCGATGAACAGCACGTCCCCGCCGGCGCCGGTGACCGCGAGCCCGGTGGCGACACCAGGCACGGACGTCCGCTCCGCCGTCTCCGGCGTGAACTTCGGCCGCCCCAGGTAGCCCACCAGAGCGTCGGCGTCGATGTGCACCGGACGCTCGACGTC
The DNA here is from genome assembly GCF_039534065.1 of Pseudonocardia yunnanensis. Classification (NCBI taxonomy): domain Bacteria; kingdom Bacillati; phylum Actinomycetota; class Actinomycetes; order Pseudonocardiales; family Pseudonocardiaceae; genus Pseudonocardia; species Pseudonocardia yunnanensis. The sequence goes on along the minus strand of NZ_BAAAUS010000023.1, from coordinate 239,056 downwards.
CGACGAGTCGACCTGCACGGCGACCTTCCGCAGGACCTTCGCCAGGCCACGCTCCAGCTGCCGCACACCCGCCTCGCGCGTGTACTCGGCGGCGATCATGCCGAGTGCGACCTCGGAGAACTCGACGTCGGACGGCTCCAGGCCCGCCTTCTCGACCTGCCGCGGCAGCAGGTGGTCGCGCGCGATGGCGACCTTCTCCGCCTCGGTGTAGCCGTCGAGCGTCACGATCTCCATCCGGTCGGCCAGCGGGCCGGGGATGGCCTCGTACACGTTGGCCGTGGCGAGGAACAGCACGTCCGACAGGTCGAGGTCGACCTCGAGGTAGTGGTCGCGGAACGTGTGGTTCTGCGCAGGGTCGAGCACCTCGAGCAGCGCCGCGGTCGGGTCACCCCGGAAGTCGCTGCCGACCTTGTCGATCTCGTCGAGCAGCACGACCGGGTTCATCGAGCCCGCCTCGCGGATGGCCCGCACGATCCGGCCGGGCAGCGCGCCGACGTAGGTGCGCCGGTGCCCGCGGATCTCGGCCTCGTCCCGCACACCACCCAGGGCGACGCGGACGAACTTGCGGCCCAGGGCCCGCGCGACCGACTCACCCAGCGACGTCTTACCGACGCCGGGCGGGCCGACCAGCGACAGAACGGCACCCGACCCACGTCCGCCGACCTTGTCGAGGCCACGGCGGTTGCGCCGAGCCCGGACGGCCAGGAACTCGATCAGCCGCTCCTTGACGTCGTCGAGGCCCGCGTGGTCGGCGTCGAGGATCGCCCTGGCGGCCACGAGGTCGTCGGTGTCCTCGGTGGTCGTCGTCCACGGGATGTCGAGGACGGTGTCCAGCCAGGTACGGATCCAGCCCGATTCCGGGCTCTGGTCCGACGCACGCTCCAGCTTGCCCACCTCGGTGAGCGCGGCCTTGCGCACGTGCTCCGGCAGGTCGGCGTTCTCGACCCGTGTGCGGTAGTCGTCGGCGCCCTCGGGCTCGTCCTCACCCAGCTCCTTGCGGATCGCGGCCAGCTGCTGGCGCAGCAGGAACTCGCGCTGGGTCTTCTCCATGCCCTCGCGGACGTCGTTGGCGATCTTCTCGGAGACCTCCTGCTCGGCGACGTGCTCGCGCGTCCACTCGATCAGCAGTTCCAGCCGCTTGACCGGATCGGTCTCGGCGAGCAGCTGGGACTTGTGGTCCAGGTCGAGGTAGGACGCCCAGCCTGCCGTGTCGGCGAGCTGGCCGGGGTCGGTGATCTGCTGCACCGAGTCGATGACCTGCCAGGCACCCCGCTGCTGCAGGATCCCGATGACGAGGGCCTTGTACTCCTTGGCGAGCTCGGTCGCCTTGCCCGTGACGGGCGGGTCGGGGATGGGAGTCGCCTCCACCCACAGGGCGGCACCGGGGCCGGTGACACCGGACCCGATCTGCGCGCGGCCCTCACCGCGCACCACGGCCGCGCGCTCTCCACTGGGGAGCCTGCCGACCTGCTCGAGGACGGCGATCGTGCCCACTGCGGCGTACTTGCCGTCGAGGCGCGGAACGATCAGGACCTTGCGATCGACGCTGTTCGCTGCATCGACCGCTGCCTGCACATCCGGCTCGTCGAGCCGGACAGGAACCACCATGCCGGGCAGCACCACCGAGTCGGCGAGCGGAAGCACCGGCAGCTTCAGCGTCTCTGTCATGCCCCAGTCAACGCTTACACCGTTGAACGAATTCCAGCTCTCAAGTAAGTCCGCCAGCAGCGAACACAGGAAGCTTGAGCCGCTCCGGCTCTACTCTGTTGACGGTCCACACCTGATGAACGGAAACCGTGGCCAGAGCTCTTCCGACGGAAGGCCTGGTCGTGGAGCCGGGCCTACCGGCCCAGGCCGTCGACCACTTCCGCGCCGCGCAGCCGAGCCGCCAACTCCCCGGGCAGGGCGAGCTTCGAGTGCCGCACGCCGCTCCCGATCACGACGGCGGGTGCTGCCGCCACCGCAGCGTCGACGAGCACCGGCCAGTCTTCGGGCAGGCCGATCGGGGTGATCCCGCCGTACTCCATGCCGCTGCGCGCGACGGCGTCGTCCATCGGCGCGAAGGAGGCCTTGCGCGCGTTCAGCCGCTTGCGGACCAGCCCGTTGACGTCGGCACGAGTGGTGGCGAGCACCAGGCAGGCCGCGTAGCGGGTCTCCTCGCCGCGCCGACCGGCCACGACCACGCAGTTGGCCGAGCCGTCGAGCGGGGAGCCGTAGGCCTCGCAGAACGCCGCTGTGTCGGCCAGCCCCGGGTCGATCTCCGCGACGCCGACCAGCGCAGCGTCGGCAGGATCTAGCAGCTTGAGGGCGTGAGCGACGGGCTCACCCAACAGATCGGGACGGTCGAGCGCGGGGACCGCCTCCAGCGAGCCGAGGACGGACCAGTCACTCACCAGCGATTACCGCCGCCCTGCACGCCCACCACCGCGGGCTTGACGTCGACGATGTAGACGAGCACGGCTACCAGAGCCGCCAACCAGAACAGGGTGCCGCTACTGCGCGGACCTCCCTGGAACACGACCAGCACCAGCACACTGGCACCGGTGATGCCGAGCCAGGCCGGCTTCGTGAGCTTGTCGGCCGCGGTGAACGCGTCGGCACGCTGCATCAGGGCGTGAATGAAGGCATAGGCACCCACGGGGATGGCCAGCAGCCACAGCGCCCACAGCACCCAGTCATCGAGGTCGTACAGCAGGCTCACACGGGCAGCCTACCCTGGACGACCACGACACAGCGCCCCTGAGGAGCAGGAGATCCTCAGGGGCGCTGTGTCGAATGACCGGGTGCGCACGCGGCAGGCCAGGTCAGCTCTTCGGACCCGTGCCGTTCGTCGTGCCGGTCCGGCGGGTGGCCGGGCGGCGAGTGGCATCCTTGGGGGCCGTGCGGTTGGCGGCCCTGCGGGTGGCACTGCGGGCGTCGTGGGCCAGCTCGTCGCCGGCCTCGTTGATCGCGCCGGCCGTCTCGGCACCGGCCTTGGCCACGGCCTTCGACGCGTCACCACTCACGTCGGCGACCTTGTCGGCGGTGCGCCCGCCGATGAGCTTGCTGGCACGGGCCACCCGCTCGCCGGTGGACCGGGTCTGGGTGGTCACCGTGGCCAGGGCCTTGGTGGCGGCATCGTGGGCGTCGTCGACCAGGCCGTCGACACGCGCGTCGAGCTTCTCCGTGTAGGAGCCGAACGTCGCGAGTGCCTGCTCCACCTGGGGCTGCTTGCGGATACGTCCCCAGGTCTTCTCACCGCGCTCCGCGAAGCCGGCGTAGGCCTGCTCGGCCTGCGCGCGCAGCTCCGCCACGGTCTTGCGCAGCTCCTCGGATGACAGGCGCTGCGGCAGCTCGGCGACGCGGTGCTGCACGTCCTCGGCCTGGGCCGAGGCACGCGTGCGGGCCACGGCGGCGCGGGCACGGGCGATCTCGGCGGCCTTGGACACGGCGGAGACGGCGATCTCCCCTGCGCCCAGGACGGCGAACAACGGGGTGCGGGCGACCTCGGCACGCTCGGCGGCGTTCTTGGCGGCCTGCTCACGGGCCTTGCGGACGTCCGCGGCGGTAGGTAGTGACACGGGCATGATGATCACTCCTCGTCAGGATGATTCGGTGGTGTGGCCGGGGGCGACGTGCTTGCCACCCTCCTGCCGGAAGGACTGGTAGATCTCGAGGAGCACCTGCTTCTGGCGCTCCGTCAGGGTCGGATCAGCGAGCACGGCGTCGGTGACGTCGCTCGCCGGCCTTTCGTCGAGAATCCCGGCCTTCACGTACAGGGCCTCCGCGGAGATACGCAGCCCCTTCGCGATCTGCTGCAGGATCTCGGCCGACGGCTTGCGCAGCCCCCGCTCGATCTGACTGAGATAGGGATTGCTGACGCCGGCAGTGCGAGCCAGCTGGCGCAGCGACACCTGCGCACTCTCCCGCTGGCTGCGGATGTAGCCGCCGATGTCGTCGACGGCCTGGCCGACGGCCTGGCCCGCCTGTTCGACGACCTGGCCGACATGCTCGACCGCGTGTCCGACGCGCTCCCCGGGCCCGTCCTGTTTCGGGGCCCTCGGTACTGGCACGTCCGATCACCTCCCGTTCGCGCCGCCGACTTTACCCACGAACGCTAGCTGTTGCAAGCACAGAGCTTGCACGATGCGTGGCCTTCGTCACCGGTTCGAGCAGCAAGGACTCGCCACGGGTCGAGTTAGGTGTGCTTGCTAAAGACTGCACCGGCGAGACGGGAGGCCACCGTGCGCTGTCGCACAGTCGCGGAGAGCCACCGGCGCTACGAGCCGAACGCCAGCTGACCGACCGTGTAGATGACGAGCCCGGCGAGCGCGCCGACGACCGTGCCGTTGATGCGGATGAACTGCAGGTCACGTCCCACCTGCAGCTCCACCTTGCGTGAGGTCTCCTCCGCGTCCCAGCGCTCGACGGTGTCGGTGATCAGCGTGGTGATCTCCGCCCGGTAGTGCCGTACGACGTAGCCGGCCGCGTCGGCCAGCCAGCCGTCGACCTTGTCGCGGAGCTCCGTGTCGTTGCTGAGGCGGGTGCCGAGTGCGATGAACCCGTCGCGTACCCGGTTGCGCAGCGCGCTCGACGGGTCGGCGGCGGCGTCGAGGATCATGCCCTTGACGGTGCTCCAGGCCTGGCCGATGAACTTCTGCACGTCCGGGTGCCCGACGATCTGGAACTTGATCCGCTCAGCGCGCTCGATGGTCTCCGGGTCGCGCTGCAGGTCGGTGGCGAACTCGACGAGGAACCGGTCGACCGCCTTGCGCAGCGGGTGCTCGGGGTCGGTCTTCACGTTCCACGCGAAGTTCTGCACCTCGAGGTAGACCCGGTCGGCGATGAGGTCGTCGACGAACCTGGGCGACCACGACGGCGCCCTCTCGTGCACGACCCGCAGGACCATGTCGTGGTTGGCCGTGACCCAGTCGTATGCGCGGTCGCACACCAGGTCGACCAGGCGCAGGTGCGACCCGTCGGCCAGCACGCCCTCCAGCACCGTGCCGAGCGGCGGCCCGATCGGGCGCTCCAGGAGCTTCGGCACGAGGATCTGCTCGATCACCTCCTGCACGTCCTCGTCGCGCAGCACGGTGACGACGCCGCGGGCGGCCGTGGCGAGCTCGGCGGTGATGCGGGAGGCGTTGGCCTCCTGGCCGATCCACGCCCCCACCCGCTGCGACACCTGGACGCGGGCGAGCTTGTCGCGCACCACGTCCTCGGCCAGGAAGTTCTCCCCGACGAAGTCGCCGAGGCTGTCGCCGATCATGTCCTTTTTCGTCGGGATGATCGCGGTGTGCGGGATCGGCAGCCCGAGCGGGCGCCGGAAGAGCGCGGTGACGGCGAACCAGTCGGCCAGCGCGCCCACCATCCCCGCCTCGGCCGTGGCGCGGATGTACCCGATCCACGCCGGGCCGTCGTTGACCTCCCACCAACGGGACACCAGGAAGATGACCGTGGCGAGCAGCAGCAGCCCAGTGGCGAAGCGCTTCATCCGCCGCAGGTCACGCACGCGGGTGGCGGCGTCGATCCGGCCGAAACCCAGGCCGACCTCGACGACAGGTCGCGGGAACGAGCCCGCGGGGCGCTTCGCCTCCGGCGCTTCCGATCCGGGGCTCTCCGAGATCTGCACGAACCCATACTGCCTGCCCGACCGCAGTCCCGTTGTCCGGAACTGGGTCTGGCCGGGGTCGATGGTGTTCCACCGACCCCGGCCACGTTCGTGGTGCGGCCGCACAGCAAGGGATCTCCCCCCTGGGAGTAGCCCTCGGGCGCCACACCACCGGCGAGTCCGGATCCTCCCGGCGCAGCGCGACGAGCTGCGTCAGCGGGAGGTGAGCCGGGTGCCGGCTGCGCGGTCCGTCAGAACCGCAGTCCGACCGCCATCGCACCGGCGGGCCGCTGGGCGCCCGGGTGCAACTCACGGTCGGCCCGCCACCGAACGGCGTCGGCGGCGGCATGCACGATCAGGTCTGGCGACGGCACCCGGTAGCCGGTGAGCGCGGGCGCGACCCGCCAGTGCACCCAGCCGTCGGGCACCTGGGACGGCGGAGCCAGCACCGGGGCACCGTCGGTGTGAAGGGCGACGCCAGCGGTCTCCCTCAGCTCCTCCGTGAGCGCGCCCCCGGTAGCGACCGGGAACCACCACGACCCGGTGGGCGTGGCCGCGACCGGCACGACCGCTCCTGCGGCGCGCAGCTGTGCGCAGACCTGGCGCCCACAGGCCGCCGGTACCTCGAGGACATCGAGGGCCGAGCCGGTGATCAATAGGAGCGACGTGGCTGACTCCTCCACCACGGGCCACCCGTGGTCGACGAACTCCAGCGCCGCCGCGCGCAGCTCCGCGCCGTACACCGCGCGGTAGCTGTCCCAGCCCGGCATCCTTGACCTCCGATGTTTCGCGAGCACGCCCTGTTGGCATGTCTCTGTGAGGCTCAACACTGAGCATGACGGTTCCGACACGCGTTTCAGAGCTCATAGCGGCGACCGAGCCCGACTCCGAGACGAGCGGGGGCGCCTCCGCGCGTAGTCCGTTCGGCCTCCGTGAACGGCGGGCGACCGGTAGGCGTCGGAGGATCGACGGCTGCTCCGTGTGGAGGTATGTCACTTGTCGCCGGTTATCGTCGGCCAGCGGCTGAAACGATGCTCCGGTGCTGATGATCACCGGTGGGACGGGCTATCTGGGGAGCGCGCTGGTCGAGCTGGCCGTGCGGGAGGGGCACGACGTCCGTGTACTCGCGCGAGACCGGGCGAAGGCGGCTGAGCTGCTGCCTGAGGGCGTGAACGTCGTGGTGGGCGATCTGGCCGACACCGATGCGGTGCGCCGGGCCGTGCACGGCTGCCACGCGGTGCTCCACCTCGCGGGCTCCGTGGAGAGCTCGGCCGAGGCGACCCGCAGGGCCAACGTCGAGGGCACGCGCTCGGTGCTGGCCGCGGCGGCGGATGCGGGGGTGGCGCGCTTCGTCTACACCAGCAGCAGTGCGGCGGTGATCGACTCCTCGGGGCTGGTGGCCGAGTCCCCGACGGGGGCGCACGCCCTCACCGATCCGTACTCCGTGAGCAAGGCCGCTGCCGAGGAGCTTGTGCTGACGGCCGCCGCAGGCGGTATGGGCGCGGTCATCGTCAACCCGGTGAGTATCTACGGCCCGAGCCCACGGGGGCCGTTGTCCTACAACGGTCTGTTCATCGCGGCCGCGCGTGGTGAGGCGCCGGCCGTGGTGGACGCCGCCGTGGGATGGGTCCTCGCAGAGGACGCGGCAGCCGGGCACCTGCTCGCGCTGGAGCGTGGGGAGCCGGGCCGGCGGTACGTGCTGAGCGGCGAGGTCGCCACGTTCGGCCGCGTTCTGCACACCTTCGCCGACCACGTGGGTGGCGTGCGGGTGCGCACGCTGCCACCGGGCTCATCGCTCGGGGAGGACGCCGACACCTACGCCCGCCGCTCCGAGGTCTACGGGCACCTGCCGCCGGTGCGGGTGAACGACGCGGGCGCGCGGGCGCTGGGCTTCTCACCGGTCGGCGTGGACGAGGGTGTGGCCCGCACGGCGGCATGGGCCGGGGGCAGCTGACCGGTCGGCCTGGCGCCGAGACGCCGATGCCGGCGCCCATGAAGGGCGCCGGCATCGAAGCTGCGATCCGAGAGAAGCTCTCTCAGATGGGGCGGACCGTGTCGGCCTGCGGGCCCTTGGCGCCCTGGCTCGCCTCGAACGAGACGCGCTGGTTCTCCTCCAGGGTGCGGAAGCCGTCCGACTGAATGGCCGAGTAGTGGACGAAGACGTCCGGGCCGTTGTCGTCGGTCGCGATGAAGCCGAAGCCCTTCTCGGCGTTGAACCACTTGACGGTGCCCTGCGGCATACCTGTTCTCCATACGTGAAGCGGACCCTGCCGGCACTGTGCCGACCGGGGGCTGCACGGGAACACCGACGAACGCTTGGAACCTCTGCATCGCCTGTGAAGCCCACCGTCACTCTCCACGGACGCTTCACAACGATCGAGGAAGACACGACTGCAACCGCGGCAGAACCTATCACGGGGGCCTGTGAGCCCGTGTAACTCGATTCGACCGATGGTTGGTTCGCATGGCCAAAGCGAAAGCCGCCCGTTGCCGTACCGTGACCTTTGTTCAGCTCCCTGCGACGAAGCGAAGGATCCACATGCCCCCTGTCCTGCAGGAACGCCCGCCGGCCGCCGCCCTCATCGAGGGCCGCAAGTCCGACACCGAGCAGGCCCTCGTCATCGCGTTCATGGTGATACCGCTGCTGGCGGTGGCCGCCGCGGTACCGCTGGCCTGGGGGTGGGGACTCAGCTGGCTCGACGTCGGCCTCGCCGTGGCCTTCTACGTCCTGAGCGGGCTGGGCGTCACTGTCGGCTTCCATCGCTACTTCACGCACGGCTCGTTCAAGGCGAAGCGGCCGTTGCGGGTCGCTCTCGCCGTGGCGGGGAGCATCGCGTTCCAGGGCAGCGTCGTCGGCTGGGTGGCCGACCATCGGCGCCACCACGCCTTCTCCGACAAGGACGGCGACCCTCACTCGCCCTGGCTGTTCGGCACCGGTCCGGCGGCCCTGGTCCGCGGCTTCTGGCACGCCCACATGGGCTGGCTGCTGGGCCGCGACCGCACCAACGCACGCCGCTTCGCGCCCGACCTGCTGGCCGACCGTGACATCGCGGCGGTCGACAGGTGCTTCATCCTGCTGACGCTGGCGAGCCTCGGCCTGCCCGCCCTCATCGGCGGTCTGGTCAGCTGGTCGTGGTGGGGCGCCTTGACCGCTTTCTTCTGGGCCGGCCTCGTCCGGGTGGCGGTGCTGCACCACGTCACCTGGTCCATCAACTCGATCTGCCACATGGTGGGCGACCGCCCGTTCGCCGCACGCGACCGCTCCGGGAACGTGTGGTGGCTCGCCGTGCTCTCCTTCGGCGAGTCGTGGCACAACCTGCACCACGCCGACCCGACCTGCGCGCGGCACGGGGTGAAGCGTGGACAGGTGGACATCTCCGCCGGCGTCATCCGGATCTTCGAGAAGCTCGGCTGGGCCCACTCCGTGCGCTGGCCCACGGCTCGCAGGCTGGAGCGGCTCTCGCGGTGAGCTCACCCGGAGCCGGCGCCGCTATCGGGCCGGCTCCGGCACCAGGCCGCTCTCCAGCGCGCGGAAGACCACGTCGAGCAGCTCGTGCAGGTCGCCGCCCTCCGTGAGCCAGCGCTCGTAAGCGGCCAGCGCCACGCCCAGACTGGCGTGCCCGATCGTCTGTGGCACGAGATCGTCGGGCGACAGGCCGAGTCGTGACGCGGCGTACTCCGCCACCACCCGACGCCATTTCGCGTAGCGCAATGTCGAATGGGCCTGGAGCGCAGGTGTGTCGAGGATCAGTCGCAACCGCCGCCGATGCCACGGTTGCTCCTGCGGATGAACCTCGTTGAAGTCGAGGACAGCGCGCCGGACTCCCGCCATTATCGGCAGGTCCGCGGGAAGCGCGGCGAAGGTCCGGCGCATCCGGTCGAGCTCCTCGTCGAACGCACCCCATGGAATGTCGTTCTTCGAGCGGTAGTAGCGGAAGACGGTGCGCCGTCCGATGCCCGCCGCATTGGCGATGTCGTCCACGGTGGTGGTGTCGAAGCCGCGTTCGCTGAACAGCTCCAGAGCAATGTGTTCGATCTCGGACCGCGTGGTGACGGGACGGCGGCCGGCTCTGCGGGCCGGAGCCGTGTCATCGATCGGGCGTGCGGACATGTCGAATTCCTCGGCGGGCGCGAGCACTGGCGGCCACAAACCGCCTGATCGTCCCACGGCGGGCTGATGGACACCGGGCCGCGCCGCCGCAAACCCCGGTTGTCAGGCGCGGCGATACGGCGAGGGCCTCGCGGCGCGAGCCCCTCCCGGTGCGCTCGGCACGGCGGAGAGCCCCATCCGCACGGTGTTGCGACCGGCGTGCTTCGCGCAGTACATCGCGGCATCGGCCACCTCGAGCAGCCGTCCCAGCTCATTGCCGTCGACCGGCATCATCGCGCCCCCGATGGAGACGCTGAGGTGGTCGATCACCGCCTGCCCCACCGGGTCGGCGACGTCGACCCGCAGCGCCCTGATCCTCCGGCGGATGCGCTCCGCCACCGCCTCCGCCCCGGGGTGACCGTCCTCACCGTCGAGACCGGGCAGGAGGACGACGAACTCCTCGCCCCCGAAACGCCCGACGATGTCGTCGTCGCGCACCTCGCTGCGCACCGCCGCCGCGACGGTGGCCAGCACCTGGTCGCCCACGAGGTGTCCGTACCGGTCGTTGACGTGCTTGAAGTGGTCGAGGTCCAGCACGAGCACGGTGGCGTGCCCGCCCGAGCGCTCGATGCGGCGCAGCGCCCGGCTGGCCTGGTCGTGCCACGCGGCGGCGTTGAGCAGCCCCGTCTTGCCGTCGGTGCTGGCGGCCTCCTCGAGCTGGCGCACGAGGACGGTGCGGTGGAGCACGATCAGCGGGGGAAGCACCAGTACCGCGTACCCAGGTCCGAAGGACGCCATCGCGCACGCGGCGAGCGCCCCCATGGAGAGCGTGGCGAACTCCAGAACGGCGTCGTCACCGTGACAGAGCGTCTGCACGAACGTGGAGAAGCGGCGGTTCGGGCCGCACAACACGATCACCGCGACCACCAGGGTCATGTTGACCGCTGCGTACACCACCAGGGCGAGCAGCACCGTCAGCAGGCCCCAGAGAGTGCGGAAGAGAACAGCGGGCTCGCTCAGAGCCATCACGGCCGCGGCGGCCTGCACGGCGAGCACGACGGTGGCCGTGCTGAACAGGGCCCGGTGAGGTGGCACACCCGAGCGGCGCCACACGCGCGCGTAGATGTGCAGGCAGAGCACGAGCGCCACGGCCACGGCCATCGGCGCCGGAAGCAGCGCGGCAGCCGCGAACGTCCAGACCGAGCTCAGGTCGATGTGCGGCCCCTCGTCGGACTGGCGTCTGACACGCTCGACGCCCAGCGAGGCCTCGGTGCTGACGATGCCGGCCGCGATCAGCACGGCCAGGATGGGCGCCCACGAGTGCGGTAGATGGCCGATGCCGTGGCGCAGGCTCACGGCGAGTGTGCCGACAGCCACCAGCTCGACGAGCAGGATCACGGTGAGTACCGGTGCGGGTAGCGACCACACGCCCCAACGGGTGAGGCCCGCAGGGCCGCGCCGTGGCAGTCGCATTCCCGAGAACCCTTTCGAGCGGGCTGTCGTCACGTTCGCATGCCCCCCATCCCCCGACGGATGGTAGCCGGATGACAACCCTACGTCAGCGGCTCGGGCGGACTGATCCACCCGCCGAGCGGTGAGCTGCCGCAGCGAGGCGGGCAGCGGCACACGCCGCACATACATCCAGGGGGCCGCGCTTCCAGCCTTTCCCGCAGGCCGAACGCGACATGGCCAGGCCAGGATACCTGGCGTACCGCCACGGAGCAGGAAAGCTCGTGATGCCGAGCGCTGCAGAAGTTGTGGCCAGGGGCGGGGTCGAACCGCCGACCTACCGCTTTTCAGGCGGTCGCTCGTACCAACTGAGCTACCTGGCCGAACCGGCGGTGTGCCGGAAGGTGGAGCGACCCAGACGGGACTCGAACCCGCGACCTTCGCCGTGACAGGGCGACGCGCTAACCAACTGCGCCACTGGGCCTTGCTGTACTGCATCGTACGGTCGTGCCGGTGAAACGTACCCCCAACGGGATTCGAACCCGCGCTGCCGCCTTGAAAGGGCGGAGTCCTAGGCCGCTAGACGATGGGGGCTTGGACCACCAGGGCAGTCCCCGCCCGCAACGGCTGTCCGTTGGGAGCCGCATAAGCATATGACAGGGCCTGAGGGGCCCGACACCCGGGGGTACCTACCGAGCCGGACCGGCTCGACCGCAGGTCACGGCCGAGCCGGCGGGCCATCAGCGGGTGACGGGCGGTGGCTGGTCGGGGTTGGCCGAGATCAACCCGAGCATGTCGAGCAACTGCCGGAGGTCGTCGGAGTCGGCGGAGTTGCGCGCGACGACCAGCCTCGCGCGGTGGAGCTGGTCGTCGGAGACGCGATAGGCGTCCGCAGCCGTGCGCTGACTCGGGATGGCGCCCCCTGGCGCCATCCGTTCCTCACCGATCTCCCGCCGTGCACTTCCGATACCACTCATCGACGCCTCCCCGTGCGGTCGCCACCAGGCCTCGACCGATCGGGGGCGCGCAACCGCGGACAGCGCCGTCCGCAGACCTCGGTCGCCTTTCCCGGCGCGGGTACCCCACCCCGAGCCGGAACGCCCCGTAGCCACCCCCGTGGCCGTGACCGGCACGTTACCTACCGCCCTTCCGCCACGCACCCCCTCTTAGCGGAGGAAGATCGGACTCGGCAGTGACGGAGCGAACACGGGAGAGTGGCGAGAGTCGCGACGCTTCCTTACCCCTGGCCGTATTGTCACCACCGGAATCGTGAGCGGCGTGGGCCGGACGGGGACCGGATGCCGGTTCTGCAACCATTCGACCCACATCCGAGGAGGCCCTGCATGTCCGTCGAGGCACCGTTCCGCACCCAGGTCACCGTCGCCGGGATGACTTGCCAGCACTGCGTGATGTCCGTCACGGAGGAGATCAGCGAGATCCACGGTGTCGACGCCGTGGAGGTCAGCCTGGAGAGCGGGGCCGTCACGGTGCTGGCGGACCGCGAGGTCGCCCGCCACGAGATCGCGGTGGCCGTCACCGAGGCCGGCTACGACCTCGTCGACTGAGCCGGGCCGGCCATGAACGGAGCTGTTCCGCTCGCCGTAGCGCGTGCTCGGCGATATCCGAGCGGCGCCCGGTCGTAGGCTCCGCGCATGCCTCCGCCCCGCGATCGCTCCCGCTCGCGCCATCGCGCCCCGGCTCCCACCGGGAGAAACCCGGCCGCGAAACAGCCGGATGATCCCGTCGTCGAGGACGGCGAGCTCAGCTCGTACCTCGCCGCGCTCTCGGGCGACGGCCAGGGTCCCACCGAGCTGACCGGCCGCTTCGGGTCCGCTCAGGTCTTCCAGCTCCGGCTGCCCGCGTTGCGGATCGAGCAGTTGAGACGCATCGCCGCGGACCGTGGCGTCTCGCCCGGCGCCTTGGCCGTGGACTGGGTGATCGAGCGGCTCAACCGGGAGGACACGGCCACAGGGCCGCTCCCTGTCGTGACCGACGCGGACGAGGACGGCGGCGAGGAGCGCCCGCGGCGCGGGCGGGGCTGGTTCGGGCTGCGCTAAGAGCGCTTCGGGGTGAGGCAGGGGCTGCCGGTGAGCAGGTCCCGGTCCACCGATCCCGCCAGCGCGCGGTAGCCCGCAGGCGAGAGATGCAGACCGTCCCCGGCGTCGAACTCGGGGGCGAGGCGGGTGGGGCGCGCCGGATCGGCCACCGTGGCAGCGAAGTCGAACACGCCGTCGGCGTACTCCCGCCCGTGCACCCGCACCCATGCGTTGACGGCAGCGCGGTTCGCGACGGCGGAAGCGGTGCCGTGGGCACCGGCGCCGGACGGGGTGATCGTCGTGAGGTACACCCGCTTGCCTGCGTCCCTCGCGCGCTCGGCGAACTTCTGCAGGCCCTCGATGATCTCGGCGGCGGGGCGGCGGGCCGCCACGTCGTTGGTGCCGATGTGCAGGACGACGTCGGTGGCGCCGGTAGCGCCCTCGACGTCCCGTTCGAACCGGGTGAGCGGAGAGTCCCCGCCGCCGACGGTGTCGTCGTTGAGGAGCCGGTTGCGTGCGATTCCGGCGTTGAGCACGGACATGACGTTGGTGCCGCCCGCGGTGGCGAGGCCGGCCGACAGGGCGTCGGGCCAGCGCTCGTCGAGGTCGGGGGCGCTGCCCACGCCGTCGGTGATCGAGTCGCCCATCGTGACCACCGCGTTGACCGGGCGGGGTGCCAGCACGTCCACGCCGGTGAGCACCAGCCACGAGAGGATGCGCGTGGGAAACGCGGATGCGTCGCCGAACGTCCAGTCGCCCTTGCGGGAGATGTAGGACGTCTGCAGCGCCACCGAGTGCTGTGTCATGACGGGCGGGGCGGCGGGCAGGAACATGCTGACGGCCAGGGGTTCGCCGGCCTCGACCTCGAGCGGCACCTGGTCGCTCTCCACCTCGGCACCGGGCGGGATCACGACCGACGTCTTCCCGCCGAACTCCACGGGCTCGACGCTGCCCGGCAGCAGCCCCGCCCGTCCGTCGGAGCGGGCCGCCGACACCGCGCCGACGGTCAGCGGCACGGCGCCGTAGGCGTTGGAGAGCCGGATGCGGGCCTCGGACCCGGTGATCTGCGGGCGCACGATCATGCGCAGGGTGGTGCCGGCGAGGCCGGGGTTGCCGGGCGCGGGCTGCGCTGCCGTCTGCCAGGCGGTGACCCAGGCCGGCGACGAGCAGGCGTCCTGCGGCCGGAGTGGCCGGACGTCCGCGGCGGCTCCTCCCGCCCCTGTGGTGCCCACGGTGAGCCCGACGGCCAGGACAACGGCCACGGCGATCGCGAGGCCGGACGGAGCGTGACGATTCCAGCGCGGACCCGGCCCGCGAAGGGCGAGCAAGCGGCGTCCGAACCTCATCGGCCTGCTCCCCCGTCCACCTGCAGCACGAAACGGAACCGACGGTGCGGCATGACGCCCCGACGTCCGCCGAACCCCTCGCAGAATCTTCATCTCCCGCCCCCGCCGTTTCGCTACAGGACGCGCCGCACGAACGGGTAGTAAGCGACCCGTCACACGGAGTGGAACGAGCGCGTGCCCCTTCCGGGAGTCGGCCGATCGGGTGGTGACTGCACGTAGCGTCGATTGCTGCCCGGATCCGTCCGCAGCCGGCAGACACGACCGGGGAAAGACGCGTGCCTCTCCACCCGAACAGGTGGAGATCGAGCACGTGGCGGAGTGGGCCTGCGGACGTCACCCGTCAGCGCTTACTGTCACGACCGGCCCCCGGGCCCGGGCCGCCGGGATTCGGGCCCGTGACCGACTCGGGGCCGCAGCGCAAGGAGGCCAGTCGTGGGCGAGTACGAAGACATCTTCCGCGCCAGCACCGACGACCCGGAGGCGTTCTGGCTCCGGGCGGCGCAGGCGATCGACTGGCACAAACCGCCGACGCGAGCGCTCGACGACTCGCGGCCGCCGTTCTACCGATGGTTCCCCGACGGGGAGCTCAATGTGTGCCACAACGCGCTCGACCGGCACGTGGAGGCCGGGCGCGGCGCGCAGCCTGCGCTGATCTACGACTCCCCCGTCACAGGCACGACGCGCACCTACACCTACGAGCAGCTTCGCGACGAGGTCGCACGCTTCGCCGGGGTGCTCGCGGGCCTCGGTGTCGGGCGCGGGGACCGCGTGGTGATCTACATGCCGATGGTGCCCGAGGCCGCCGTGGCCATGCTGGCGTGCGCCCGGATCGGCGCGGTGCACTCCGTGGTGTTCGGCGGGTTCGCGCCGCGGGAGCTCGCGGTGCGCATCGACGACGCCACCCCGTCGGTGATCGTCTCGGCGTCCTGCGGCATCGAGGGCAAGCGCGTGATCGAGTACAAGCCCCTGCTGGACAGGGCGATCGAGTTGGCCGACCACAAGCCGTCCCGCTGCGTGATCCTGCAACGCCCGCAGGCCGAGGCAGCGATGGGCGAGAACGACGTGGACTGGGCCGAGGCGATGGAATCGGCCTCCCCCGCCGACTGCGTGCCGGTGGCGGCGACCGACCCGCTCTACATCCTCTACACCTCAGGAACGACCGGAAAGCCCAAGGGCGTGGTGCGCGACAGCGGAGGCCACGCGGTGGCACTGCGCTGGACGATGCCGAACGTCTACGACGTCGACACCGGGGAGACGATCTTCACGGCCTCCGACGTCGGCTGGGTCGTGGGGCACTCCTACATCGTCTACGCGCCGCTCCTGGCCGGGGCCACCACGGTGCTCTACGAGGGCAAACCGGTGGGGACACCGGACGCCGGGCAGTTCTGGCGGGTCGTCGCGGACCACGGCGTCAAGAGCCTGTTCACGGCGCCGACTGCCTTCCGCGCGATCAAGAAGGAAGACCCGAAGGGCGAACACCTCGCCCAGTACGACCTATCGACGCTGCGCTACCTCTTCCTCGCAGGTGAGCGGCTCGACCCCGAGACCCAGCGCTGGGCGTCCGACCTGCTCAAGGTGCCGGTGATCGACCACTGGTGGCAGACCGAGACCGGCTGGCCCATCGTCGCCAACCCGGCCGGCATCGAACTGCTGGAGATCAAGCCCGGATCGCCGACGAAGCCGCTGCCAGGGTGGGACGTCCAGGTGCTCGACGAGGCCGGGAAGCCGGTCGAGCTGGGCACCGACGGCCCGATCGTGGTCAAGCTGCCGATGCCCCCCGGTTCGCTGCCGACCCTCTGGAACGACGACGAGCGCTTCGTCTCCTCCTACATGTCCGCGTTCGACGGCTACTACCTCACGGGTGACGGCGGGCGCATCGACGAGGACGGCTACGTCTTCGTCATGGGCCGCACCGACGACGTGATCAACGTGGCCGGGCACCGGCTGTCCACCGGCGGGATGGAGGAGGTTCTCGCATCTCACCCGGATGTGGCGGAGTGCGCCGTGATCGGTGTGGCCGACTCGATGAAGGGCCAGGTCCCGCGCGGGTTCGTGGTGCTCAAGGCCGGCGTCGACCGTGACGAGGACGAGCTGCGGGCCGAGCTCGTGCAGCTCGTGCGTGACCAGGTCGGCGCCGTCGCGAGCCTCAAGGACGTCGCCGTGGTCGCGGCCCTGCCCAAGACCCGCTCGGGCAAGATCCTCCGCAAAACGATGCGGGGTATCGCCGACGGCAACGACGAGCCGGTGCCCTCCACCATCGACGATGCCGCGGTGCTCGACGCGCTGCGTCCGGTGCTCCGCCGCGGGTAGCCGCAGTCCCGTACCCGTCGAGCGCGGCCCGAACCTGCAGGTTTGGGCCCCGCTGCTCCATACGTGGCGCCGCGTGGCCGCCGAATGGAGCAACCAGCCGGCGGGCCCGTAACGGGCAGTGCGCGAGAGGAGATGACCCGGAAAGGCCGACGCCCCCCACGACGGCCTCCGGATCCACCGAGAGGACCCCCACTCTCATGACTCTCTCCCGACGTACCTGCGCCGCAGTTTCCGCCGCCGCGATCAGCGGCAGCCTCGTCGCCGGTATGGCCGGCTCCGCGCTGGCCTACGACGACCTCGACTGCGCCGACTTCAGCTACCAGGAGGACGCACAGGCCGCCCTCGTCTCCGGCCCTGCCGAACCGCACCGCCTCGACGACGGCGCCGACGGCGTGGCGTGCGAGTCGCTACCGAACCGGCAGTCCGAATCGCCCGTGTCGGACCCGGAGGCCACGGCCCCTGAGACGACTCCGCAGATCGCCCCCTCTCGGCGGTGATCCGGCATCGGACCTGCTGTCCACCGGGTCCGAGCCGCACCGCCGCATGCCGGAATAGCCGGCTAAGTGAGGGTCACCTGAGTATCGGTACGCGCGTGTTCGGTGCACGATGTGTCCATGAAGGTCGTGGTCGACTTCGATCTGTGTGAGTCCAACGCCGTCTGCATGGGCATCGCCCCGGAGGTGTTCGAGGTACGGGAGGACGACTTCCTCTACATCCTCGACGAGAACCCGCCCGAGTCGATGCGCCCGAAGCTCGAAGAGGCTGTCGCCGCCTGCCCGCGGGCAGCGATCAAGCTCGTCGACTAGGCGAACCGGCTCACGGCGAAACGACGCGGTGACGCCCGCCGGGCCTCCGGGCCTGGCGTGGCCACCGCGGCACGTGTGGTGTGCGCACTTGCGATCACGGTCGTCAGTGATGTCCGATCGGCGTGTCGACGGCGGATTTCACGCATGATGTCGGCTGTCGCCGCCCCGAGGAGCCTTCGATGACTGCTGTCTGGGACACCCCGCTGACCCCTCTGGCCTTCCTGCGCCGATCCGCAGAGGTGTTCCCGGACAAGACCGCGATCGTCTACGGCGATCGCCGGGTGAGCTATCGCGAGTTCGCCGCCGAGGCCACGCGGGTGGCGCACGCCCTGCGTGGATCCGGAATCCAGCCCGGCGACCGTGTCGCCTACATGCTGCCGAACATCCCCGAGATGCTCGTGGCGCACTTCGCGGTGCCTCTCGCCGGCGCCATCCTCGTCGCGATCAACACCCGGCTGTCCACGCAGGAAGTGCGCTACATCCTCGATCACTCCGGCGCGAAGATGCTGGTGGTCGACGCGGCCCTGCACCCGGTGGTGGCTCCGGTCGCGGCCGGGCTGAAGACCGTCGACGAGATCATCACGGTGGTCGACCCCGCGAACCCTGGCGATGGCACCGGCAGTGGCGTCAGATACGACGACCTGCTGGCCCGCGGTGGGGACGAGCCACTGCCGTGGACCGTCGAGGACGAGACCGGCTGCATCTCGATCAACTACACGTCGGGCACGACAGGCAAGCCCAAGGGCGTGCAGTACTCCCACCGCGGCGCATACCTGAACTCGTTCGGCGAGGTCGTGCACTCCGGCCACACGTTCGACAGCGTGTACCTCTGGACGCTGCCGATGTTCCACTGCAACGGCTGGTGCACGCCCTGGGCCGTCACGAACATCGGAGGCACGCACGTGTGCCTGCGCGAGGTGCGCGGCGACGTGATCTGGCGGCTCATCGACGAGCACCGCGTCACGCACCTCAACGGGGCACCCACGGTGGTCACCACGATCATGCGGGCCCCCGAGGCCCGCCGGCTCGACTACGTCCTCACGGTCACCACGGCGGGCGCCCCGCCGAGCCCCACCACGATCATGCAGATGGAGAAGCTCGGCTTCCGGGTCGTGCACGTCTACGGGCTGACCGAGACCTACGGCCCGTACTCGGTGAACCAGTACCAGCGTGCGTGGGACGACCTCGAACCCGAGGAACGGGCCCGGCAGCAGGCCCGGCAGGGCGTCGGCATGGTGTGCGCCGATGCCCTGCGCGTGGTCGACCCCGGGATGAACGACGTCCCCGCCGACGGCACGACGATGGGCGAGGTCATCATGCGCGGCAACAACGTGATGCTCGGGTACTTCGACGATCCTGCGGCCACCGACAAGGCGTTCGCAGGCGGATGGTTCCACTCGGGCGACCTCGGTGTGCTGCACCCCGACGGCTATGTGGAGTTGCGGGACCGCGCGAAGGACGTGGTGGTCTCCGGCGGGGAGAACATCTCGACGATCGAGGTGGAGCAGGCCATCGTCTCCCACCCCGCGGTGGTCGAGGCCGCGGTGATCGGGGTGCCCGACGAGGAGTGGGGCGAGCGGCCCAAGGCGTTCGTGGTGCTCGCCGAGGGACAGGAGGCCACGGAGGACGAGCTGATCGAGCACGTGAAGGGACTCATCGCCCGGTACAAGGCGCCCAAGGCCGTGGAGCTGGTGGCCGAGCTG
Source organism: Pseudonocardia yunnanensis (assembly GCF_039534065.1). Classification (NCBI taxonomy): domain Bacteria; kingdom Bacillati; phylum Actinomycetota; class Actinomycetes; order Pseudonocardiales; family Pseudonocardiaceae; genus Pseudonocardia; species Pseudonocardia yunnanensis. The sequence goes on along the minus strand of NZ_BAAAUS010000023.1, from coordinate 219,726 downwards.
CCCAAGACCTCCACCGGCAAGGTGCAGAAGTTCGAGCTGCGCGAGAAGGAGTGGGCCGCGGAGGCCAGCCGCATCCGCGGCTGACCTCGGCCCTGTTTCAGGCGCGGCCGGGGAGGACCCGGCCGATGTACCAGCCGTTCCAGACCATCAGGCCGACGAAGGCGGCGATGAACAGCCCCTCCGACGCCCCGACGCCGATCTCGACCGGCAGCAGGAAGACGAGCGGTAGCCGCAGCACCGCTTCGGCCACCAGGCCGACGCCCCACACGGCCGACGTGAGGCGGAAGGCGCGGCGCACGTCCAGATCACCGTCGTACATCTCGGTCAGTGCCTCGGACCTGGCCGGCATGAAACTCTGCGCCGCCGAGAGCGTCAGCGGGCGCCTGCCACGAACGGCGGTGCCGAGGAAGACCGCGCCCACGGCCGCGGTGACCAGGGAGCTCTTGAGCAACAGCATCCTGGGGTCCCCACTGACGAATGCCAGCAGCAGCCCGATGCCGTAGACCAGCAGCATCACCGTGGCGAACTGGTTCAGCGTTCTGTGCCGGACCACCCCCCAGAGCGTTCGCGCCGCCGCCACCCCGGTGGCGGCGAGCAGGGCGACCCAGTCGGTCGCGCCGGCGAGATGCAGCGCGTAGTAGGCGGCAACAGGCAGCCCGACGTCCCAGGCCAGGCCGCGGGCCATCGAGAGGAAGGCGCCACGGCGGGAGTGACCGGTGCGCCCGGCCTCGGGCAGGGGCTCGGTCGGGGCGGATGCATTCGACGCGATGTTCGGCACGTGGAGAAGCCTGCACCAGCCCGATCTGACATGTCAATACTGACATGTCAGATTCGGCTGCAACGCGAATCACCCCGAACGAGGACATCTGACCGTTAGCATTGCTCACCGTGACGAAGGCGACGCGTGCGGCCATCGGAGCAGTCACGACCACCACCGTCGCCGTGCTACCGGTGTTCCTCACCGGAGCACTGGCCGTGCAGATCTCCGCGGAGCTCGGGTTCGATCCCGCCGGTCTCGGGCTCGTCGTGGCGCTCTATTTCGGGATCAGCGCGCTGGCCTCCCTCCCCTGCGGCTGGCTCGTCGAGCGCTTCGGCTCCGGGCCGACCAGCCGGGCGGCAGTACTGGGCGTCGCCGTCACGATGACCGCGGTCGCCGCGTTCTCCTACTCCTACGCGAGCCTGATCGCCGTGCTGCTCTGCAGCGCATGGTGCAACGTGCTCGGCCAGCTCTCGTCCAACCTGACGCTCGCCCGGTACGTCCCCGCCACCCGTCTCGGCCTCTCCTTCGGGATCAAGCAGTCCGCGATCCCGCTGGCGACCCTCCTGTCCGGAGTCGCGGTGCCGGCCGTGGCCCTGACGGTCGGCTGGCGGTGGGCCTATGTGATCGGCGCTGCGCTCGCACTGGCCGCACTCCTGGTCGCGCCGCAGGACACGGCGGGACGGGAGCGCACCGTCCCCGCGCCCGGGGAGCGAGCCACGGCCGCGCTCAGCGTGATCGGGTTCGCCGGTGCGCTGGCCGCAGCCTCGGCCAACGCGCTCGGCATCTTCCTCGTGGCGTCGGCCGTGGAGCGCGGCATCAGCCCCGGCATCGCGGGCCTGACCTTGACGATGGGCAGCGTCGTCGGGCTCACGCTGCGGCTGACGCACGGCTGGCTGGCCGACCGGAGGGCGGGTGGCCACATCGCCGTGGTGGCCGGGAGCCTGCTGCTGGGCGCGGGCGGTCTCGCCCTGCTCGCGGTGCCCGGCACGCCTGCGCTGGTGATCGGCACCGTGCTGGGCTTCGGCCTCGGCTGGGCCTGGCCGGGCCTCCTGCAGTTCGCGGTGGTGCGACTCAACCCGTCGGCGCCCGCGGCGGCGACCTCCATCGTGCAGGCGGGGGTGTACGCAGGCGGGTTCATCGGGCCGGTCGGGTTCGGGTTCATCGCCACCCACGCCTCGTTCCCCACGGCGTGGATCACCGGCGCCGTCACGATGGTGGTGGCCGCGGCGTTGATGGTGCTCGGCAGGCGGATGCTGGTGGCGCACCGGTCCGCCCGCGAGGCGGCCGCCGCACGAGCCGGGTAGAGCTGGTCAGCGCCGCGAACGCAGGGTTTGCACGCCGGCTCGGAGAGCCGCAATTGACCTGATCAATCGGACGACAGCCGCTCGGCGAGGGTGATCGCGTCATAGGGCGCGTGGACCTTGACGTCGTTGTCGAAGTAGACGAACACGTCCCGCCCTTCCGGACGCCTGGGAGCCGCCGGGGCCACTGTGTGCTCACCCGTGGGCGCCTCACCGGCCTGCCACGCCCGGACCTTCGCTGCCCACGCGTCAAGGGCGTCCGGCGTGTAGCCGCTGGTGTAGAGCTCGGAGTCGCCGTGCAGCCGCACGTACACGAAGTCCGACGTCACGTCCTCGAGGAACGGCCACGTTCCCGCCGTGTCCGCCACCACCAGCGCGACGTCCTGCGCGCGGAGCAGCTCGACCAACGCCGGCGTGCAGAAGCTGGGATGGCGCACCTCGAGGGCGTGGCGCAGGGGGCGGTCGGCGTCGGTCTCCGTGTGCGCCCGCCCGTCGAGCCGCTCGTCGTGGTGCGCGGCCAGGTCGGCGGCGGCGCCGGTGGTGCGCGGCAGCATCGTGAGGAACGCCTCGACCCGGTCCGGGTCGAAGCGCAGGCGCGGTGGGAGTTGCCACAGCAACGGCCCGAGCTTCGGTCCGAGCGCGAGCACGCCCGAGGCGAGGAAGTTCGCCAGCGGTGTCTCGACGTCCCGCAGCTGCTTGAGGTGCGTGATGAAACGACCGCCCTTGACCGCGAACAGGAAGTCGTCAGGGGTCTCGGCGGCCCAGGAGCGGTAGCTCTCCGGACGCTGCAACGAGTAGAAGGACCCGTTGATCTCGATGCTGTTCACCTGCCGCGACAGATGTTCCAGCTCCCGGCGCTGCGCGAGGCCACGCGGGTAGAACGTGCCGCGCCACGGTGGGTAGCGCCAGCCCGACGTTCCCACCCGGGTAGCAGCCACGTGTGTGAGCCTCCCACCCGGGAGGCAGGATGGCCCGTGTGGACGACGAGGCAGCAGTGGTGGTGACCGGCGCGGCAGGAGCCCTCGGGCATGCGGTCGTGGCCGAGTTCCTGGCCGGCGGCAGACCCGTGATCGCCCTCGATCGCGCCGGGGCCCGTCTGGACGAGCTCGCCGGGCGCGACGGGGTGTACGCCGTGCCCGCCGATCTCGCGAGCCGCGACGCGGTGCACGCCGCCTTCGCCACAGCCGACGCGCTACCCGTGGTGCCGTCTGCGCTCGTGACGCTCGCCGGCGCGTTCGTCCCCGGCAAGCTGACCGACGTGGACGAGGAGGGGCTCGACACGCTCTGGCGCTCCAACTTCGGCTCGGCGCTGTGGTCGGCGCAGGCGATCGCGCCGCGGCTCGCCGCGCGCGGTGGCGGCGCGATCGTGACCGTCGGCTCCAAGACCGCTGTGCACGGTCCCGCGCCGGTGGCACACGCCACGAGCAAGGCCGCCGTCGTGCGGCTCACCCAACTACTGGCAGACGAGCTGCGCCACGACCGGATCCGCGTCAACGCCGTGCTTCCCTCGGTGATCGACACACCGGCCAACCGCGCCTGGATGTCGGCCGAGCTCGCGGCACGGGCCGTTCCACCAGCTGCGATCGCGAAGATCATCGTTTTCCTGTGCGGGCCCGACGCAGCCCCCATCAGCGGCGCGGCGATTCCGGTGTACGGCGATGCCTGAGCTGCGTAGCGCGGTCGGTGACGTATTGGACTGGCCGGTCGACCACGCCGCGGCCGCCGTTGTCGCGGCCGACGGCACGGTGCTCGCCACGGCCGGCGAGCAGGACCGGGTGTTCCGGCTCGCCTCGGTGACCAAACCACTCGCTGCCTACGCCGTGCTCATCGCGGTGGAGGAGGGCGCGGTCGAATGGGACATGCCGGCAGGCCCCGACGGCTCCACTCTGCGTCATCTCGCAGCGCACGCCTCCGGCCTCGCACCCGCCGAGCGCGTCGTGCAGGCGGCCCCGGGCACCCGCCGCATCTACTCCAACGCCGGGTTCGACGTGCTGGGCGAGACGATCGCCGCGGCGACGGGCATGCCGTTCGCCGAGTACCTGCACGAAGCCGTGTTCGAGCCGCTCGGAATGACCGCGAGCAGGCTCGACGGCTCCCCGGCAGCCGACGCCGTCAGCTCCTGTGCCGACCTCACGCGGTACGTCGCCGAGCTACAGGATCCGACGCTCGTGCATCCCGACACCCTGGCCGAGGCCACCGAGGTCGCGTTCCCCGGCATCGACGGCATCCTGCCCGGTTTCGGCAGGCAGCGGCCCAACGACTGGGGCCTGGGATGGGAGATCCGCGACGGGAAGTCGCCGCACTGGACCGGCGCCAGTAGCTCGCCGCGGACGTTCGGGCACTTCGGGGTGACCGGCACCTTCCTCTGGGTCGATCCGGAGGCCGGCGCCGCCTGCGTAGCACTCACCGACCGCGACTTCGGGCCGTGGGCCATCGAGGCATGGCCGCCGTTCACCGAGAAGGTTCTGGCTGCGCTCTGATCTCCGCGATGTCGTTCACCGACCGGCCCCGCGCGCGGGAATGATCCGCAGGGGTGGTCCGTTGTACGGACTGTCCGAACCGAGCGACCTGTGTCCCCGGGTCTCACCTAACAAGAGCCGCCGCGGAATACCGTCCGGCAGGAGCCGCGGTGTGCCACTCGCCGCGAGGCGACCAGCGCTCGGTTCGGACACCCCTTGACCCCTGACTCCTCTCCCCCTGACCTGCTGCGCCCGGCGATTCCCGCCGCCGGGCGCAGCTGCGTGGGCGGCGCCGACCCTCGACGGTGCCGCCCCTGATACGGCCGACCTCGATCGGGAACAAACGTCCGGTCGAGGCCGTTGGTTGATTTGTCCGAGTCGAGCGACCTGTGTCCCCGGGTCTCACCTGACAAGAGCCGCCGCGGAATACCGTTCGGCAGGAACCGCGGCGTGCCACTCGCCGCGAGGCGACCAGCGCTCGACTCGGACTCTTGTCCCGTCCACTCCCCACTTGCTGCGCCCGGCGGTCCCCCCGCCGCCGGGTGCGGCTGCCCGGGGGCGGCGCCGACCCCCACGACGCCGCCCCCGCATCTCCTCGGCCGGGAACAATCCGCAGGTCGAGGCGGTTGAAAAGAATGTCCGTGCCGGGCGATCCGTGTCCCCGGGTCTCACCTTCTGCCACCTACGGGTGCGCCACGCGCCGAGAGGCGACCGGCGCCCGGCTCGGACATCCCTGTCGCACTCCCAGCAGAGGACCCATCAACAGAGGACGGCGAGAGCAATGAAGGGTGACCGGGTCGAGATCGTGATCGACGCAGGCAGCGGCACCACCCGCACGTACGAGGTCACGGCCACCCGCGCGGGGCGGCGCGTCAATGTCACGCACGGCCGCGGAGTCGTCGAGGTCAGCGAGACCACCCGCGGCGGCAGCACTGTGCGCACCGCACGCTTCCTGGCCAGCCGCGTACTCGCCCTCGTCGAGCATCCCGCCGCCGACCAACCGGTCGCCGACGAGATCAGCCCCACCCTGCGCTCGGTCTGAGCGCCGACGCCAGGCAGACTCCTTTCACGATGTCCTCTCCAGCGGCCCGAGCCACTGACTCGCGTCCCGAGCCGGTCGACCCGTCCGCCGGCGCCGTCACCTCCCGCGACGGTGCCGCCGATGCCGGGAACACCGGGCGGGGCGCCTCCGAGCTCCCGTCCCGCAATCCCGCCGAGGCGCGGGACGGGAACGCTCGCGTCGCCGACCGCCGAGCCCGGCGACCGCGTCGGCGCAGGCCCCGGTCGCGCGAGGCCGACGTCATCGACACTTCCGGCTCGCCCACCTCCGTTCCGGCCGAGCCCGCCGTACCCGTCTCCGACGCCGATATCGACGCGCTCGTCGAACGTCTCTCCGCGCTCTCCCTTCTGGACGAGCACCGTCTCGGCCGCCGCATCGCCACTGCGCGGCGCACCCGGGATGCGAGGGCGCGCGCGAAGGCGGTGGCCGACATCACCTCAGCGGTCGACGCCGGTGAGCGGCGCACGGCCGCGCGCCGGGCCGCCGTGCCCACGATCCGTTATCCCGAGGCTCTGCCCGTCAGCGCGCGGCGCGACGACATCGCCGCCGCGATCCGCGACCACCAGGTCGTCATCGTCGCCGGCGAGACCGGCTCCGGGAAGACCACGCAGATCCCGAAGATCTGCCTCGAGCTGGGCAGAGGCATCCGGGGGCTGATCGGACACACCCAGCCCCGCAGGCTCGCTGCCCGCACCGTCGGCGCACGCATCGCGGAGGAGCTCGGCAGCCGTCTGGGCGACCTCGTCGGATGGAAGGTGCGCTTCACCGACCACGTCGGGGAGAACACGCTCGTCAAGCTGATGACCGACGGCATCCTGCTCGCGGAGCTCACCGGTGACCGGATGCTGCGCCAGTACGACACGCTGATCATCGACGAGGCCCACGAGCGCAGCCTCAACATCGACTTCATCCTGGGCTACCTGACCCAGCTGCTGCCGCGCCGTCCCGACCTCAAGGTCGTCATCACCTCGGCGACGATCGACCCGGAACGGTTCGCCGAGCACTTCTCCCAGGCACTGGGCACCACGGTGCCGATCGTCGAGGTCTCCGGGCGCAGCTACCCGGTCGAGCTCCGGTACCGGCCGATCGTCGACCCCGACGATCCTGACGCCGATCCCGATCGCGACCAGCTCGACGCCATCGGTGACGCCGTGGCCGAGCTGCAGCGCGAGGGCGACGGCGACGTGCTCGTTTTCCTGCCCGGCGAGCGCGAGATCCGCGAGACGGCCGAGGCGCTGGGCAAGCGAGACTTCCGCAACACCGAGATCCTCCCGCTCTATGCGCGGCTCTCGACGGACGAGCAGCATCGCGTGTTCGCTCCGCACCCCGGCCGCCGCGTCGTGCTCGCCACCAACGTCGCCGAGACGTCGCTGACGGTGCCGGGCATCCGTTACGTCGTCGATCCCGGCACGGCACGCATCTCGCGCTACTCGCGGCGGCTGAAGGTGCAGCGGCTGCCGATCGAGAAGGTCTCGCAGGCGAGCGCCAACCAGCGCGCCGGTCGCTGTGGCCGTGTCGCCGACGGCATCTGCATCCGGCTCTACAGCGAGGACGATTTCGACGCCCGTCCCGAGTTCACCGATCCGGAGATCCTGCGCACCAACCTCGCCTCGGTCATCCTGCAGATGATCTCCCTCGAGCTGGGCGAGCTCACCGAGTTCCCGTTCGTCGAGCGTCCGGACGCCCGAGCCGTCGGCGACGGTCTCGCCCTGCTGCAGGAGCTCGGCGCTCTCGAGGCCGACCGGCGTCTCACCCCCGTCGGCCGCGCGCTGGCGGCGTTGCCCGTCGACCCACGGCTGGGCCGCATGCTCGTGGAGGCCGACCGCACCGGCTGCCTGCGCGAGGTGCTCGTCATCGCCGCGGCGCTCTCCGTGCAGGACCCCCGCGAGCGCCCCACCGAGCAACGCCAGGCCGCCGACCAGAAGCACGCGCGCTTCGCAGGCGAGTGGACCGCCGACGGCTCGACGCTCGATGCCGGTGGTTCGGACTTCCTCGCCTTCGTCAACCTGTGGCGCTACCTCGCGGAGCAGCGCGAGGCCCTCTCCGGCAACCGCTTCCGGCGGCTGCTGCGCGAGGAGTTCCTGCATTACCTCCGCATCCGCGAGTGGCAGGACCTGCATTCCCAGCTCCGCTCGGCCGCGCGCAACGCCGGCATGACGCTGAGCGACACCGAGCCCGACCAGGACCGCATCCACATCGCGGTGCTCTCCGGGCTGCTCTCCCAGGTCGGACTACGCGAGGAGCCCACCGGCAAGGAGCGCGGCGGAAAGGAGCGCGGCGGCCGGGAGTACCTGGGCGCCCGCGGCGCCAAGTTCATGATCTTCCCGGGATCGCCGCTCTCGAAGGCGCAGCCGCGGTGGGTGATGGCCGCCGAGCTGGTGGAGACCTCGCGGCTGTTCGCGCGCACCGTCGCCCGGATCAAGCCGGAGTGGATCGAACCGCTGGCCGGGCACGTGGTGAAGCGCTCGTACTCCGAGCCGCACTGGTCACGCAAGCGGGCGGCGGCCGTGGCCACCGAGCGGGTCACGCTCTACGGGGTCCCGATCGTCGTCGACCGCAGGGTCGACTTCGGCCGCATCGACCCCGAGCTGTCGCGCGAGCTGTTCATCCGGCACGCGCTCGTCGAGGGCGACTGGGACACCCGCCACCGGTTCTTCCACGCCAACCGCGAGCTGCTCGAACACGCCGAGGAGCTGGAGCACCGGGCGCGGCGGCGCGATCTCGTCGTCGACGAGGAGACGCTGGTCGGCTTCTACACCGAGCGGATCCCGGCCGACGTGGTGTCCGGGCGGCACTTCGACTCCTGGTGGAAGAAGGAGTCGCGCCGGCAGCCGGAGCTGCTCGACTTCACCGAGGAGATGCTCCGCACGGCGCAGGCCGCCGGCGTGGACCGTGCCGCGTACCCCGACCACCTGGAGGCGGGCGGGCTCACGCTCCCGCTGTCGTACGCGTTCGAGCCGGGGGCGCACACCGACGGCGTCACCGTCGACGTCCCGGTGGCCGCGCTGCACCAGGTCGACCCCACGCCGTTCACGTGGCAGGTACCCGGTCTGCGCGAGGAGCTGGTCACGGCGCTGATCCGCACCCTGCCCAAGCAGCTACGGCGGCTCTACTCACCCGCACCCGACCACGCGAAGGCCGTGCTGGCGCGTCTGCAGGCCGCGGCTCCCGGCAACGGAAGCTCCGGCGGGGCGGGCGAACCACTGCTCGACGGCCTGGAGCGCGAGCTCGGCCGGATGCGCGGCGTCGACATCCCTCGCGACGCCTGGGAGCTGGACCGGCTACCCGAGCACCTCACCGTCACCTTCCGGGTGGTGGACGAGGCCGGCCACGAGGTGGCCACCGGCACCGATCTCGACGCGCTGCGCCGCCGGCTCGCACCGAAGGTGCGCGAGGAGCTGGCCGCGGCGGGCGCCGAACTGGAACGCACCGGGCTCACGACCTGGTCCATCGGCACACTCCCCCGCGAGCTCCCGGTGCGGCGGGGCAGCCATGTCGTCACCGGCTACCCCGGCCTGGTCGACCGTGGGTCCACTGTGGACGTCCGGGTCTTTCCGACGGCGGCCGAGCGCGACCCGCAGACGTGGCGCGGCGTGCGCCGACTACTCCTGCTCGACACGCCCTCACCCGTGAAGCAGGTGCAACGCGGCCTGGACAACGCCGCCAAGCTGGCGCTCTCCCGCAACCCACACGGCTCCGTCGCGGCGATGCTCGACGACTGTGTCACCTCCGCGGCCGACGCGCTGATCACCGCGGCAGGCGGACCCGCGTGGGACGAGCGCTCCTACGCGCGGCTGCGGAAGCTCTTCGCCGACCGGCTGGCCTCCACCACGCTGCAGGTACTGCAGGCCGTGCGGGGTGTGCTCACCGTCTGGCACCGGGTGCAGGCACAGCTCACCGATCTGCGGGCGCCGGTGCTCGCTGCCGGTGTCGCCGACATCACCGCGCAGGTCAACGCCCTCATGGGGCCGGGCTTCGCCACCGCGGCCGGTGCGTCCCGGCTCGCCGACGTCGCCCGTTACCTGGAGGCGGTGGAGCGACGGATCGAGAAACTGCGCGCCGACCCCGCCCGCGACGCCGCCTGGACCGCGGAGGTGCGGGTGGTGGCCGACGAGTACGAGGCCGAGCTGGCGGCGCTCCCGCCGGGCGTGGAACCGTCGCCACAGCTGCGGGAGATCCGCTGGCTGATCGAGGAGCTACGGGTGGGCCTCTACGCCCACCCCATGCGCACCCGCTACCCCGTGTCGATCAAGCGCATCCAGAAGGCGATCGACGACCTGCCCCGCTGACCCTCCCGGTCGGCGATTGCGCGTGACGACCCAAAAGCGACGATTCCTCGATATGTCGATATCACCGGATATCGGCACGGAAATATTTCCAGGCCGGCACTTTCATAAGGCGAATTTTAGTCCCGGGAGCAAGTCGCGTACGTTCGCTGTGGATAGTTCGAATCGAATGATCACGCAGCAAAAGAATGGGTGGCTCGGTGGGTCGACACAGCAAGATCAGAACGCGCCGACGGGAAGGCTCAGCGCGGGCGGCGACACTCGTCGGAGCACTCGGCGCCGGGATGCTCGGGACGTTCCTCGGGCCGCTGACCGGACCGGTTGCCGCCAATGCGGCTCCCCCGGTTCCCTCCCCGACAGCTCCTAGTGGCACGACTCCGGCCGGTGACACCTCGCGGCTGGTGCCGGGCACCCCGTGCACCGCGACCGCGAAGGCGTGCATCGATCTTGCCCACAATGAGGCCTGGCTCGTGAAAGACGGAAACGCCATACGCGGTCCGGTACAGATCAACCAGGGTGCGGCGGGCGAGGACACCCCCACTGGCACCTTCGATGTGCAGTGGAAGGACCGGCACCACCGCAGCAAGGAGTTCAACGACGCGCCGATGGAGTACTCGGTCTTCTTCGCCCCCGGCGGGATCGCCATGCATCAGGGCAACGTGCACAAACAGTCGGCCGGTTGCGTGCACCTCTCGGCCACCGATGCGGCGGCCTGGTACAGCTACCTGCGCGTCGGCGACCAGGTCCAGGTCCACCGACAGGAACCAGGCTCACCCGCATGAGGATCGTCGACCTGTCCCAGCCCGTCCATGCGGGGATGCAGGTCTCGCAGGCGCTTCGTTTCGCCTAGGGTCCGATCATGCCCGAGGACGACCACACCAAGCCGCTACCGCCCGACCTCAGCTACCTCCGTTCGCTCAACGCCGGCACGGAGCGGGCTGTGCGGGACGCAGAGCCCATCGGCTCCGCCCACAAGGGCGCGCCCGACGAGGTGCGGACCGCCGTCCAGGACGCCGCCCGCCGCAACGACGACGAGCTCGTCGCACTCAGCCACGACCTGCACGCCCACCCGGAGGAGAGCTTCACCGAGCACCGCTCGGTGCGTGCTGTGGCACAGCTGCTGGAGCAGCACGGGCATGAGGCGCAGGTCGGCGTCGGCGGGCTGGAGACCTCGCTCGTCGCGAGCATCGGCACCGGCCGGCCGCATGTCGCGGTGCTCGCCGAGTACGACGCGCTGCCCGGCGTCGGCCATGCCTGTGGCCACAACATCATCTGCGCCACGGCCGTCGGTGCGTACCTCGCCGCCGCGCGGGTGCACGACCGCGTGGGCGGACGGATCTCGCTGATCGGCACGCCCGCCGAGGAGGGCGGCGGCGGCAAGGAGACGATGGCACGAGCGGGCGTCTTCGACGACGTCGACGCGGTCGTCATGCTCCACCCGTTCTCCCACGACATCGCCATGCACCCGTTCCTGGGTCGTCGGCAGGTCGAGATGGTGTTCCACGGCGTCGCCGCGCACGCGTCGGCGCAGCCGTTCATGGGCCGCAACGCACTCGACGCGGCCGTCGCCGCGTACCAGGGCATCGCCGCACTGCGGCAGCATCTGCCCAGCACCGACCGGGTGCACGGCATCTTCACCGACGGCGGAGCCCGGCCCAACATCGTGCCGGAGCGAGCCGCGCTGTTGTTCTACCTGCGCTCCGCGGCACCCGAGACCCTGCGCGACCTCGCCGCGCGCGTCGCCCAGGTCGCCAACGGCGCGGCGGCGATGACCGGCTGCGGCGTCGAGCTGCACTGGGACCCGTTGCCCCCGTACCTGCCGATCCGCTTCAACCAGACGTTGAGCGCACGCTGGGCCGTCAACCAGGAACCGGCAGGGCGCCGCGCGCTCCCGACCGGCGTGGTGCCCGAGTTCCTCACCGGCTCCACCGACCTGGGCAACCTCAGCTACCGCATGCCCGCCATCCACCCCATGATCGCGGTGTCGGAGCCGACCGTCGCGCTGCACACCTCCGAGTTCGAGACGGCGTCGGGCGGGCCCGCCGGCGACCGTGCCGTGCGCGACGGCGCGGTGGGGCTCGCCCTCACGGCGGTCGACTACCTGGCCGACGCCGAGCTGCGCGATGCGGTGCACGCGGAGTTCGCGGCGGCGGGCGGCCCACTCGACGTCCCCGCCTACTTCGACTGATCGAACCGACCGGGAGGCAGGCCGGGCCGGGTCGCTCAGCGCAGCGCCGACCGTGCCGTGGGTTCGAGCTCCAGTACCTCCAGGCCCGGCTCGTGGCCGAGGGGATGGGCAGCCAGCCGCTCGCGCGCCGCGGCTGCCCCGGCAGGCCAGGTGTAGGAGGCGAACCAGACCACGGCCTGCTCGTCGCGCACGGGGAGCGCCGGGTAGTCGTTGACGTACGGCGCGGTGCGGGCGAGCACCGGCGTGACCCCGAGCAGACGCTCCACAGTGGCCGTGTCGGGCTCGGCGGCACCGCCCGTCCACACCACGGCGAGCACCCGCGACGGCCCTCGCCGCCCCTTGCCGATCGCAGCGCGCGACGTCGACGAGAACCCGTCGCCGACCGGCTCCAGCAGCAGCACGTCGTCGAAATGGATCATCGTGGCGTTGGCCGCGTCGCGGTGGCGCATCCAGACCGGGCCACCGTAGAAGCCGGTGAGCGCGGCGTGCCGGCTGGCCATGTCGTCGAACGCGCGGATCCACACGAACCGATCCGGATCGGTGACGTCGCGGAACGTGCCGACGACCCGCGCGCCCACTTCCTCCTGGGCCTCGACGAACTCCCGCTCGAACAGCGTGATCAGCTCGTCGCGGCGTCCAGGGTGGAGGGTGTACTGACGCAGCTCGAGAACCGTCACCCGCCGCAATCTAGACAGTCGCCACGACAGTCCGCAGCCGCGGTCGGTTATGCAGCGCGCGGGGCTGTGACCAGCGACGCCTGCCCCTCGCCGCGATCATGCGTGACGCCTCCCGGCGACCGCCGCTCCAGGTCAGTGTTTCCCGGGCTGCACCTGGATCTTGCGCCCCACGCCTGCCCGGAACTGCTCGAGCGCCTGCGGGTACTCGTCGAGGCTCATCCGGTGGCTGATCATCACCTCAGGGCGCAGCGCGCCCTCGGCGAACAGCTCTGCGGCCCGCTCGAAGCTGTGCAGCACCGCCATCGAGCCGACGATGCGGATCTCCTCGTTGTAGATGCGGAACGGCGAGAAGCGCGCCACGGCGTCCTCATTGGCCACACCGAACTGCTGGAACGTCCCGCCCCGGCCGACGCGGGTGAACCCGTCCTCGATAGCGGCGACGACCCCGGTGCAGTCGATCACCACGTCCCAGCCACGCGGGCGATCCAGCTCGTCGGCGCTGCCCACCGTGGCGGAGCAGCCGAGCTGCTCGGCCGTCTCCAGCCGGGTCGGGTTGAGATCCACCATGCTGACGCTCGCCGCCCCGGCCCGCTTCGCGAGCTCCATCATCATCAGGCCCATCGTGCCGGCCCCGTAGATGAGGTAGTGGTCGCCGAGCTGCGGGTTCAGCACGTCGAAGCCCCGCACGGCGCACGAGAGCGGTTCGATCAGCGCGGCATCCGCCGTGGTGACCCCTTCGGGGAGTCGCACGCAGTTGGCGACCGGCGCCACGGCGAACTCGGCCGCCCCGCCGGTGGTGGTGACGCCGATCGCGGCCCACCGTTCACAGAGGTTGCCGCGGCCCCTGCGGCAGTAGTAGCACTCCCCGCAGTGCAGCGACGGGTCGACGGCGACCTGGTCACCGACACGCAGCTCCGTGACGTCCGCACCGATCGCGACGACCTCGCCTGCGAACTCGTGACCCGGCACCACCGGCAGCGTCGGAGCGAACTCCCCGTCGGCGATATGCAGGTCCGTGCCGCAGATCCCGCAACCCGCGACGGCCACCACCACCTCGCGCGGACCGGGCGTGGGGTCGGGCACCGCCTCGACCGTGACGGCGTCGGTACTGATGACGGCAGCCTTCACTTGATCGCTCCCAACGAAAGGCCCTGCACGAGCTTGTCCTGTGCCGCGAATCCGGCGATCAGCACCGGGAGCGACACGATCACCGAGGCCGCGCACACCGTGGCCAGGAACAGGCCCTGGCTGGTGACGAAGCCGGTGAGGAACACGGGCGCCGTCTGCGCCACGGTGGCGGTGAGCACCCGGGCGAACAGCAGCTCGTTCCAACTGAAGATGAAGCAGATCAGCGACGTGGCGGCAATGCCGGGCAACACCATCGGCACCACGACCGTGCGGAGCGTCCGTACCAGCCCGCAGCCGTCGATCGCCGCAGCCTCGAGTACCTCGATCGGAACCTCGGCGAGGAACGAGCGCATCATCCACACCGCGATCGGCAGGTTCATCGAGGTGTAGAGGATGATCAGCAGCCAGATGTTGTCGAGCATCCCGATCTGCTGCGCGATGAGGTAGATGGGCAGCAGGCCGGCGACGACCGGCAGCATCTTCGTGGACAGGAAGAAGAACAGCACGTCCGTCCACTTGCGCACCGGCCGGATCGACAGCGCGTACGCCGCCGGGATCGAGAGCACCAGCACGAGCGCCGTGGACAGGATGCTCGCCGTCAGTGAGTTGAGCAGCGCAGGCAACGGGCTCGTGCCGGTCTGAGCACCGAAGAAGTTCGCGTAGCCGTCGAGAGTGAGTGGCGCGAACAGCGACGGTGGGTTCGTTGCGGCGTCGGTCTCGCTGTGGAACGAGGTGAGCAGCATCCACAGCACCGGGATGATGAAGAGGATTCCGACGACCCACGCGACGACGCTGAGCAGGGTGCCGGTCGGGTTGCGGCGATGCACCGGCGCTACCGGCGGTGCCTTACGTGGCGCCTCCACGGTTGTCGTCATCGGACCCCCTCCTCACGGAACAGCGACGAGACGGTGCGCAGTGCGAACGTCGCGATGATGATCGTCCCGATCACGACGACCACACCCGCGGCGGACGCTCGGCCGTAGTCGTGCGCGTTGTAGAAGATCTGGTAGATCGTGTAGGGCAGGTTCGCCGTGCCGAGGCCGCCCGAGGTGATCGTGAAGACGGCGTCGAAGTTCTGCACGATGTAGATCGACCCGAGCAGGGCGCCCAGCTCCAGGTACTGGCGCAGGTGCGGCAGCGTCATGTGCCGGAAGATCTGCCAGCTGGAGCAGCCGTCGATCTTGGCGGCCTCGATCACGTCGAGCGGCTTGCTCTGCAGGCCGGCCAGGATGATCAGCATCATGAACGGCGTCCACTGCCAGACCAGCGACGCCACGATCGCCGTCAGCGGCATCGTGGAGATCCAGTCCGGCTGGGGGGCGTTCTCCCCGAAGATCCACGTGAGCACGCCGTTGAAGAGGCCGTACTCGGGGTTGTAGAGGGCGTGCTTCCACACCAGCGCTGCCGCGACCGGCACGATGAGGAACGGCGTGATCATCATCGTCCGGACGAACCCACGACCGCGGAACGCCCGGTCCAGCAGCAGCGCGATGAGCAGGCCGAGAATGAGGCTGATCAACACCACAGCGACAGTCAGCTGGATCGTGGTGATGATCGAGTCGCGCGTGTTCACGTCGGTCAGCACGCGGCGGTAGTTGTCGATTCCGGCGAACCCCCGCTCGTCGGGGTAGTACGCGTTCCAGTTCATGAACGAGATGACCAGCGTGACGACGAACGGCAGCTGCGTCACGATGATCAGGAAGATCAGCGCTGGCATGAGCGGGGCACGCCGGGCCCAGTCGCCCGCGCGGCGCAGCGTCTCCCTCTCCTCCGCCGACCGGCGCCACGCCGGCCCAGTGCGCGGCGGTTCCACCGCGGTGCTCATGAGTTTCCCTCCGCCCGTGACCGGTAGCTCTCCGCCACGTCGTCAGCCAGTTGCTGACCGCGCTCCAACGCCTGATCGACCGTCACCAGGCCGGCGATCGCCGAGCTCACCTCCTGAGACACCTGCGTTCCCAGGTCGGGGAACTCCGGGATGTCGACGAACTGGATGCCGATCGCGGGCCGCGGCTGCACGCCGGGGTTGCGCGGGTCGGCACTCTCGATCGCCGCCTTCGTCGGCCCCGCGAAAGCGGAGGCCTGGGCCAGGTAGTCCGGGTTCTCGTACGTCGACGCCCGCTTGCCGGCGGGCACGTCCGACCAGCCGACCTCCTTGCCGACGAGCTGTTCGTACTCCTTGCTCGACGCCCACGAGATGAACTTCCACGCGGCGTCCTTCTTCTGGCTCGCCGACTGGATGGCCCACGCCCATGCGTACAGCCAGCCGGAGCTCGCGGTCTTCTCCACGGGCGCCGGTGCGTACCCGATCTTGCCGCGTACCGGGGAGTCGGCGGCCTCGAGCGAACCTGCCGCAGACGTGGCGTCGTACCACATCGCGGCGTTGCCCTGGACCAGGTTGTTGAGGCACTCGGTGAACCCGGCCTGCGGGGCACCCGCCTCGCCGTGCGCCCGCACGAGGTCGACGTAGAACTGCGTGGCCTGACGGAACTCGGGCGCGTTCACCGCGGCCTGCCAGTCGGCCGTGAACCAGGTGCCGCCGAAGGTGTTGACCACCGTGGTCAGCGGGGCGAAGACCTGCCCCCAGCCGGGCTGGCCGCGCAGGCAGATGCCGGCCATTCCGGGCTGGGCGCCGTCGACGCGAGCGGCGATGTCGGCGACCTGATGCCATGTCGGGTGCTCCGGCATCGTGATGCCGGCAGCCTGCAGGACGTCCTTGCGGTACATGAGGAACGACGACTCGCCGTAGAAGGGCTCGCCGTAGATCTTCCCGTCGGCGCCGCTCAGCGAGGTGGTCATCGGCGCGAGGATGTCGTTCTGGTCGAACGCCGGGTCGGCGGCGATGTAGCCGTCCAGCGGGGCGATCCAGCCGCTGCGCGCATAGATCGGGATCTCGAAGTTGGAGAGCGAGGCCACGTCGTACTGGCCTGCCTGGCTCGAGAACTCCTGGCTGATCTTGTCCCGCACGTCGTTCTCGGGCAGCACCGTGAAGTTGACGGTGATCCCGGTGTCCTTCGTGAAGTGCTCAGCGGTGAGCCGCTGTAGATCGATCATCTGCGGGTTGTTGACCATGAGCACGTTGATGCTGTTCGCCCCGCCGCTGCCGACGCCACCGCCCCACCCCGCACAGGCCGTACTCGACAGCAGCACCACGAGAGCGAGCAGCGCAGCGCGCATGCCCGTTCGCTTCATCGCGCCCTCCCAGCACCCATGGGCATGCTCAGATGAGCGCAGCCCTGATCACACGATGAGCCTGTGGCACCCGTCACCTTGAGTCAATGGCTTGTGTAAGAATGGGCATTCGTCCGCTCAGATGAGCGGTCAAGGAGGGTGTAACGGTGGTCGCGGCCAGAGGCAGCGGAACGCGCGGACCGGCCCATCTCGTACTCTCCGCGTCCGTCGCCCGCCGGTACTACCTCGACGGCCGCTCGAAGGTCGAGATCGCCGAAGAGTTCGCGCTCAGCCGTTTCAAGGTCGCCCGGCTCTTGGAGGACGCCCGGAGTACGGGGCTCGTGCGCATCGAGATCGGCCACCCCGGCGTGATCGACGTCGAGCTCTCCGCCCGCCTGATGGAGACCCTCGGGTTGCAGCACTGCGTGGTCACCGACACCCCCGACGACCATCCCGCGTCGCTGCGCGAGCACCTCGGAGCCGCGGCCGCCGAGCTGTTGACGGAGGTCGTCACGCCCGACGACGTGCTCGGGCTCTCCTGGGCCCGCTCGGTGAGCGCGATGGCCACCGCACTACAGCGCCTGGCCAACGTGCCTGTCGTCCAGCTCACCGGCGCGCTCGCCCGTCCAGGCGTGGACGACAGCTCGATCGAGGTGGTCCGCGACGTCGCGCGCGTCGCGGGCGGTCCCGCCTACTTCTTCTACGCGCCGATGGCCGTGCCGGACGCAGCCACCGCCCAGGTCCTTCGGCACCAGCCCGAGGTCGCGCGAGCACTGCGCCGGATCGGATCCGTCACCCGCGCTGTCGCCGGCGTGGGGGCCTGGGCGCCGGAGCAGTCCACGCTCTACGACGCCACCGGCGATGCCGAACGCCGCGAGCTCGGGCGTCGCGGGGTCGTCGCAGAGATCTCCGGTGTGCTCGTCGACGCCGCGGGCGCGCCGGTCGCGTCCGACCTCACGGAGCGGATGATCGGCATCACGGCCGAGCAGATGCGTGCGGTGCCCGAGGTGATCGCGATCGTCTATGGCACCGCGAAGGTCCGTGCGGTGCTTGCCGCCGTCCACGGCGGGATGGTGGACAGCCTGGTCACGCACTCGACACTGGCGGAGGAACTGATCCGGGCAGCCCAGTCGTGACGGTCGGGGTGCCGCGGCCGGGCGGCTCGGCCAACCTCGGGCGGGTGCACCGAGCGGGCACCGCGGGGAGCGGGTCCGGTCACTGGGCGGGAGTGTGACGTGGAGGTGCCACTGTTCGGCGGCACCGCCAACCGTGGACGCGTGCATCGCGTCGGCAACACCGTCCGCCGGCCGCTGCGCGCCACCAGCGCCGCCACGCACGCCCTGCTGCGCTATCTCGAGGAGGTCGGGTTCGACGGGGCGCCACGCGTGCTCGGGGTCGACGACGCCGGCCGCGAGGTGCTCAGCTACGTGCCCGGACAGGCCGTCACAGCCCCGGCGCCGGCGTGGGGGCTCACCGACGCGGCGCTGTGGAGCGTGGGACGGCTGCTGCGGCGCTTCCACGACGCGGCAGCCGGATTCGATCCCGATCCGCACCGCTGGTCACACCCGGCGCCCGCGCCATTCGACGGCGGTGGGATCGCCCACAACGACCCCAACCTCGACAACGTGGTCTTCCGCGACGGCCAGGCCGTCGCGCTGATCGACTTCGACCTCTCCGGCCCCGGCTGCGCTGTGTGGGACGTCGCGGCGGCCGCTCGCCTCTGGGCACCGCTGCGCGACCCCGTGGACACGAGCGACGTCCGGCGGGGGCGGGAGCTGCAACGGCTGCGGATCCTCGTCGACGCCTACGGGCTGGACGACACCGGGCGGGTCGACTTCCTCGCCGCGCTGCGTGACAGCCACGACTGGATGTACGAGATCGTCCGGAACGGCGCGGCGGACGGCACGCCCGGATTCGCCGCGTACTGGACACCGGACGCCGCAGCCCGTGCCGCCCGCACACGCGCCTGGTTCACCCGCAACGCGGACGCGATCAGGGAGGCGCTCCGCGCCGGCCGGAGATGATCCGCCAGTCGCGCGGGTCGTCGTTCACGGAATCGGGCGAAAGACCCGGTGTTGAGCAATCAGGTCGCTACCACCAGCATGACGCTTGCGTCCCCGAGCCGATCACCAGACTGGAGAGCCGCATGCCCACCAAGGATCGCTCGAGGTCGAGTTCGCCTGTCCGCAAGCTCGTCGTCGGACTGGTCGGCACCGGGGTGGTCGTCGGCGCCGTCGTCGGGGTCATCGCGCTCACCTCGTTCTCCCGCACCGACGGTGGAACGACCATGGTGATCCGGAACGGCGGGCCGTTCGACTCCCAGGACGTCCGTCAGGTGCTCCCGCCCGCGAGCCCCCGGACGTACTCGGGGATGTTCTCCGAGGAGCACCCTTACCCCGCTCAGCAGCGGTTCTACGACATCGTCCCGGGCGGTGACGACACCCCGGGCGTCAACGCCTACCGCACGCCCACCAGCGACGGTGTGGACGTCGGGCTGACCGCCCGGTTGAACTTCCGCCTCAACACCACGGAGCCGGTACTGCGCGCGTTCGACGACGCCTACGGCACCCGGACGTTCCAGGTGCCCGGCACCGACGAGCGGCTGGCCGTTTGGGACGGCGATGCGGGCTTCGGCGCATTCCTCGACGTGATCATCAAGCCCGTGCTGGAGGAGACGCTGCGCCAGCAGATCGGCACAGTGGACTGTGCGGAGCTGCAGGCATCCTGCGCGCTGGTGCAGAACTCCACGCCGGAGCAACTGGCCACCGCGGTCGCCGCGGGACAGGGCGCGAACAACGCCGAGGTGCTCCAGCGAATCCAGACCAACGTGCAGACCGCGCTCGCCACCAACATCAACCGTGCGCTCGGCGGCGACTTCCTGACGAACATCAGCTTCTCGCTCACCGGCGTGGACCTCCCGCAGCAGTTGCGAGAGCGCATCGAGGCCGCGCAGGCCGAGTTCGCCGGGGCGTCGGCCGCGCAGGCCCGACTCAACCAGGCCCGGCTCGACGCCGATGCGAACGCCGAGCGCCAGCGTGGCTACCTCGCGTGCAATGTCTGCGCGCAGATCGACCTCGTCCGCGAGCAGGGCGAGGCCCAGCGCAAGGCCAACGAGGCGCTGAGCGGCTCCGGCGTGACGGTCTACGCACCCGGCGGCGGCACCGGCATCAACGTCAACGCGCCGGGCTGAGCGGCGCCGCCGTGAGCTGACCCGCACGGACCTTCGTCACCGTCTTGACAGTGACAGATCGAGGCCGCACGATCGTCACCGGTCGAATGGTTACGGCGCTTCCGCAGTGCGAGGAGGGTCCTGCATGGAAACGGCATCGATCGCCGCCACGCTCAGGACCGACGAGTACCTCTACTTCCTCGCCCGAGCCTTCGACGGGATGCTCGACGCGCTGGGCGAGCTCGACGAGGGCGCGATCAACACGAGACCACCCCTACAGGGGGCCAACAGCCCCTACGCGATCGTGCACCACTGCGTCGAGATGTCCGACTACTGGATCGGACACGTGGTCGCCGGCCGCCCGACGAACCGGGACCGCACCGCCGAGTTCAGCGCCACGGGCAGCCTGGACGAGCTGCGTCGACGGGTCGCGGACGTCCAACGCCGGTTGCTCGACGACCTCGCGGGCGCCGATCTGCAGGGAGACCCGAAAAACCCTCCGGCCGACGACTACCAGGGTCCGGAGCAGCCGTTGACCTGCGCCGGGGTGCTCCTGCACGTACTGGAGGAGCTGGCTCAGCATCACGGCCACGTGCAGCTGAGCCGCGACCTGCTCCTGCACGGGGCAGCGCGTTGAGCCGGCCCGGCGCGTTCCAGCCCACCGACACGCTGTTCGACGACCTGCGCCTGGACGAGCTGCGTCGACGGCCCGGTGTGAAGTGGCAGCGGGTCGATCCGGACGTCCTTCCGGCGTGGGTCGCGGACATGGACTTCGCCGTGCCTGCGGTGGTGGCCGACGCGATCGAGCACACCGTTCGTCGCGGCGATCTCGGCTATCCGAGCTGGCAGGACGGCAGCCCGCTCCGGACGGCTTTCGCCGACCGGATGCAGGAGCGGTACGGCTGGACGGTGTCGGCGGATGCCGTCCGTGAGCACACCGATCTCCTCCAGGCCCTCCAGTTCGTGCTCCATCTGGCGACGAGTCCCGGCGACGCGGTGGCCGTGCAGACCCCGAACTACCCACCCTTCCTCGCCACCCTCGAGACCATGGGACGTCGCGGAGTCTGCTCGCCGTGGACCAGGACGACCGCGGGCTGGACGCCCGACCTCGCGGGCCTCGCCGACGCCGTGGTCGCGCACGACTGCCGGGTACTCCTGCTGGTCAACCCGCACAACCCGACCGGGCGCGTCCTCACCCGCGACGAACTCATCGAGATCGCGGCGATCGCGCGGCGCCACGACCTGCTCGTGTTCAGCGACGAGATCCATGCCGAGCTGACCTACGAACCGCACAACCACATCCCGTTCGCCTCGCTCCACGAGGACGCCGCCGCCCGCACCGTCACGCTGACGTCGGCGACCAAGGCGTTCAGCCTCGCCGGACTGCGGTGTGCGGTTGCGCACTACGGGCCCGAGCGGCTTCTGGCACTGCGCGACTCACAGCCGCCGGACCTCTACGGCACGGTGTCCACGCTCGGCGTGACCGGCACGCTCGCCGCCTGGCGGCACGGCGCCGAGTGGCACAACCGGCTGCTGCGCGTGCTGGACCGCAACCGGCGTCGAGTCGCGGAGGCGCTCGCCTCCTTCACCGGCGACGACCGCTGCCCCATGCCCGAGGCGACCTACCTCTACTGGTTCGAGGCGGACGTCCTCGGGGTCGGCGACGAGCCGGTCGACGAGGTCCTCGCTCGTGCCCGGGTGCTGCTGGATGGCGGAGCCGGCTTCGGTCCCGACGGGCAGCGCTACCTGCGGCTGAACTTCGCGACGAGCGCCCCGCTGCTGGAGGAGATCCTCACCCGGCTGGCGTCACTCGCCCACCGCTGAGCCCTCGACCTGCCTCCCGCGCTGCCGGCGCCGGTACTCGGCGGCCTTCATCCGGTTGCCGCACTCCGCCATGCCGCACCAGCGGCGGGGCTTGCCGCGGGAGTCGTCGACGAACAACCGGGTGCACTCCGGCCGGCCGCACTCTCGCACCTTGGCCAGTTCGGCCGAGCCGATCAGCTCGATGGCATCACGAGCGACGGTCGACAGCACGGCGGTCAGGTCGCCCTGGCGCTCGAGCACGCCCGCGGCAGCGAGTACCGACCGCACGGGCGGCGGGTCGGCGAGGGCCTGCAGCTCCGCGGCCTCCACGTGACGCTCCGGCTCGGTCCTCGTGGCCGCGTAGACGAGCTCCCGCAGCCGGCGGATCTCCCGGAGACCGGCCTCGTCTACCTCCGGTGGGTGGGTCAGGAGGCCGGCCTCCACCACCCACTCGGCGACGTCCCGACCGTGAGGCAGCAGCTCCTCCTGCTGGTGGCGACGCCATTTGAGGGTGCCTGCCAGATCCAGCGACACCCGCCCGCTCACGAACACATGCACGTCACCACATTGACGGTGACGGGAGGGTTCCCACAAGAACACCGGCAACGGCGCAGGAGCCCGCCCTCATCCGACCCGCCTCGAGGTCAGGCTCCGACACCCACCTTGCCCACCGCGCCTCGCAGCCCCACACAGCCGATGCAGCCCACGCAGCCTTCGCAGTCGATACAGCCGATGCAGCCCACGCAGCGGCGGCAGCCGACACAGCCCAGGCACGCGATGCAGGAAAGCAGTCCGATGCTCAGGATCGTCAGCACGCTGCCGACGATCCCGGCGCTCCCGGCCGTCGCCACGCTGCCGGCCACACCGGCGCTACCCGATGTGGCGACGCTGCCGGCGACCGCCACGCTGCCCGCCGTCGCCACGCTCCCCGCCACCGCCACGCTGCCGCCGGTCGCGACGCTCCCCACCACCGCGCGGCTGCTGGATGTGGTGACGCTGCCGGCGACCGCCACGCTGCCGGCCGTTCCCACGCTCCCCGCCACCGCCACGCTGCCGTCCGTCGCGACGCTCCCCACCACCGCGCGGCTGCTGTCGGATCGGACTTCCTCGGCCTCGTCCACGTCGTTCCTCCCGTTCGCCGTCGGCCCACAGCATGTCGTAGGGAGCCACGCGGTGGTCCATGCCTTTCTGTGGCCTTCAGCCCGGGATGATCCGGCGCCTGCGCAGATCGTCGAAGAGCCGCAGCAGCATTGCCTCCGTGTCCACGTAGGAGTGGAAGCCGAACCGCCGCGACTTCGAGGTGTCGGCGAACATGTCGTAGTCCCAGGAGAGGACGAAGTCGCCGAACGCCCACGACGACACGTCGCTGTACGGCGTGGGCGCGAGCGCATGCCGCGCCACCATCGCGTCCCACACCGGCTGCTTGTCGGCCATCACGTCCGTGAGCGACATCGGCAGCGGCGGCGCGACCTCCAGCCCGAACGCGTCGGCGATCACCGGCCACATCCGGTTCCAGCGGAACAGGTCACCGTTGGCGATGTTGAACGCCTCGTTCGCGCACCGCGGGTCGGTGGCCGCCCACACCGTCGCCTCGGCGAGCAGCCCGGCGTCGGTGAGCTCCAGCAGCGCGTCGTACGCCCCGGGACGGCCGGGGAACCGCAACGGGATGCCCAACTCCTTGCTGATCGAGGCGTAGACGGCCAGCACGACCGCGAGGTTCATCGGGTTGCCGAGTCCGAACCCCGCGACGACCGACGGCCGGATCGCCGACCACGTCCAGCCCGCCTCCACCGCCCGCGCTTCGACGAGCTGTTGCTGGTCGACGTTGAACTCCGGCGGCATGTGCGGCGGGTCGCTCTCCCGTGCCGGGGTCGCGAACGGTCCGAGGTGGGCGCCGTAGACCTTGTATCCCTGCATCAGGCTCACGTGTTGCAGATCGGGAGCCGTCGCGGCCACCGCGTCGAGCACGTTGCGCAGCATCGTGACGTTGGGCTCGACGAGTGCGGACCACGTCGGCCGGTCCTGGTAGGCCGCATAGAAGAGATGCGTCACCTCCGGGTGGGCGCGCAACGCCTCCCGCAGGCCGGAGGGCTCGAACAGGTCGGCGGCGACGTGCCGGACTCTCCCGTCAGCCGGGCCGCCGCGCCGCGAGAGCCCGACCACGTTCCAGTCGGGGAGGCAGGCGAGATGGTCGGCGAGGGTGCCACCGATGACGCCGCGGGCGCCGACGACCAGTGCGGTGTTGGTCATGCCAGCGTCCCCGGGGCAGCGTTGCGGCGGCGGTCGAGCCCTGCGGCGACGAGAGCGACGGCGAGCCCGCCCGCAGCCATGATCGCGCCGACTATGTCCGGCGAGGTGAGGCCGAAGCCTGCGGCGATGGCAACGCCACCGAGCCACGCACCAGCGGCGTTGCCGAGATTGAACGCGGCGATGTTGGCGGCGGACGCGAGCGTGCCCGCGCTTCCCGCAGCCTCCATCACCCGGGTCTGCAGGCCGGGCACGGTCGCGAACCCGACGAAGCCCACCGCCGCGAGCGTCGCGACAGCCGGGATCGGTGACGCCGCTGTCACGGCGAAGATCGCGAGCACCGCTGCGAGCGCGGCGAGGAGCACGACCAGCGTCGGCATGAGCGCACGGTCGGCCGCCCGCGCGCCGGCAAGGTTCCCGACCACGAGTCCCGCACCGAAGACGAGCAGGAGCCAGGTGAGTGCGCCTGCCGGGAAGCCTGCGACCTCGGTCATGATCGGCGCGACGTAGGTGAACGAGGCGAACACCCCGCCGAAGCCGAGCGCGGTCATCCCCAGGGCCAACCACACCTGGGGACGGCGGAACGCGGCCAGTTCGACGCGCAGGTTGGACGCCGGGTCGGCCGGCTGATCGGGCACCAGGGCGAGAATGCCGGCGGCACCCACCACACCGAGAGCGGCGACCACCCAGAACGTGGCGCGCCAGCCGAACGCCTGGCCGACCACCGTTCCCAGCGGGACGCCGAGCACGTTGGCCACGGTGAGGCCGGTGAACATCATCGCGATCGCGGCGGCCCGGCGCTGCGGCGCCACGAGCCCCGCCGCCACCACCGAGCCCACCCCGAAGAACGCGCCGTGGCACAGCGCCGCGACGACCCGTCCGGCCATCATCTCCGCATAGCTACCGGCGAGCGCCGAACCGACGTTGCCCGCGATGAAGAGCCCCATCAACCCGAGCAGGACAGGTTTTCGGCGCAGCTTCGTCGCGGCCGCCGTGAGCAGCGGCGCGCCGACCACGACGCCGAGTGCGTAGCCCGAGACCAGCAGGCCCGCTGTGGGGATGTCGACCGCGAAGCCGGTGGCGATTTCCGGCAGCAGACCGGTGATCACGAACTCGGTGGTTCCGATGGCGAACGCGCTGATCGCCAGGGCCAGAAGGGCGAGTGGCATGACGCTCCTTATGCAGACGCGGGTTGCACGCTTCTGCAACAGTTGCACACGCTGCCTAACGGCGCCAACCACGTATGCTGTGGCCCACAGAGGAGGTGCCGGGTGGCCATCGCAGACGATGCGGTCGAAGTGCGGGCCCAGGGGTGGCGCACGCTTGCTGCGCTGCACGGACGGCTGGAAGAGGCGTTGGAGAAGGCGCTGCAAGCCGGGTTCGATCTGTCGGTCGTCGAGTACACGGTGCTCGACACGCTCGACCGCCAGGACGGCTGGCACATGCGCATGCAGCAGCTCGCCCGTGCGGCTGCGCTCTCGCACAGCGCCACCACCCGGCTCGTCACGCGGCTGGAGAACCGCCAGTTGCTCAGCCGCTTCCTCTGCGAGGACGACCGGCGCGGGATCTACAGCACGCTCACCAAGGAAGGCAAGAAGCTGCTGGAGCAGGCACGACCGGTACACGACAGGACGCTGAAGGAGAGCCTCGACGCCGCTCGCTCCGTCCCCGAGCTCGCGCCGCTTGTCGACGCCCTGCACGGACTCCCGCGCCTCTGATCACGCGCCACCACCAACGCCAACGCGCGCACCCGACGCACGATCTCACCCACCATGGCCGGTTCCGCCCGTTCCGCAGGTGCCTTCCCTAGGAACAGCCGGACACCGTGCTGGAGCTGCCGCAATTGTTGGGCTGGTTGCCGGCCACGGAGGTGGCGCTGAGCGTCACCGTGCCGTCAGCCCGGAAGATGCCGCCGCCATCGGCGCCGCTTCCCACCGCTCGGTTGGTGACCACCGAGACACCCTGCAGGGTGGCGGTGCCGAAACCGTTGTGGATCCCGCCGCCGCGGGCATTCGTTCCGATCACAGCATTGCCGATGATCGGACTGTTGGTGACGTTCAGCGTGTCGATGTTCCACACGCCGCCGCCTTGCGCGTCCGGACCGTTGGCGATGTTGTTGATGACCGGGCTGCCGATGAGCGTGAGGGTGCCACCATTCGCCAGACCAGCACCAAGGCTTTGATCGCCGGACCCTCCCGAAAACGTCGCATCGTTGTCGGCAATGCGCGTGTTGTTCAGGATGACCGAGCCCACGACGTTGTTGATGCCGCCACCCACGGCCTCGCCGATCACATGATTGTCGATCACGGCGCTGCCGTTGAATGTGGCATCGGCGAAGATGTTGAAGAAGCCGCCGCCTTGAGTGGCAGTGTTGTTGCCGAGGGTGCTGTTATTGACCTCCACCGTGCCGTCGAAACTGTAGATCCCACCCCCAGCCCCCACGGTGGCAGTGTTGCCGGTGACTGTGCTGGTGGAGAGGGTCAGCCTGCCGTCGACGCCGATGCGTATCGCGCCGCCATTGTCGGTGCGGCCGTTGGCCAGTGTCAGCGCGTCCAGGGTGAGGTTGCCTGGTCCGTTGACCAGAAAAAATCGAAAGTCAGTGGCCGAGGAGCGGGTGATCGTCGCCCGGTTGCCGTTGATCCGAATCGGGGTGGTGATGACGGCCAGGCCATTGTCGGCGTTGTCCGGAGCGGTGAGCGTGTAGGTGCATGCAGGGGTCAGGTTCAGCGTGCCACCGCCGGCCGCATTGGTGGCAGCGACCGCACTCTGCAGCGCGGGCCCGTTGCACGGCACGAGAGTTTGTGCGAACGCGGTCGCGGGCAGGCTCACCAGTACGCCCCCCACCACTACTGCCACAGCCAGGAATCGACGAGCACGCATCGAGGACCGTCTTTCATGGTTCAGGGGCGGCCAGGCAGCGCACACCCGACGATCAATCAGATTGGGACTTTCAGGGCGTAGCGGACTTTACGCACATGATCTTCCTGGCCCGGCGCAATCATTCGATCGAAACCACGGTTCAACTCCACCGGGGGACCACGGATCCCGGCCGCGCAGCGCGGCGGCAACCACGGTGGAGCGCCCGCTACCCGAGATCGGGGCGTACGGGAGAAAGCCGAGATCTGCGGGCTAGGCGCCGGCCGATGGCTACAGCGCCGAGGCGATCACCTGCAAGGGCACCGAGATGATGCAGACCCTCATCGTCGACGTCACCGGGATCGCCGCCTTCAGGTGACGGCGGTGCCGAACGCCTTCTTCCAAGCCTGGTAGCCGCCGTCGAGATCGGTGGCGTTGCGCAGCCCGATGTCCTGCAACGACGCCGCGGCAAGACTGGAGCTGTAGCCCTCCGAGCAGACGACGATCCAGGTCACGTCGTGGTCGGCGGCCTCCGGGATCCGCGCGTCCGAGGCCGGGTCGAGGCGCCACTCCAGGTGGTTGCGCTCGATCACCAGGGCGCCGGGCAGCTCGCCCTCCTGGTCGCGCTGCCACCCCGGCCGGGTGTCGACGAGGATCGCCCCCCGCCCCACCATCGCCGCGGCGCGATGCGGGTCGGGACGGTCCAGCCGTGCGCGTGCGTCGGCCAGCAGGTCGTGCACGGTGCGCTGCTGCCTCGACGTTTCGCTCGCCTGCTCGCTCATCCGACTCCCTCCGATGACCCCGACTCCACGAGGACGCTGCGGGTGCGCCGCAACCGGTGGTCCGGCTCCACGGCGTAGTACGACATGGCGGTCAGCGGGGGCGAATAGGCATGCACGCTCACGGCGGGCTCCACTGCCGGGTTCCCCACGTCGTGCACGTGCCCGAGCGGGAAACCGACGCTGCGCCCTGCCCGCAGCCGGCGTGGTCGCAGCCCGTCCCTCGCCCAGCGCTGTTCCACGAGGCTGCCGGACACCACGGTGAGCGCACCGAGTGAGCCGGCATGGTCGTGCAACTCGGCCGTCTGCTCAGTGGCCCAGCTGATCAGCCACACGTCGACATAGCTGTCGCTGCGCAGGAGCCGGTACCAGCGGCGTTCGGGATCGATCGTGACGGGATGCAGGCCGGCGTGCACCTCGGCGGCGACCTCACTGGTCAGCGCGGTGAGATCGGCAATGACAAGCGGCGTGGGGGCGTGCAGCAGCACGGACGTACTCCAGTGGCGGAAGCGGACGAGCGGGAGAAAACCTCAGCTCGAGCAACAGCACTGGTCGAAGTGGTCGGCACGCCGAGTACCCCAGATCTCTCCGAGGACGGCGGCCGGCGACATAGCGCCATCTGAGCACACCTCGCTCCTCGCATGCCACTTCGTCCCACGCCGCGAGAGCCGGAGTCGCTACGGCGCTGAAATGTCCGACATCCACGTGCCCGCCGACCTTGCGCGGTGCGTCACACTGCCGCCGTGGCGACTCACCTCGACGACGGCAGCTGGGAGGTCCAGGGCCGCAGGCTCACCCTCCCGGTGCGGATCACCGACGCCTCGGCGGCACTGGCGACGTACCTCGTCCGCACCTCCGCGGCGAGCAGGCTCGTCGAGGACACCGGGCTCTCGCTGGTGTCGATAGCCGGCCGCACGCCGTTGGTTCTGGGGTTCATCACCTACCGGGCCGGTGACCTCGACAGCTACCACGAGGTCGCCGTCTCCCTGCTGGCCCGCCACCGCGGCCGCGTCGGCCCCTACATCCGGCAGATGGCGGTCACCGAGTCGTTCACGCTGGAAGCGGGCCGGGCGCTGTGGGGATTACCGAAGTGGCTGGCGCGCGCGGAGCTGAACCTCACCGGCCATACCGCCACCTGCCGCCTCACAGAGACCTCCGGAGCACTCGTGCTCACTGCCGCGCTCCACACCCTGCCGTGGCGGGTCCCACTGACCGTGCCCGGCACGCTCACCGCACTCGCCCCGCGTGGGGACACAGTGCTGGCCAGCAGGCTCCGCGGCCGGGTCAACGGGATCCGCCTCGGCTTCCGCGGCGCCGAGGTCACGCTGGGCACAGGCAACCCCATGGCCGACGAACTGCGAGCCATCGGCCTCCCCCGCCACCCGATCACAACGCTGACCGCCGACCACCTCGAGTTCGACATGGCAGCAGCAACCCCCCTCCCCCGCTGATCGCTCCGAGATCCGCACATTCGCCCCGCCAAGGGCCGATCGACGGATCTCGCAGCGATCTTGGCGGCATGATCGTTCCGAGACCGGGGTTCCCGCCCTCAAGAGGGCGGATCGGCCGCACTCGCGGCGATCAGCGAGCGCCATGATCGATCCCAGATTCGGGTTCTCGCCCCCGCGAGGGCGGATCGGCTGATTTCGTGCCGATCTTGACGGCGGCCGTCCGAGATCAGCGGTCGAGGGCTCGGCGGACCGTGGCCGAGACCGACCAGGGCCGCAGCATCACCTCGACCGCGCGGAACCGGAGGACGTCCCAGCCGCAGCGGGTGAGGTAGGCCTGCCGGTCGAGGTCGCGCAGGGCGCGTTCCGGGGTGAGGTGGTCGCGTCCGTCGTACTCGACGGCCAGGCGGATCGTCGGGTACGCCATGTCGAGGCGGTACGGGCCGACCGGGTACTGCAGCACCGGTGCCGGCAGGCCTGCGGCACGGATCGCGAAGCGGATGCGCGTCTCCATGGGCGACTCCGCGTGTGGGTCCGCCAATGCAACCACCGTGGGCAGCTGCGCGCTGCCACGAGCCCCGAGGTGGCGGTTTCCGAACGGCACCAGTTCGGCAGGGGCGAAGCCGTGGACGTTCGCCAGGGCGTCGACCGCCACCACCGCGTCGACCAGGGGTGATCGCCGCGCCAGGTCGTACGCGGTGCGCAGCGGCGTGGTGACCACGACCCCGTCGGCCAGGACGGTGATCTCGTCGAGCGCGAGCCGGTCGCGGCGGACCCTGAGGCCAGGTCGGCTGCCACAGCCACCACTCGCCACGACGATCTCGGCGGGCGCGTCCTCGGGACCGCACGACGCGCCGAGCAGCTCCGCCGCGGACCATCCCCCCAGCGCCCCACGGCCGTCGGTCAGAACGAGCGCGGCACGCGAGCGGAGCGTGAGGTCCACCTCGACGTCCGCGGCGACGAAGATCCCGGTGAACAGGCGACGGAAACGGGGCCCGCGCAGCGCCTTGGCCGTGACGAGCCCGGCGGCGACGGCATCGGACCCCCGGAACGGCGAGCGCAGGTCGATCGGCACGGCCACACCGACGATGACGGGATCGCGCCGGTTCCCCTGACGTCAAGATCGCCGCGAGATCCGCGTTTCGGCCCTCAGCAGGGCGAACAACCGGATCTCGTGGCGATCAACGGTGGGCGTCCAGCCACTCCCGCAGGTCCGACAACGGACGCTCGCGCTCGGGCTCGTTGTAGATCTCGTGCCAGAGACCCTCGTACCAGCGGACCGTCCGGTCGGGGGAACCGACGTTCGCCTCCAGCAGCCGGGAGCCGGACGGATCGACGAGCCCGTCCAGCGTGCCGTGCTGGATCAGGACGGGGAGCCGCAACTCGCGGGCGCGCTCCGGCAGCACGGCGAACTGGCGGTACAGCGCCGAGGACAGGCCGAGTGTCGGGCGGCCGTGGTGCACCAACGGGTCAGCCAGATAAGTCGCGACGACCGCGGGGTCCTTGCTGATCTTCGTGAAGTCGATCCCGGCCGGGCGCAGAGTGGGAGCCACCTTCGCGAATGCCAGCAGGACGGGCACGGCAGCTCGGGGCAGAGCGTTGGAGGCCAGCGCGGGCGCCGAGAGCACCAGGCCCCTCAGCGCCTGCTGATGATCGAGCGCATACGCCAGCGCGATCTGGCCGCCCATGCTGTGCCCGAGCAGGAACATCGGCAGCCCGGGATGGCGGGTGACCACCAGGCGGCGGAAGGTGTCGAGGTCGGCGAGCCAGTCGTCGTAGCGGACGAGGTGGGCACGGCGGCCACCGGAGCGCCCGTGGCCGCGGTGGTCGATGCCGTAGACCGCCCACCCGTCGGGGACGAGCGCATCCTCGACGTAGCCGTAGCGGCCCGAGTGCTCGCCGAGACCGTGGCAGATCAACAGCACGCCCGTGGGGTCTCCCGACGGCAGGCGCCCTTGCCAGTAGAGCTCGACACCGCGCAGCCCGGCCAGCCGTCCCTCTACCCGCCCCGTCCGCTCCGGGGCGTCGAGCCCCTCGCTCACAGTTGCCCGATCGCGAACTCGTCGTCGTCGGGGCTGTACGGAGCCTGCGCGCCGGCCGGCTCCAGCTCGACGTCGTGGCGCAGGTCGGCCTCATCGGGCACCTCGAGCAGGACGGCGATCGGCTCGCATCCGGCAGCCACGACGGACAGGCCGTACTCACCTGCGGCGATGTCGCCGATCCGGTACGAGCCATTCTCGTCGGTGTCGGCCACGTCGACGATCTCGCCGTCCTGCACCAGAGTGACGCGCGCACCCGCGATCGGGCCGTCCTCGCCGTGCACCGTCCCGTAGAGCGACGCCGACCGGACCAGCAGCACTTCGGCCTCGATGGGCGCGTCGGCCACGGTGATCGCCGCAGCGCCGGGCTGGTGGCCGCGGGCGGTGCACACCAGGACGTAGCCGCCGGGTGCGGGTGCCAGCACCTCGCCGCGTCCGTCGGGACCAGCCTTGTCCTCCGCGACGGTGCGCCCCTTGTCGTCGAGCAGCATCACGGCGACCCCCTCGGCGGGGATGCCTCCGCGGCGCATGGCACGGAACCGGACGGGCTGCTCGGCTCCGGGAACGGGCTCCGGAGTGGGGTCCTGCTGGCTCATCAGCGACACCACCGGCGCGCTGTCCGGCCGCAGGCTCGGGTCGGCGTAGCCGAACGTCCGTAGTAGAGCCAGGTCGGCCGCGGCCTGCTCGGCAGCCCGCTCGTCGGCCGACTGGCGGCTGCGCGAGGTCGCGGTGCGGTCAGTGTGCTCCGCCGCGACGCCGGAGGCAGCCGGCCGCTCGGCAGAGATCACGGCAGTGGGCGGCACGGGGTTGCGCGGGGCCTGGGGCTCCGCAGCGGGCCGACCGGCCGGGTCGGCAGTGGCGAGCCCCGCGACAGCAGAACCGGCAGCGGACGCGGAAGATTCGGCAACTGGAGCGACCCGAGAAGACTGCGCAGTCCCGGGACGGGCGGCAGCAGGGCCGGGGCCGGAGGGCTCAGCGGAAGATCCGCCGACAGGGGACTCAGAAGACTCAGGCGCAGCGGAGCCAGCGGAAGCGGACCCGTCGTCAGGAGATCCGGCGCCGAACGACTCAGCGGAACGCTCGCTGGCAGAGGGCTCGGAAGACTCAGCCGTAGCGGGGCCGGCGCCAGAAGACTCGGCAGTAGGAGACCCGGCGGCCGACGCTCCGGTATCGGCACCGTTCTGGTCGGAGCCGCCGGGCGTCTCCTTACGGCTGTCCGTCCCGGCTGCGGCCGTGCCGAACCGCGGATCGGGCATCGGCTGGGCCGGCTCGGCCCGGGCGTCCTCCTCCGCGTCGACGTCGGCCCAGTCCTTCCACCCGGCCCAGTCCTGTGAGCGTGTGCCCGAGGAGCGGTCGGTCGGCGTCTGCGGCGACAGCAAGCGCAACGGGACGATCTCCACGGACTCCGGTGCGCGCCACGCCCCGGGCTCGCCGCCGCCGGAGACCATCCGGGCCGCACGGCCCCACGGCGTGTCGTCGACGGTCGGGACGAGTCCGGTGGAAGGCTCCTCCGTGGACCGAGCCTGTTGCGGAACATCCACCGTGGGCGCCGGGGGCTCGGGCGCCGCCGCTCCGGCTGCCGCAGCACTCCCCGTGTCGCCCGTCGGCGGAGCGACGGGCGGGGGCATGTGTGGCGGCGCGACCGGCGCACTCATGTTCATGACGGGGAGAACCGTGGCCGACCCGGCGCTTGGCGCCTCCCGGCCACCGGTTCCTGCCCCGACGGCGGCGGGAACCGCGGTCTCGGGGCTCTCCGCACGTAGCTTGACGAGGTCGGCGACAGTCTTCGGGCGATCCTTGGCGGCGGGCCGGCCGCGGCGGAGCAGGACGAGACCCACGATCACGGCGGCGATGGCCACTGCGATCAGACCCAGCGTGCTCATTCGGCAGTCTCCGCTCCGTCACCACCCGCCCCCCGCGACGGGCCGATCATGCGGCCCGGACCACTGTGGACGTACGTGCGGTGCGGAACCGGGCGAACAGCTCGCAGCTCAGGAACCTAGCACCCTCGGGAAGCCCTGATCGGGTAACGGTGGTGGGTTCGTCACCACCCGTAATCTCATCGCGATGTGTTCAGCACGGGCGTGCATGCTGGATCTCCCCCGTATCGGGGTAGATCCAGGGCGCTGGGGGAACGGAGCGGTGTGGACACTGAGCTGAGGGAGTTGGCCGCCGCACACGGTGTGGCTACGGAGTATCGGGACGGTGAACGGCGGCCGGTGCAGGTCGACCCGGAGGTCGTCGTCCGGGTGCTCGGTCTGCTCGACGTGGACGCCGTCACTCCCGAGGGACGGGAGGCCGCACTGGCGGCGGCGCGGACGGCCGCAGCGGCCGGGAGGCTCCCCGACACGATCGCCGCACGCATCGACACCCCGCGTGCGCTGCCCGGTCCCGGCCTGTTGATCGACGAGTTCGGCGGGCGGCGGGAGGTCACCGAGATCCCCGCCGGCCTGGAGCCGGGCTGGTACCGGCTCGAGACGGACGGCCGAGAGGTGACCGTCGTCGTCGCCCCGCCCGCACTCGAACCCGCCCCACGCGCCTGGGGCTGGATGCTGCAGCTCTATGCGCTGCACTCGGCGGGCTCATGGGGAATCGGTGACCTCGGCGACCTGCGCGAGTTCACCACCTGGACGGGAACGGAGCACGGCGCGGGGGCGGTGCTGCTCAACCCGCTGCACGCGATCACCCCCGTGCCACCGGTTCAGCCGTCGCCGTACACGCCGTCCAGCCGGCGGTTCGGCACACCCTTGGCGCTGCGGATCACCGACCTGGAGGCCTACCGACGCGCCGACGGGCCCACGCGCGCGGAGGTCGACGCGCTGCGCCCGGAGACGGCGGGCGGGCGGATCGAGCACGACCGGGTCTGGGCGGCCAAGCGCGCCGCGCTCGAGCTGCTCTGGCGTTCCGAAGGCCGTCCCGATCCGCATGACGCGGGAGCGGACCTGTGGGAGTTCGCCACGTTCTGTGCGCTCGCTGAACGGTTCGGCGGCCGGTGGAGCCGGTGGCCGGAGGAGCTGCGGCACCCGGACGCGCCCGGCGTCGCCGCCATGCGCAAGGAGCTCGCGCCTCGGGTGGCGTTCCACGCCTGGGTGCAGGAGCAGGTGCAGGCCCAGCTCGCCGGCGTGCGGGAAGCCGCACGGGCCCAGGGGGTGCGGGTGGTGCACGACCTGGCCGTCGGATGCGATCCGGAGGGTGCCGACGGGTGGGCGCTGCAGGACGTGCTCGCGCTCGGTGTCCGGGTCGGCGCTCCACCGGACGCGTTCAGCCAGCAGGGGCAGGACTGGGGGCTGCCACCGTGGCGGCCGGACCGGCTCGCCGCCACCGGTTACGCCGCCTACCGCGATCTGCTGCGCGCGCTGCTCCGGCAGGCCGACGGGCTGCGGATCGACCACGTGGCCGGGCTGTGGCGGCTGTGGTGGGTGCCGCCCGGCGAGTCCCCGGACCGCGGCACCTACGTGCACTACGACGCCGAGGTGATGCTCGCCGTCCTCACCCTCGAAGCGCACCGGGCGGGGGCGCTGGTGATCGGTGAGGACCTCGGCACCGTGGAGCCCGAGGTCACGGAAGGGCTGGCGGAGCGGGGGATGCTCGGCTCCTCGGTCCTGTGGTTCACCCGCGATCTCGACGCGCCCGGCGAACCGCTCCTGCCGCCGGACCGGTGGCCCGAGGAGTCGGTGGCCACGGTGTCCACGCACGACCTGCCGACCGCGGTGGGCTTCCTGCGTGGCGAGCACGTGCGGGCGCGCGCCGAGCTGGGCCTGCTCGACGACGTGGCGGCGGAGGAGGCCAAGGCGAAGGTCGACCGGCTGGAGCTGGTGGAGCTGCTGCGCGCGGAGGGGCTCGTCACCGGTGAGGAACCCGGCGAGGACCAGCTGGTGGTCGCGATCCACGCGCTGCTCGCCCGGAGTCGGTCGCGGCTCGTGCTCGTCTCGCCCTACGACGTCATCGGAGAAGTGCGCCAGCCCAATCTGCCGGGCACGGTCGACGAGTACCCGAACTGGCGGCTGCCGCTGCCGGTCTCGCTCGAGGAGCTCCGCGAGGACCCCCGAGTGCGGGTGGTGGTCGATCAGCTGCGGCTGCGCCGTCCGTGAGTGAATACGGCTTCCGGAGCACTCCCACGACCCCACGGAGGACGGATGTCGGCCGACGAGATCAGCCGGGAGACGCGCATCGCTGCACCCCCGCAACGGGTCTGGGACGTCGTCACGCGGGCCGAGCACGTCGCGCGCTGGTTCGGTGACGCCGGAGCCGAGATCGACCTCCGGCCCGGTGGGCTGATGCGGGTGCGGTGGGCCGAGCACGGCGTGGCTGTCTGCCGGATCGAGAAGGTCTCGCCGATCGATCTGTTCAGCTTCCGCTGGGGCCGCGAGGTCGACGCCGAACCCGAGCCCGGCAACTCCACGCTGGTGGAATTCCGGCTTTTCCCCGACGGGGACGGCACGCGTCTGGTCGTCACCGAGAGCGGTTTCTCCACGCTCGACGACACGCCGGAGGGGCGGGCCCGCTACCGCGACGGGAACGTGGAGGGCTGGGCCCACGAGGTCGGCAAGCTCGTCGCGTACATCGCCACGGTCGACGCCTGAGAGCCGCGAACACGCTCGCAGAAAGCGCCACGGCAGGCCATCATCGGGGCGTGGAGTCGACCCGAATGGACCGCTGGCTGTGGGCGGTGCGGCTGACCAAGACCCGCCCGGACGCCGCCGCGGCCTGCCGCGGCGGACACGTCCGGGTGAACGACAAGCCGGCCAAGCCGGCCACGCCCGTGCAAGCCGGCGACGAGGTACGGGCCCGGGTGCACGACACGACGCGGATCGTGGAGGTCGTGCGCGTGATCCAGAAGCGGGTGGGAGCCGCCGACGCCGCCACCTGTTTCATCGACCGCACCCCGGCTCCCCCGCCGGAGGCGGCGATCCCGGTGGCCAGGCGCGAGCGCGGGGCCGGGCGCCCCACGAAGCGCGAACGCCGTGTCCTCGACCAGTTCCGCTCAGGGGCGCTGTAGCCGCACGAATGGTCAGGACACCGGCTCGACCTGCACCACCGGCTTCGGCGCCCGCTCGCGCAGGCCGAGCGCGGTGACCGACACGACCACGACGGCCAGTCCGAGCCACTGCGTCGGGCTCAGCTCGGTGCCGAGCAGGCCGACTCCCAGCAGCGCCGCGGTGACGGGGAACGCGAGCTCGGCCAGCGTCGCGCGGGCGGCGGCCGTGGAGCGCAGCCCGATGTAGTACAGCGTCAGCCCGAGCAGGCCGGGGATGAGGGCCAGGAGCACCAACGGGCCGAGCTGCGCCGGTGCCACAGCGACCGGCGCGCCCTGGGCCGCGAGCACGACCGCACTGGCGGGCAGCCCGATCGCGAACCGGAGAACGGTGACGTCGCGGCTGGCGATGCGCACGCTGACCATCCGTCCGAGGACCGTGCCGACGGCCCAGAGCGCGGCCGCGGCCACGGACAGCAGCGCGGCGGCGGCCGCCCGGGGTGCGGCCGAGAGCGGATCCGCGAACGCCATCAACCACGCCCCGGCGAGCGCGGGTACGGCGAACAACCAGTACCGGCGGCGCATGCGTTCCCCGAGTAGCAGAGCCGCCGCCACGACGGCGATCACGGGCTGCAGCTTCTGCAGCACGAGCGGCGTGACGGGATCGCCGAGCTGGAAGGCCTGCGTGAACAGCGCCGTTGCGAGCGCGGAGGCGCCGGCTCCGATCAGCACCAGAGCGGTGCGCTCCTTCGGCGTTGCAGCCCGGAAGGCCCGCGCGGCGGAGGGCAGGAACGGCACCAGCACCACGACGACCAGCAGATGTTCCCAGAACACGATCGTCGCTGCCGGGAGCTGCCCGGCGAGCGGCTGGCGGAGGAGGCCGTCGGTACCCCACAGCGCCGCCGCGACGGCGATCAGCCAGGTGCGGTCGGGAACGGCTGCACGTTGATCCACGTCGGCCCCAACGCATGCGGATCGCGATCCATACCGACAGACCGGTCATCCGTCGCCGGACAGGACCCCATTGTGGATCAGACGATCGTCAGATCGTCGTCGAGGCCGGTGATCTCCAGCAGCTGCCGGCACCGAGGTGTCGGCCCGACAAGGCGGAATCGCCCCGCTGCCGCGTGTAGGCAACGATCGCAGCGGACGAAGGCGCTCAGGCCCGCAGCGGCGACGAACGTCAGGCCGGCGATGTCGAGGTCGATGTCGCGGTACCCGTGGCCACGGAGCCGATCCAGCTCACGCTCGAGGTGAGGCGCCGTGAGCATGTCCAGCTCGCCGATGGCGCGCACACTCGCTCGTGGAGGTGCGCCGGTGATCTCGAGCGCGAACCACGAGTGGTCGACGGCCGGTGGCCGGGACGAGACCTGCACGGGCGCGACCCCCTTCCCCGACAGCGCCCGGCCGCGGTGCGGTCCGGCGACTGCTGAAGGGTCTAGCGAATTTCGAACCGTACCGCAGCGCGCACGAGAGAAGCGGCGTCCGATTGGGCGCTCCCGGCATCGGGTAAG
Organism: Pseudonocardia yunnanensis; assembly: GCF_039534065.1. Lineage (NCBI taxonomy): Bacteria > Bacillati > Actinomycetota > Actinomycetes > Pseudonocardiales > Pseudonocardiaceae > Pseudonocardia > Pseudonocardia yunnanensis. The sequence continues at coordinate 181,869 of NZ_BAAAUS010000023.1, read as the reverse complement.
CCAGGGCTGATTGCCGGAGATCCTGCGCTGGATCTTCGCACCGTGGCACGGATGCCGACCCGGGAGTGATCGATGTCTGCGGCCGCTGGACCGGAACCGCTGAGGCTGAGCCTCACCGGATCGGCGCTGCCGTTTCAGCTGTCATCGGTGCGCAGCCGGGTGGCCACGTGGGCGGAGGGCCTCGGCGCGCCACCCGAAATGGTGGACGACCTGGTGCTGGCCACGCACGAGGCGCTGGCCAACGTCGCCGACCACGCCTACTCCGACAGAGCCGATCTCGACGGCCAGACCGGATCGGCCTTCCTGGACGCGGAGCTGACGACGGACGGGGAGATCGTGGTGATGGTGCGTGACGAGGGGCGGTGGCGGACGCCGACCGCCGATCCGGGATGGCGCGGCCGTGGCCTGCTCATCATTCGCGGGCTCAGCGATGACGTCGAGATCCGACACGGCGAGTCGGGCACCACGGTGCAGATGCGCTGGCAGCTGCACAAAACCGCGGATTCCGTGAAGCAGCAGGAGCACGGCACCGGGTGAACGGGGTGGACGGCAGCGGAAATACGAACGGGCGGGGGCCGATCGGCCCCCGCCCGTCATTGGTTCCCGTAGGTCAGCCGGTGACCGGGAGGGAGGCGTCCATGACCTGCGGCGCGGGGGCGGTGCCCACAGCGGCAACCTCGGTGGCCGCGCCGGCGTCGTCGTCACCGTTGCCGTCGTCGTCACCGTTGCCGTTGCCGTCGTCGTCACCGTTGCCGTTGCCGTCACCGTTGCCGTCGTCGCCGGCGCTGCAGGTGGCCGAGCCGACGGTGATCGTCTGCACCGGGTTGGCCGGGTCGACCTGGACGCCGAGGCCCTCGGTCACGCCGTTGACGAGGTCACCCACGGTGTTGACGGTGGGCAGCTCGGTGCCGAGCAGGCCGGTCAGCTCCGGCAGCGCCGCACGCTCGTCGTCGGTGAGCACCCGGTCCAGGTTCTCGCCGGCGCCCGGCAGAACCGTGAGCTCGATGCCCGTGACGGTGAGGGAGCCGTCCTCGTGACGAACCTGGTCGTTGAGGGTCAGCTTCACCAGCGGCGAGACATCCAGGACCTGGCTGGGAACGGGCGTCTCGGGCAGGTCGCGGCCGAGGAGCGTGCCGCGCACGATCTCCATGCCACCGTCGCCGTCCTCGCAGTAGGTGCGAACCAGGTCGGCGCGCAGCAGCTGCAGCAGGTTGAGCTTCGTCACCGAGGTCTCCGAAGCGCCACCCCGGGCCTCGGCGGTCAGCACGCCGACGCCGATGGCGCTCTGGTTCTCACCCAGCACGTCCCCGATGCCCGCGAGCTGGTTCTCGGCGGCGTTGCCGTCGGGCGACTCCACGTAGGAGATCGGGTCGATGTTCAGAAGACCGGAGGCCGACAGCGCGTAGGCGGAGTCAGATGCGGCCTCCTGCGCAACCGCAGCGGTCGAGCCGAGGAGCAGAGCCGTCACCGCGGTGGCGGCGGTGAACGCCGCCGCTCCCGCGCCGGCGAGCTTCTTCGTGTTCACAGTGGTGCAAACCCCTCAATCTTCGTTGATCATCACGAGGGTGCCGAGCGGCACCCCGGTCAGTTGGTCCAGAGCGTCCGGTGGCACCCGGATACAGCCATCGCTGGTCTCGGTGCCGTAGACGTCGTCGGTCGGCCAGGTGTGGATGGCGACGGTTCCGGGACCGCCGCCGAAGGTGTCGTGCGTCGGGCTGTGAGCCCCGAGCGGGAGGATCACCGGCGAGTAGCTCTGCTTGGCGTCCTTGAACGCGCCGAGCAGGAAGGTGCGGCCCGCCGGCGTGGGAGCGGACTCCTTGCCGATGCCGACCGTCCACTCGCCGACGACCTTGTCGTCGCGCAGCAGTTCGAGCTTCTTCGACTCGAGATGCACATTGATGACGTAGGGCGTGTTCGCACGCTCTACGTCCTGCGAGCGCAGCCAGCCCGTGGAACCGTTGGGCTTCGACGGCAGCAGGACCTGCACCCAGCCCTGGTCCTCACCGATCACGGGGAGCCAGGTGTCGCCGATCTGCGTCGTCTCCATCCTGGCGATGGCGCGCCCGTTCGGGGCGTCGTGCACGGGGGTCTCCCGGATGGGGTGCACGACGAGCCCGTTGGTCTTGGCGTCGACAGCGCTGTCCTGGGGAGCACCGTCCACTGTGGTGTACGTGCTGCTCAGGGGAAGCTCGCCTGCGGCGGGTGCGAGTTCCCCCGCCGCGATGCCGGACGGTGATCCGTCAGGCGGGCCGCTCAGCGCGGCGAAGCCGATGACCGCAGCCAGGATCACGACAACGCCCACGATCGCCCCGATCAGGAGCGGCTTGCGGGACGTGCGTGATCGATCTTCGGGTGGCGCCACCTGATGTGGCGAGGTGTGCTGTGGCATAGGACCCAAACCGTGCGAATCAGACATGGATGGCCGTGCCCGGGTGACACTCGATCGAGGGACCCCCCGGTTACAGCGCGCGCAAAGTACAAACGAGACAGACGCCAACCGGGTTACGACCAAGATTTTTTTTCACTTTCCGTCTAACTATGATTACAGAAAGTGAGTGGGCGTTGCTCAGTCCGGGTGGATCTCGCGGAGCGAGAAGTCCTCGATGTCGAGCACGAATCCCCTGATGACGGTGCCGGGCAGCAGGAACGGATCGCGCCGCAGCCGAGCCATCCCGCGGCCGACGTCGACCGCGGGGTCGGCGAAGGTGCCGATACGCCACGGCGGGAGCATTCCGACGTCCTGCGCGAGCTCTTCGGAGAACTCCGCGTCGGTGAACGAGGCGAGCCCGCACCGGGTGTGCTGGACCACCAGCACCTCACGGGTGCCGAGCTTGCGCTGGCTGATCGTCACCGAGCGCACGACGTCGTCGGTGACCACTCCGCCCGCGTTCCGCAGGGTGTGCACCTCGCCGACGGTCAGCCCGAAGAGCCCGAGCACGTCGATGCGCGTGTCCATGCACGTCACGACGACTGTGTGGAGAGCAGGAGTGGAGCCCATTCCCTGCGCCGCCGACGCGGCGATCCGGCCGCCATCTGCCGCGTGCCGCCTCAGCAACTCCTCACCGCTCACGAGCAGGAGACTAGGGGCCGGGCCGCCGCAGCGCATGATCAACGCCCAGCACCCGGGAACGCGGGCGCGAGTGTCACCCGATCCGCACACGGTCTCCCGGTGCACCGCGCAAGATGGGCCCGTGACCAGGAGCCTGCATTCGATGATGACGCTGGAGTTCCGTCCGGCCGCGCTGCCCGGGACGGGCGCATGAGGGCCGCCGTACTGCGGGAGCCCGGCAGCCCGCTTCAGGTCGAGAACGTGGAGCTGGACGACCCGCACGCGGGCGAGGTACGGGTGCGGGTGGAGGCGGCCGGGGTCTGCCACACCGAGCTGCACTACATGTCGGGGGACATCCCCTGCCCACTCCCGATCGTGCTCGGCCACGAGGGCAGTGGGGTCGTCGAGGAGGTCGGCGCAGATGTCGACGCCTTCTCCGTGGGCGATCGGGTGGCCTTCACCTGGCGCCCGCGCTGCGGATTCTGCGAGTTCTGCATCACCGGCCGTCCCGTGATGTGCATCTACGGCCGGGTGCAGGCTCGCAGCGGAGGCCTGATGGACAGCACCTCCCGCCTGAGCCGCGGCACCGAGCAGGTGCACCACTTCCTCGGTGTCTCCTGCTTCGCCGAGCAGGCGGTGGTCTCCCAGCGCGCCGTGGTGCGTGTGCCCGACGACGTGCCGCCCGCCGTTGCCGCCGTCGCCGGCTGCGCGGTGATCACGGGCCTCGGAGCGGTGGTGAACGTGGCAGGCCAGGTCGCGGGACGCCCGTTGCTCGTCATCGGCGCGGGCGGCGTCGGGCTCTCGGCCGTGATGGGCGCGACGCTGGTGGGGGCCGATCCTGTGGTGGTGGTCGACGTGGCGGCCGACAAGCTGGCGCTCGCACGGCGGCTCGGCGCCACCCACACCGTCGACGCATCGGCGCTCGATGCGGCGGAGGTGGTGGCCGCCGTCCAGGATCTGACGGGCGGGGGCGCCGAGGTTGCCGTCGATGCGGTCGGCGCGCCGCAGACGCTGCGTCAGGCCTTCTCCGCGCTGCGCCCCGGCGGCACGGCGATCGCCGTCGGCCTCGCGTCGGTGGACGCCACCGCTGCCGTGCCGATCAACGAGCTGGTCCAGCAGCAGAAGCGCCTGGTGGGAAGCTTGTACGGCTCGGCCAACCCGCCCGTCGACCTGCCCCGGATCCTCTCCCTCTACAGCTCGGGACGCCTCCCGCTGGACGTGCTGCTCGGCAGGCGGCACTCCCTCGACGAGGTCGGCGAGGCCTACCGCGCGCTGGGCTCGGGTGCCACGGGTCGCGCCGTCGTGATCCCCACGGAGGTCACGACCGGGTAGGCCACGAACAGCGCGCCGATCTCAGGGGCCCGCCAGCCGGCAGTCGTACCGTGCGTCTGCCTGTGAGCGACAACCGGCGGCCGTGACCTTCCACCCGTCACTCGTCCGGGTCAGGAACACGGTGTCACCGACGAGCCGTACCTGGGCCTGGTCTCCCGACACCGTCGACGAGACCACCGCACCCCGGGGCAGCGAGAGCTGCGACATCGCCTGTACGCACGACTCGGCCTGCCGGCCCTCCAGCGCCGAGGCCGTGGCGGGCGCGAGCATCTGGCACCGGGCGGACGGGTCGGCCCCCGCGAACGCCGAGGCCACCTGCTCGACCTCGGGTGGCCCGAGGCCTGCGCAGGCGGACAGGAGCAGTGCGGCGGCCGCCATCGCCGCGGCACGCATGAGTCCTTGTGCCCGCCCCCTGGACCTGGCAGCACGGTGCCCCGGTCCGTCCGCCGGCAGAACCTTCACTCTCGCCAGGGTGCCGCGTGATGTCGTACTCGTGCACGGACCGGACTCGGCGACTAATCCCTCCGCTCTGAACTCTTTCCGTCGGTACGCGCCAGCGCCGTGGCCGCCCGGTCGAGGAGCAGCGTGCGCTCACGCCCGTTGGCGGTGAGCGACGCCGCGCGCGTGAACTCCGCATGGGCCTCACCGTGGCGGTCCAGCTTCACCAGCAGGTCACCGCGGACGCTGGGCAGGAGGTGATAGTGCGCGAGGGCAGGCTCCCCACCCAGCTGGTCGAGCAGTTCGAGCCCCGCGGCGGGGCCGTACGCCATCCCGACGGCGACGGCCCGGTTCAGCTCCACCACCGCCGACCGCGCGATCTTCGCGAGGACGTCGTAGAGCGCCGCGATGCGGACCCAGTCCGTGTCGGCAGCGGTGAGCGCCCGGGCGTGGCAGGCGGCGATCGCGGCCTGCACCGCGTGCGCCCCGTGCTCCCCGCGCTGGTCGCCGAGCTGTTCTGCGCGCGACAGCGCGGCGAGACCGTGACCGATAAGGACGTGGTCCCACCGGGAACGGTCCTGGTCGAGCAGCAGGATCGGCTCCCCCGACGGCCCCACTCGCGCCCGGACGCGCGACGCCTGGATCTCCATCAATGCGACGAGGCCGTGCACCTCCGGTTCGTCCGGCGCCAGTCCGGCCAGCACCCGGCCGAGCCGCATCGCCTCCTCGCACAGGGAAGGCCGGATCCAGTCCTCCCCCGCGGTAGCCGAGTACCCCTCGTTGAACACCAGGTAGACGACCTCGAGCACGGACGGCAGCCGCTCCGCGAGCTCGTGATGGGCGGGCACCTCGAACGGGACGGCGGCCTCCGCCAACGTCCGCTTGGCCCGGGAGATCCGCTGCGCCACGGTCGGTTCCGGCACCAGGAACGCCCGCGCGATCTCCTTGGTCGTCAAGCCGGCGAGCACCCGGAGGGTCAGCGCGACCCGCGCCTCGGTGGAGAGCACCGGGTGGCAGGCGACGAACGCGAGGCGCAGAAGGTCGTCGTCGATATCGCTGTCGGTTCCGTCGGACTCGGCGCCGCGATCCCGCACGTCCATCGCCTGCCGCACCTCCAGGTCGCGGCCCAGCTCGACGATCTTCTGCCCGAGTCGCACCTCCCGTCGGACCAGGTCCACCGCCCGGTGCTTGGCGGTGGCCGTCAGCCACGCGCCGGGATTGCGCGGCACTCCGTCCTGCGGCCACTGCTCGAGCGCGGCGACGAGTGCGTCCTGTGCGATCTCCTCGGCGAGCCCGACATCGCGCACGATCCGGGTCAGGCGGGCGATGAGCTTCGGCGACTCGATGCGCCAGATCGCCTCGATCGCACGGTTTGTCGGGGTTCCCGTCACGGCGCCGTATCAGAGCATCGTGACGGGCCGCCCGGCAAGGAACCCGTCGACCGAACCCGTCAGCCGACCTGCTCGGCGGAGCTCATCGCGCTTCCCCCCGCACGGCGCGACGCGCCTCGCCGATCGCGTCCTGGTCGTCGAACTCGGCGATGCGCCGGATCTCGACCACGGCCTCCTCGTCACCTTGCACGGCGAACTCGACCGGGCACCGGGACGCCCACTCGATCGCCTCCTCCCGCGAGGAGACCTGCAGCAGGTAGAAGCCCGCCACCAGTTCCTTGGACTCGGCGAACGGCCCGTCCACCACCTTCCGGCTCCCACCGGAGTAGATGACCCGTGCTCCCGACGTCTCGCTCGACTCCAGCCCCTCGGCCGCAAGCAACACCCCGGCCTTGTGCAGCTCCTCCCCGTACTTCTGCATCGCGCCGATGAGCTCGTCGCTCGGGCGTGCGTCGGCGCCCGGGTCACCCTTCAACAGGAGCATGAACCGCATCTCGTGCCTCCTCGATGTCCGCTTGTGCGGAGCCGGGCTTCCGGCTCCACCCCTGCGTCGAACGAGGCGGCTCGACTTCGACAGACCTTCGGAGATTTTTTGCAAGGCGGCCCTACTACGCCTGCGTCCCCTCTGGCAGGACCGCCCAGACCGACTTCTCGCCGTCGACGGTGGTCACGCCCCATTCGCTGGACACCGCCGCTACCACCTGCAGCCCCCGCCCCCGCGCCGCCGTCACATCCACGGGCTGCAGCTCCGGCAGCTGCCACGGGGCGAAGTCCCGCACGGTGATGCGCAGCCCGTCATGATCACGGCTGAGGATGAGGACGCAGGGCGTCTGCGCGTGGTCCACCGCGTTCGCGACGAGCTCCGTGGCGACGAGGAGGGCGTCGTCGCACGTGTCGTCGTCCAGCCGCCAGTCGTGGCACGCCACCCGGACCGTCTCCCGTGCGGCTCTGGTCGAGCCGAGCTCCGCGGGCAGCGACCGATGCCGAACCCGCCCGTCCAGCCCGCCGTTCGCCACCACGAAGTCGGCGTACCCGGCCGCCGGTCGGCACAACCGATTCTCCCACTCGTGGGATCCGTCGGCCGAATGCCGGAAAGGAGCGTGCAACGCGCTGACACGGATGTCCCCACCAGTAAGCATCCACTTATCGGGCCTCCGATGGTGTCGTACGCTCACCGGACAGGACGCCCCTGACGTGCGGATACGAGAACGAGGCTGCGGTGGGCGCTGATGGCGAGCAGGCACGGATCGCGCCGGTCCAGGACGCCCGAGACCTGGACCGGCTGGCCGCGGTGGCGCGCTACGAGATCCTCGACGCGCCACCCGACGGCGCCTTCGACCGCATAGCGGCGCTGGCCGCGCGCTGGTTCCACGCACCAATCGCGACGGTCACGATCGTCGACAAGGACCGCGTCTGGTTGACGGCAGCGCATGGGCTGGAGGGAGTCCGCCAGGTCGGGCCGGAGCCGGGGCTCTGCGCGTCGGCGGTGCTGCCGGAGGCGCCCTACGTCGTGAGCGACGTGCTGCTCGACCCACGGGCGGCCGACAACCCGCTGGTGCGGGCGGCGATGGGGGTGCGCTTCTACGCCGCGGCCCCGATCGTGACCCGAGACGGCCACCGGCTCGGCACGATCAACGTGCTCGACGTCGAACCCCGTGAGGTCACGGACGCGGGCCTGGCTGCGCTGCAGGATCTCGCCGAGATCGTCATGGACCAGCTCGAGCTGCGCCTGTCCGCGCTGCGCACGGTACGGGCGGAGCGACAGCTGCGCAGGCTGGCCGACGAGCACCGGGCCGAGATCGAGCAGTTCGCGGGCACGCTCCAGCGCACTCTGCTGCCGCCCGCGCTGCCCGAGGTGCCGGGCCTGGAGCTGGCCTGCCACTACCACACCGCCTCGGCTCGGGACGTCGGCGGCGACTTCTACGACGTGTTCGCTCTGCCCGACGGTCGGTGGGCGTTCTTCCTCGGCGACGTCTGCGGGCACGGGGCATCGGCCGCGGCGCTGACCTCGATGACGCGCTACAGCCTGCGTGCCGCCGCACTCCACGATCCGGACCCGATCCGGGTGCTGTCGGAGGTGAACGGCGTACTGCTCCAGGACCCCGCCACCGAGAACCGGTTCGCCACGGTGATCTACGGGATCGTGGAGCAGGACGCGGGGGTGCCGGACGGCGTCCTCGTCACTCTCGGCACCGGCGGTCACGAACCTCCGCTCCGGCTCCGCGTCGGGGAGCAGGGGCTCGACGTCGGCTGCACCTCTGCCGTCGAGGCCGGGCCCCGGCGCGTGGGGATGCTCGTCGGCGCCGTGCCCGATGCGTACTTCATGACGTGGCGGCTGACGTTGCGGCCGGGCGAGACGCTCCTGCTCTACACCGACGGGCTCACCGACACCGCTGTGGGCGGCGAGCAGCTCGGCCAGGACGGCGTGGCCCGGCTGCTCGGCAAGGGGCGTGGCTGCACGGCCGCCGATGTCGTCCGGGACCTCGTGGCGCACATCGCCGGGTTCGATCCGCCACCCCGCGACGACATCGCGCTGCTGGCACTCGGCGTTCCGGGCGGTTGATGCGCGTGGGCGGCTCGGCCGATCATCCGGGAGGCAGGCCGATCAGCGCCCAGACCGTCTTCCCGTCGGAATGGTCGGTGACCCCCCATTCGTGCGCCACGGCGTCGACGACATGCAAGCCACGGCCGCCGTCTCCGCCGATGATGCGGGGGCGCGGCCTGGGACCGTTCCCGGGCCGGTAGTCCCGAACCTCTATCCACAACCCTCGATGATCCAGGGCGATGCGCAGGCGGCTCGTGCTCTGCGCGTGCTGTACCGCGTTGGTCACGAGCTCGCCGGCGACGAGGGCGGCATCCTCGTACAGCTCCGCCACTCCCCAGTCCAGGCAGGCGTCGGACAGGAGGACCCGCGCCGCACGAGGTGCTCCTGAATGCGCCGGCAGCTCGCGGGCTCGCGTGACGCGGTCCGGCCTCTCGTGCATGCGCCGTTCGGCGTCGGCGCGGGTGGCCACGACCGGGACCGTCCGCTGAACGTGCAGAGCCTCCAGGTTCGAGCTCATCCAGTCGTCAGCCCCGAAGAGCACCAGCCCGGCCGTGGGCCAGCCGCCTGCGTCGGTCAGCACGGACCGGAAGACCTGCACAGCAGGCTCCCATTCCAGCCGGATCCGCGACAGGTCGATGAGGAGACGCTCGTGGTTGGCGAGTAGCTTGATCAACAATCGCCGGACGTCGGCCATCGTGCCGAGACGCAAGACACCTGTCAGCTCGACGAGTGCGTGGTCGTCGCGCACCTCGAGGCGGCTGAGGACTCCGCTCACCACCACGGCACCGACCTCCCGCCGCGGAGGATAGGTGAAAGCAGTGCATTCCGGGCAGATCGACACCGGGCCGGCTTCAGTTCCCCACCGGCGCTCGTTCACGAGCCCGCCGCGGTCGACCTCACCTGTTCGCGCAGCCCCGTGAGGACGATGTCGAGGCCCTCGTCGAGTTCCCGTTCGCCGTCGTACTCGGCGAGCTCGGCAGCCAGTGCACGAAGTCGCGGGAACTCGCGGACCGGTAACCGGTAGAGGCCCAGCCGCAGCACATCGTCGATCTCGTCCGGATCCTGCACTCGTTCCTGCAGCTCGTTCAGCACGTGTCCGTGCAGGAAGCCGATATAGAGCCGGTAGGCGTGCAGAGCACCGCGCCCGTCGAAACCTGCCTCGATCAACAGCTCCAGCAGGTCCTCGAGCGGGCGGAGCGTCCCGAGGGGACGCATGGCCAGAGGCGTGGCCAGCGGCCGGGTCACCAGCAGGGGCACGACGTGCGGGTGAGCGAGGGCGATCGCGCGGAATGTGTGCGCGGTGCGCCGCAACGCCTCCTCCCAACCGCCGACTTCCTGCGGGAGCGGGACGGCGAGCTCGGACAGCACGAGCTCGACCACTCCGTCCAGCAAGGCGTCCTTGCTCGACGCGTGCCGGTACAGCCGCATCGGGTCGCGGCCGAGCGCCTTGCCGAGCCGACGCATGGACAGTGCCTCGACGCCGTCGGCATCGATGAGTGCCAGCGCGGTGGTGAGCACCTCGTCACGGGACAGCCTCCCGCGCCGCCGTGCCCCTGGAGGGGCCGCATCCGGGTTGCCGTCGACACCGCCGTCGAGCGCCTCATCTGCAGCAATTGGCTTCTCCGGCGTGACGTCGTCGTCCACCAGGCCTCCCGCCCCGTGTGCTGCCACACCTCCGGTTGAGGAATCGCCCGCTACACCGTAGTGTCTACACGATAGCGCTACACATTAGTGATACTTCGCACACGTCATATGTAGTGCTACAGCCTCGTACCGGGTACTCGATGTGTGCGCTCCCGGGAGAAGGCATCCGCCCGGCAGGTGAGAAGCCACCGTGCCGCCACCGGGCTCTCGTGCCCCCAGAGCCGTTCCAGGACCGCCGGCGCAACCGGTCTGCACGACCGCCGCACGTCCGACACCACCGAGGAGAACCCCGAGCATGTCCACACTGACCGCCCCCGGGCGCCCAGCCCGCGACGGAACGTCCACCGCCACGGAACCGCAGCGTGGCGGCGCCAAACCCATGCTCGGTGGGCGCCGTCCCCCCGGCGAGAGCGCGCTGGTCTACTTCTTCACCCTGATCCCGATGCTGGCCCTGATCGCGGCAGTGCCGCTGGCCTGGGGCTGGGGCCTGAGCTGGCTCGACATCGGCCTGGCCGTCGGCTTCTACCTGATTTCCGGCCTGGGCGTGACGGTGGGCTTCCACCGCTACTTCACCCACCGCGCTTTCAAGGCGAACCGCGGCCTACGCAACGGCCTTGCGATCGCCGGCAGCATGGCTCTGCAGGGTGATGTCATCACCTGGGTCGCCGACCACCGCCGCCACCACGCCTACGCCGACAAGGAAGGCGACCCGCACTCGCCGTGGCTGTTCGGCACCACGCCTGCTGCGCTGGCCAAGGGTTTCTTCCACTCCCACCTGGGATGGCTGTTTGGGAAGGACCGCACCAACGCGGCCCGCTTCACTCCCGACCTGCTCGCCGACCGCGACATCGCGCGGATCAGCCTGCTGTTCCCGGTGTGGACCGTGATCAGCCTGCTCGCTCCCGCTCTGCTGGGCGGCCTGATCACCATGTCGTTCTGGGGCGCCGTCACGGCGTTCTTCTGGGCGGGACTGGTCCGTGTGGCCGTGCTGCACCACGTCACCTGGTCGATCAACTCGATCTGTCACATGATCGGTGAGCGCCCGTTCGCCGCTCAGGGCAAGGCGACCAACGTGTGGCCGCTCGCGATCCTGTCCATGGGCGAGTCCTGGCACAACCTGCACCACGCCGACCCCACCTGCGCCCGCCACGGCGTGCAGCGCGGACAGATCGATCTGTCCGCCCGCGTGATCTGGGCTCTGGAGAAAATCGGTTGGGCGCATGACGTGCGCTGGCCCACCACCTCCCGCCTGGCCAAGCTCAGCACCGCGCCTGTGGGCTGACAACTTTGCTCGGCGTAAAAAAATCCGGGCAATATCGGAACGAATCCCGGAGTTTTCCAGTTAGAGGCAGTAGGTCGTCGAGTTTCGGTGTTCGTGTTTTGCACGCCCGCAGGAACGAAGCAGTGGCCGCCGCCGGCGTCACGAGGACACAGGCGGAGGCCGCCGTTGCCGACCGGGCTCCGCACAGTGCGGAACCCAACCTGCGAGGAGCAGACAACATGGCACAGGGAACTGTGAAGTGGTTCAACGGCGAGAAGGGCTTCGGCTTCATCTCGGTCGACGGCGGCGGCGCTGACGTCTTCGTGCACTATTCCGAGATCGACGCCGGCGGATTCCGCGACCTCAACGAGGGACAGCGCGTCGAGTTCACGATCGGTCAGGGCGCCAAGGGCCCCCAGGCCACGGGCGTTCGCGTCGTCTGATCCACCTGTTCGGCCAGGAGCCCGTCTCCCCTCTGGGAGGCGGGCTCCTGACATTGCGGGCGGACTACGGTGCCCGATCGTGATCGGACCGGACTTCCTCCAGGCCACCCGGACGTCCTACGACGCCGTGGCCGGCGGCTACGCCGAACAGTTCCGCGAGGAGCTGGCGAGCAAGCCGCCCGACCGCGCTCTCCTCGGTTGGTTCGCCGAGCTCACGCAGGCCGCGGGGCCGGTCGCCGACCTCGGGTGCGGACCCGGCAGCGTGACGGCGCACCTGAACGCCCTGGGGGTGACCACGTTCGGGATCGACCTGTCGCCGGAGATGGTGGCGGTGGCCCGGCCGCTGCATCGAGATCTGCGGTTCGTGACCTGGAGCCTGTGATCACGACACCGTCACCGGTGCTGGTCGGCCTCGCGCGGCGTCAGTGCCGAGGCCGGGACGAGCGCGGCCAGATGTTCTGCGACGACGGCGCCGTACGAATCGCAGACCGCGAAGTTGACCTTGCCGAACCACCGGCCGTCGACAGCACGGGCCCACCACTTCAGCAGTCCGGGCACGCGGCCGGTGGCGACGAGCCACCCGCCGGGTGGCGGATCCTCGGCACCGGCGACCGAGTCGTCCGTCGGCCCGTAGAAGGCCGACAGGTCCACCCAGACCGGCCGGTCCAACGGCTGCGGCGGCCTGCCCGTGGTCGACGCCCACGACTGGTACACGGCTTCCCTCCACCGACGATGATCGACGGCCGGGGGAAGCGGCCAGCTGATGCGTGCCAGGATCGCACGCCTGCCGGGACGTACCGGGTCAGCGTGGCCGCAGCGCCTGCATGATTTCCGCGGCGCGGTCGGTGGCCGCGGCCACCGGGACGTCGGGGTTGCCGATCTCCGGATCCCAGTTGAGGTCGTAGAAGACCTCGGTGAGGCCCTGCTCACCCAGCCACGCAACGTCCTCACGGATCTTGTCGGCCGGGCCGGACAGCCGCTTGTCCGGTGAGCCGTCCAGGCGCACGACTCCGCGGCACACGAACTGGAGGACGGATGGGTCCCTACCGGCCTTCTCCGCGGCCTCGCGGATGGTGGCGATGTCCTTGCTGATGGCGTTCAGGTCGGTGGCGCTGGCGCTGATCCACCCGTCGGCGATGCGGCCGGCGCGGGCCAGGGCAGCGGGCGCCTTGCCGCCGAGCAGCACCGGCGGCCCGGGGCGCTGAACCGGCTTGGGCTCCATCCGGCTCGGTGACACCGTGTAGAACTCGCCGTCGAACCGGCTCACCTCGTCGTCCCACAGGGTGCGGAGAACCTCGAGGTACTCCACGGTCCGGGGCCCCCGCCGCTCTGTGGACGCACCGGCGGCGGCGAACTCCTCGGCCGACCACCCCACCCCGAGACCGAGGTCGAGCCGCCCCCCGGACAACCGGTCGAGCGTCGCCGCCTGCTTCGCCATGTACGCCGGGGAGATGAATGGAAGGTTGATCACCGCCACCCCGAGGCGCACCCGCGACGTGCGCGCTGCAACGAACGCCAGCGCCACCGTGGGGTCCAGCACGCTCTGGTACACCGGCGCCAACTGCTGGTTCTCGCCGACGAGGAGGCGCTGGAACGTCCACAGCGAGTCGTAGCCGAGTTCCTCCGCCTCGACCCCGAACCGGGCAAGGTTCTCCGGTGTGGCCCACGCGCCGGAGACGGGCGCTCCCAAACCAATCTGCACCCACAGAACCTAACGCTCGTCGCTCGACCGAGCAGGAGATCGCCGTCACCCCGATCTCGCCTGCGGGCGACATGGACACATGACGCGGAATCGGCTCGCGGCCGAATCGCGACAGGTGTCCATGTCGCCGCGGGAGTGTGCGATTACCGCGTGAGCCGCGCGACCAGCCTCTCGGACACCTCCGGCCACTCCTCGGCGATCACCGAGTAGACGACGGTGTCGCGCACCGTGCCGTCTGGCCGGATGCGGTGGCCCCGCAGCACGCCCTCCTTCTGGGCGCCGAGCCTCTCGTTGGAGCGCTGGGACGCCTCGTTGCGGATGTCGGTCTCCAGCGACACCCTGTTGGCGCCGAGCTCCTCGAAGGCGTGGCGCAGCATCAACAGCTTCGACTCGCTGTTGAGTGGCGTGCGCTGCCACCGCTTGCCGATCCAGGTATGGCCGATCGAGAGCACCCGGTGGTTCGCGTCGATCTGGTAGAAGGACGTCGTGCCGGCGACCTCGCCGGTCTTCGCGTCGACCTGTGCCCAGGCCAGGCGACTGCCGTCGGCAAGGATGCTGTCGACGAGCTTGCGCATCCCCCCGACGTCCTCGGGTTGGCGGGCGGCGAGCCAGGTCCAGATGGCGGGGTCCGACCCCGCCTCATGGAGACCTTCGGCATGTTCAGGAGCGAGGGGCTCGAGCACGACGTGCTCACCGGACAACGTCGGGCGGTGCTTCCAGGCGTCGGTCACGGCCACGACGCTACCGCATACTGTATGCGGTATGGTAGCGATCACGTGCGGCAATCCGGACGTCCCGGCAGGGCTCCATACGCACTGACTTGCACTACCCAATTCGGCGGTGTGCACTGGACCACGACAGTCCCGCCAAACCGACAGCCCCGATGCCCCTTTGGAACAGCGTGGCTCCGCGGACCATCAGGAAGGCCACGGTGTCCCTTCGAGTCGTCGCACACTGGTACTGCGCGTCCTGTGACGTGGAAGGCCGGGACGTCGCCGTCGAGCCGAGGTGCTGGAACTGCGGCAGCACCGTCACCGTCACGGCTCAGCCGTCGGTGGAGTGGGCCGGTGATCCGCAACGGGCCGGCCGGACACCGGTCGGTGACGGCGCGGCCGCCGCGGCCTGAGCCGTTACGGCTCGGCCTGCGCGTAGTGCCGCGTGCCGTCCGTGGGATCGATCCACACACGCATCACCCGGCCGGTTGCCGGATCGCGGAACAACTCCTCGGTGGCCACCCAGTGCGGCTGCACCTGGGCGCTCTCGCCGTGCCGGCGCCTGAACCGCCTGCGGGTGGACGGCACTCCCAGCAGCGGAAGGTCGTCGAGAGCCCGGCGAGCTTGCGCGCGGGTCCGTGCGCCGTACACGCGGGCCACCCGGACGTCGAACTGCTCGATGTCCAGGCGACCGTCGGCGAGGTGGCGCCGTAACGCCTGCACGAGCTCGGCCTGCTCGGATTCGCTGACAGGGCCGTCGTCCGCGTCAGGCATCGGGCTCGACGACCACCGCGGTGCCGTAGGCCACGACCTCGGTGAGGCTGCTGCCGATCTCCGACGAGTCGAACCGCATCCCGACGATCGCGTTGGCACCCAGCAGCCGAGCGTTGTCGACCATCCGGTCGATCGCGTGGCGGCGGCTGTCCTCGAGCAGTTCGGTGTATTGCGCCACCTCGCCTTGGCGCAAGGTCTGGAACCCGGCGGTGAAGCTCTTCGCCAGGCCCATGCTTCGCACGACGAGCCCGAAGCAGCTCCCCCGGCTCTCCACCACGCGCATGCCCGCCAACTCGAACGTGGTGGAGATCGGCAAGGAGTACGAGACAGCTCCGGCCCGGGACATAACCGGAGAATAGCGCCGGATCGATCACTTCCCGGCAACGTGCCTGCTACATCGGTTGCCCGGCAGTCCCGCGGCGCGCGCTCACTCGTCGACCATCCGGCCAGGGAAGCGGCGGGTCGGCTCCTCCCCGGCCGCGGGGCACCCGAGCCTCGGGCACCATCCACCCGACGTGGTGCTGTACCGGCGCCTGCCGGCCGGCGGGATCCGTTCGCCATGAAGGGTTCCGTCCGCGGCCCAGTGGAGGAAGTCCTCCTCCCAGGGCCGGTCGAGCAGCTCCCGCCGCTGCTCCAGCTCGTTCAAGTTGCAGAACGCAGTGCGGACCCTGTCGATCAGGTCACGAACCCGTCCGGCCATCGTCGTCATCCCTTCGAGAGCGTCGAACCGCTCCGTCAAGGCTGCCGTGACGCGACTCGACAGGGAACTGGCAGGACTGACCATCGGCGTAAGGATTCTGCCAATATTCCACGATCGCTATATCACGGCCACGTAAGCGCTCACCCATTCGCCCGCCCGGCCTAGGGCCACTCACCGGAATGCGAGCGAGGAAGCTCGCCCCGTTTCAGCCGTGAACCGGCGATCAACGTGTTGTGCGTCACATCTCGTTGTGAGTGCGGCCGGTGGCCGAACCCCGGCCCTTCTGCCGTGCGGCGGCGGGTTCGACCTGGTACGGGGCAGCGGCGGGCGCCGGTGGGCCTACTGAGCGTGACGACATAACTCGCCCTACCCCTCGGTCGAGTGGACTTCAGGGCTGTAACTCCGACGGCTTTGCGCCGTTTGAGTAGCGGGGACGACTTTCCTGTTTCGGTCGTTCCCACGATGGGGGGAAAGTGATCGAGCTCGAGGCCGTCTCCAAGCTCTACCGCACCGGACCGATCAAGGTTCACGCGCTGAGCGCGGTCGACCTGACCATCGACGAAGGCGACCTCGTCGCGATCATGGGCCCGTCCGGGTCGGGCAAGAGCACGATGATGAACATCCTCGGCTGCCTGGACGTGCCGACGTCCGGCAAGTACTCGCTGAACGGGATCGACGTCAGCAAGCTCAAGGAGAACCGGCTCGCCGAGATCCGCAACCAGCAGATCGGGTTCGTCTTCCAGTCCTTCAACCTCATCGCGCGGACGTCGGCGGTACGCAACGTCGAACTGCCGCTCGTCTACGCGGGGGTCGGCCACCGCAATCGCCGGGCGCGGGCTCGCGCGGCGCTGGAGCGGGTGGGCCTCGGTGAGCGCCAGAACCACATGCCCAACGAGCTGTCCGGCGGCCAGCAGCAGCGCGTCGCGATCGCGCGGGCGCTGGTCACCGATCCGGCGATGATCCTGGCCGACGAGCCGACGGGCAACCTCGACTCGGCGTCCACCGTCGAGATCATGCGACTGCTCGTGGAACTGAACGACACGGGACGCACGGTCGTGCTGATCACCCACGAGGACGAGGTCGCCGAGTTCGCCAAGCGGGTGATCGAACTGCGCGACGGCAAGATCGTTCGCGACGTTCGCAACCGCGTGCGCAGCGGAGTCGGGGCCGAACGATGAACCTGCTCGAGACTGCCCGGATCGCAATGCGCGGTCTCCGGGCCAACCGGCTCCGCTCGGCGCTCACCACGCTCGGCATCGTCATCGGCGTGGCGGCGGTGATCATCCTCGTCGCCCTCGGCAACGGCATCCAGTCCGGCTTCAACGACATCTTCGGATCGCTGGCCACCCAGATCACCGTGAACCCCACCCAGGGCAGCGCGCCGAGTGGCGGACGCGCCCGGGACCTCACCGACGCCGACCTCGATGCGCTGCAGGACTCGGCCAAGGCGCCGAACGTCGAGTCGGTCACGCCGGTCGTCGGCGGTACCGGGCTGCTCCAGGTCGTCGGCGGTGGCCAGTACCGGACGTCGATCGTCGGCACCACCGCCGACTACCTCGAGGTCAACGACCGCGACCTGCAGGTCGGCCGGAACTTCAACGAGTCGGAGGTCCGGACGAAGGCCAAGGTCGTGATCCTCGGCCCCAACCCGGTCAACGAGCTCTTCGGCGGCAACGCGGCCTCCGCGCTGGGCAAGGAGATCAGGCTCGGCCGCACGATCTTCCGGGTGATCGGGGTCGCGGAAGTCAGCGGCCAGCAGGACGACGTGGCGATCATGCCGCTGGGGGCGGCGCGCAGCTACCTGCTCGGCGGCGGCGACAGCCTGAGCAGCATGATCGCCCGGGCGGACTCCGTGGCAACGGTGCCGGCGGCCACCGACCAGATCACGAACATCCTGTCCGCCCGGCACGGCATCCGGGAGCCGGCCGAACGTGACTTCAACGTCCAGGCACTGCAGAGCCTGCTCGACCAGTCCTCGCAGTTCCTGACGTTCCTGACGCTGTTCACCGGTGCCGTCGCGGGCATCTCGCTCGTCGTCGGCAGCATCGGCGTCGCGAACATCATGCTGGTCACCGTCACCGAACGGACCCGGGAGATCGGGATCCGCAAGGCGATCGGGGCCCGCCGCGGGGTGATCCTCCAGCAGTTCCTTCTCGAGTCGATGTTCCTGAGCGGGCTGGGCGGCCTGGTCGGGATCCTGATCGGCGTCGGCGCGTCGCTCGCGGGTGCCGCTGTGCTGCCCCAGCTCGTCCCGGACTTCCCACCACCTGTCGTGTCCGTCGGATCGGTGGTCCTCTCCTTCTCGATCAGCTTGCTGATCGGCCTCGTCGCCGGCGGCTATCCGGCGAACCGCGCGGCACGGCTGCGCCCCATCGAGGCCCTCCGCTACCAGTGAACGTGACCATGGCAGGAGCTCTCATGTCCCGATCGACCCGGCGGCGTGCCCGGGTGACGCTTTCGATCGCCGTCATGGCGGTGGTCGGCGCAACCGCGTGCACGGCAGAGCAGCCGCCTCCGCCCACCCTGCGGGTGGATCGGGGCACTGTTGCGACCACGGTGTCGGCGTCGGGAACGCTTGTGGCGATCACGCAGCAGAACCTCGGCTTCCCCCAGGCGGGCAAGCTCAAGGACGTGCTCGTCGGCGTCGGCACCAAGGTGGAGGCCGGCCAGGAGCTGGCCCGGCTCGACGACTTCGCCCTCCAGCAGACACTCGAGCAGCGCAAGGCCGGGGTGGCGCAGCAGCAGGCGCAGCTGGACAAGATCCGCAACGGCAACTCCATCGACGCGGCCCAGGCGACGCTGGACCAGGCCAAGAACATCCTCGACGCCACCGAGGACTCGGTGGACGCCACGAACAACGCGAACTCCTCCGCCACGGACCGGGCCGAGAAGCAGCTCGACTTCGACCGCAAGTCGCTCGACCTGGCCGAGGAGCGGCTGGACGACGACAAGAAGGCCTGCGGGAGTGGCTCACGCAACTCGCAGTCCGAGGACGATAAGCACAACAAGGACGCCGAGAAGTCGTCGACCGGCCTTCTCGGGATGGGCGGCCAGCAGCCCAATGCGAGCGCCGCTGCAAGCCCCCCCATGACCCCGACCACACCACCCCCCAACCCGGCGTGCGAGCGCATCACTGCCGACAAGCAGGCGGTGGAGGACGCCAAGCGCGTCGTCCTCTCCTCGCAGACCACGCTGGACGCGGCCCGCGAGCGGGAGAACGTCGACGCGGCGTCGGGGCGGCTGCAGATCGAGAACGCCAAGCAGAGCATCGTCTCTGCTCAGAACGAGCTCGACGGCGCCGGCAGCGACAAGCCCTCCGACACCTCCGCCCAGGAGGCCGCCGTCCGTGACGCCGAGGCGCAGGTGGCGCTGGCCCAGCGCGACGTCGACAACACCGTGCTGCGGGCTCCCATCGCCGGTGTCGTGTCCGTGATCAACGGGGCGACGGGCGAGTACGTCGCGGCGGCATCCGGAACCACGGCCATGGCGCCCGGGAGCAGCGCGGCACTGCCGGAGGTCGGGGCGTCGGGTGGTTCCGGGGGCGGCGGGCCGAGCCCCGCGCCGGGCGCGGGGACGTTCATGGTGCTGAACAACATCGACTCGTTCCAGCTCGTCGTGCCGTTCGAGGAGTCCGACGCGTCGCGCATCGCGCCCAACCAGCGGGTCGAGGTCACCGTCGACGCCGTGCCGGACCTGCGGGCCGACGCCACCGTGCTCGCGATCGCGCCGTCGGGCAACTCCGCCACCGGGGTCGTCCGGTACTACGCGACGATCGTGCTCACCGAGCACGACGACCGCCTGCACGACGGGCAGACCGCACTCGCCAACGTCATGGTGCAGGCCGTGGACAACGTGCTGCGGGTGCCGTCCGCCGCCACTCGCACCGACGCCGGCCGCCTGGTCGTCGACGTGCGGGGACCGGACGGCGCGCCGATCCCGACCCCCTTCCAGGCCGGGCTCGTCGGCGACGAGTTCACCGAGGTGGTCTCCGGGCTCACCGAGGGCCAGGAGCTCGTGCTGCCGCAGGGGCCTTCCACCAGCTGATTCCGGCAGTGGTCGTCGACGGGGCCCGTTCGTTCCTCAGGGAGCCGACGGGCCCCGCCGGAGGCGCTCCACTCGGGCACGCCGTGGTGCAGGTGGGCTGACCACGATCACCTCCGTGCCCCGCGAGTCCCCCTCCTCGCCACGGCGGATCGTGACCTCGGCGGCGAGCGCAGCGATCGCGGCCAGCCCGTGGCCACGGTGCTGCTGCTCGGGGTTCAGCGGCTTCCACCGCCCGCCGTCCGCCACCCGCACCCGCACCCGCCACAGTTCCTCGTGGTCGACTCCGGCTTCGCGCACGGGGAATGCCTCTGCCTCGATCGTGATCTGCCCGTCGGAGTTGTCCGGGGGGTAGGCGTGCTCGGCGGAGTTGCTGACGGCCTCGCTCACGATGTACTCGACGTCGTCGACCCACTCAGCAGGGAACTGCAACGCCTCCAGCCACCCCCGGATCCGTGCCCGCGTCTGCCAGGCAGAGGTGACGTGCGCGGCGACCCGGAAGGTGAACGTGGTCTCCGTGACGGACGCAGCGCCGGCCGCCGAGCTCGCCAGGTGTGCTGGGCTCGGCGACGGGTCCGGACCGGCTAGCGGCCCCCATCCCTCTGGGTCGACGTCGCAGGGGGGCGGCATAGCGGCCAGTGTGCCGTCTGGGTGTGGCCTGCGCCGACCGGGGTTTTCACGTGCTGCCCGTCACTCGGAGACGTCGACCTCCGGCCGGCCGCTCAACGCATCCTCGACGTCATGGAACAACGTGAGGATCCGGTCGAGCCCGGACATCTGGAGGGGTCGGATGACGGGACGGGTGTGGTCGACGACCACCCGCAGCGGACTCGACGCGCTCGCCTCCCGGTGTGCCTCCACCAGGGTGCGGAGCCCTCGGGAGGCCAGGAACGTCACTCCGGTCAGGTCGATCACGAGTGGGTGCGGCCCGGCCTCGGTCAGCGCCTCGTCCACCGCTTTGCGGAGCACCGATGCGGTGGCGACGTCCACGTCGCCCTCGACCGTGAGGACCACGGCCCGGCCACGAGTGGCCCGGCGGACCGAAATCAACTCCTCGGGCGGTGGCATTCCGTCCTGACCGCTGTTCACCAGTCCAGACCGTACCGGGGACGGGTGGCGCGGTTCACCGCGGCGCGGATGACCCGCGGCCGTCAGATGGCCGCGGCACCGTCCGGTGGAATGTTGTGATTGAAGCGGAAGGTGTTCCGCGGGTCGTATCGCGCCTTGACGGATCAACTCCAGCGCGGTCACCACACCGAAGTTGTTCTTTCCACCGCGCAGGGCCCAGAAGAGGTCCGGTTCGGAATCCGGCGAGTGGCGCAGCACGCCATCGGCGGTGACCACGTCGATGCTCCGCACATGATCGGCCGCCCAGCCGCGGGCCCGGCCATGGTGAGGCTGAGCCCGCCACCGAGCGTGTACCCGATGACCCCGACCGTCGGCGACGACCCGGTCAGCGGGGCGAGCCCGTCATCACCCGGCACCAGAACCGGTCCGGCCACGTCGGGATCGAGGGTTTCCCTGCCCTTTTTCGACAGTGCACGTCCCGAACCCGAGGAACAGGACAAGGGATTCACTGCTTCTGGCGCCTGTTCCTCGGATCGGCGGTCACAGATATGTACCCAGCGGCCCCACCGCGACGATAGCCCACAGTTCGTGAACGGAAATTCTGCACACGGGCTGTTGCGCTTATTGCGTCCCGTGCGTGGTCGGCCCGGACGATCAGTCGGCCGTCAGCGAGGTGAGAAGTGCGTTCAGCGCCGCGGCGGCGAAGGCCTCCATGTTCGCCTCACGGTCGTCGCTGCCGGTCAGGAGATGCTCAGCGCGCAGGAATCCGTCCGGCCCCGCCACCGCCACCCACGTGTGCCCCGCGGGGTCCCCGTACCGGTTGCCCGACGGTCCCGCCGCGCCCGCCTCACTCACGGCCCAGTCCGTATCGAGCTTCGCGGCCACCGACGCCGCGAGGTAGCGCGCGAACGGCTCGCACGCGCCTCGATCGCCGGGCTCCATGTCGGTTGCGCCCGCGAACAGCGCCGCGACGCCGTCCCTGGTGTAGGTCACCGTGCCGCCGCGGTAGTAGGCCGAGGCACCGGGGACGGCGAGCAGCGCGGCCGAGATCAGCCCCCCGGCAGAGGTCTCGGCGACGGCGACGGTCTGTCGGCGTGAGATGAGCTGCTCGGCGACCCGAGCTGAGAGCGTGGTGAGCGATGTGGACGGCATTCGGCCAACCTACGACGGTCGCAAATGTTGCGACGCCACCGCAGTGGTGCACGACACGGGACGTCCGGCAGAATCCGCAGGTAAGAATGTAGTGCAGGCTACCGGTGAGATCCGAACTCGCGGGACGAACGTCTCACCGCCTGGGAAACCCAATCGGACAATAGAACCATGGTCCATGTCCACGACGCCGCTGTCATCCGTCATTCCTGACGGACCGCCCCTTTCGACCCCCGAACAGGACTCGATGCGCACGTCCCCGCAGTACGGCTTCGCCCGGGTCGTCACCTCGATCGTCCTCACCGTCCTGGCAACGTGCATAGCGGGCTGCGCGACGCCGGACGCCGGGGTACAAGCGGAGTGGAAGGCCAGGCAGTGGAGGGTCACTTCGTGGACGCCCGTCCATGACGTGGAGAGCGGCGTCACGGCGTCACTGCTGGGTCCGGTGCCGTCCGACGCCGGCCTCCCGATGTTCGCCTATCGCTCGACAGAAGGCCCGGTCGAGGTCGAGACCCGCATCACCATCGTCCGCAGGCCCGACGACATGCTGGGGAAGCCGATCACGCACGCGGACATGCAACGCTCCGCCGAGCTCTCCGCCGAGATCTACGACGGCCTTCTCATCAGCTCCCAGGAGCTCACCATGAACGAGTACCCCGCCACCGACGTGCGTATCCGGTACACCGACAACAGCCTCAAGCGGAAGCTGGCGCTACAGCGCCAGGTGTTCCTGCCCGAGCACATGGTGATCCTGGAGAGCACCGGGGCGGCCAACGAGGAACGCGTCGTGGAGCAGGTGCAGCAGCTG
The DNA here is from genome assembly GCF_039534065.1 of Pseudonocardia yunnanensis. Lineage (NCBI taxonomy): Bacteria > Bacillati > Actinomycetota > Actinomycetes > Pseudonocardiales > Pseudonocardiaceae > Pseudonocardia > Pseudonocardia yunnanensis. The sequence goes on along the minus strand of NZ_BAAAUS010000023.1, from coordinate 158,811 downwards.
GCCGTCGAGAAGCTGCTATTGCCGTGAACCTCCGAGCCGGATCTCGGAGCGATCAGTTCCCGGTGAGCAGGCCCACCACCATGCTGATGATCGCGGTGTTGTAGACGAACGCGAGCAGTCCGTGGCAGAGCACTATTCCCCGCGTGCGGGTGGAGCGAACTTCGACGTCGGACGTGGCGAACGTCGTTCCGACCGTGAATGAGAAGTACACGAACTCGAGGAGAGTCGGCGCCGGCGTTTCGGGGAATGAGAACGGAGGCTCGTCGGCATTCAGGTAGAGCTGGGCGTACCGCTCCGCGTAGCTCAGGTGCAGGATCGCCCACGCGAGCAGCACCATGATCACCCCGAACGACCGGACGACGTCCTGGACGTCATCGCTGCCTTCGACCGTCGCGATATCGAGGCCGGCGCTGAGCAGGGTGACTGCCGTGGCCAGTGTGATGAGGTAGCTCGTGCGGCGGCCCGCCAGCCGCTCCGGCCAGCGCTGGTCTCCACGTCGGGCTCGACGCACCCGCGACACCCGGATCCCGATGTAGCACAGGGCGAAGAGAATCCACGCCAGGCTCGTGAGCACGTAGGCGGAGTCGTCCACCGCTGGGTCCTCGGGATTGAGGATCGTCCCCAGGCTGGCCAGGAGCAGCAGGACGTCGACCACACGCGTCACCCATCGGCCCGGTGAGACCTGGTGGGAGCGGGTGTCCGACGGATGTTCGGCAGCGTCCGGTTCGGCGGTGGCCACAGGCGTGATCTGCTCGTTCACTTATTGTTTCCTTGTTCATCGCGGATCGAATGGACGACGAGGTGCTGCAGTCTGCCTGCCGTCGTCAACCGCGCTGATCTTGGCCCCGCTTTTCGACGAGCCATGGTGCCGAATTGTCGCCGGCCGGTTACGCTCGGGCGTATTCGGTGCGCGCGCTAGTAGTTCAGTGCGACATCCGGCACCGCAGGGGTCGACCCGTCGACGCATGCAGCGGCGAGTACGTCTCCCAACAGGGGTGCGAACTTGAACAGGTTCTCGCCGTACACCGCAAGGATCGACCCGTTCCGGCGGAACTCGAATCCGTCGCCCAGGCCGGGAGTGGTCACGCAGTACAGGCTGTCGACGATGCGCGGCTCGACGGCGAGGTGCCGTCGCGCGTACGCGAGCACGGCGTCGCGCGACGCGGTCGTTGCCGCCTCGCGCCCTACCTCCCACGCCGTCAGTGCGGGATCGAGGTGCCCTCCCACGGCCCAGCTTCCGGGTCCGGTCTGATGTTGGTAGGTGCCCAGGTCGGTGGAGGGCGTGTCGATCCAGCACCGCCACGCCACAGGCGAGTCGAACGGGAACGTGAATCGCACGTGGTGTGCCAGCGCGGGCGGCGTGTAGATGCCGACCTGCGCGGCGAGCGGCGATGTGCCGGCTCCCGCCGCCAGCAGAACCGCGTCGAATCGGGCCTCGCCTGCCGAGCTCCACACAGTGGTGCCGGCGCGGGAGTTCTCGAGCGCGTACGCCTGCGCGCGGAGAACGGCGCCCCTGGTCAGCTCCGTCAGATGGGTCCGCACCGCGTCGACGTCGATCACGCCGCCCGCCGGGTCGAGCAACGCCTCGGACGGCGGTGTGAGCGCGGGGAGCCGAAGGCCGTCAGCCGCTCCGTCGACGACCTCGTGCGCAGCGCCGGCGGCAGCCATCGCCGCCGCCCACACCGGCATCTGCTCGCCGCTGATCACACAGCCGCTCGGGCCGATCAACGAGGTGCCGCTCGCCTTCTCCCACCGGCCGAATCCGGCGCGGGCGACCGCGGCGAGCCGCACCAGGTCCGGCAGGGCATGAGCCAGCCGGAAGATGCGCGACGACCCGGCGGACCGCTGTGCCATCGGCTCGCCCGCCTGCTCGTAACACACCACGTCGACACCGCGCTGCAGCAACGCGGCCGTGGTGGACAGCCCGACCACTCCGGCGCCGACGACCGCGACCCTCACCGAACTCAGCGTACGGCGCGCGTCTCCCGTGATCGAGTCACGACGCCACCGTGGCGTCGCCGGGCGTTGCCGCACCCTGGGACTGCACCACCACGGGCAGTTTGAGGACTTCGGTCAGCACGCGTATTTCCCGCTTCACCGGTTGCCGGGCCATGAACAGCAGGTCGAGCGGATACCAGAGGCCGACCCAGGCCACCACCAGGAAGACGCCGTTTCCGAGCAGTTCCGCCCAGAACTCGTCCTCCCCAGGACGGGTGAAGCCGAAGGAGAGCACCACGCCCGCGAAGAACAGCAGCGAGCCGCTGACGAGGGCGCGCATTCCGCTTCGCCAGATCACCGCGCCCTGCCGTGTCGCCCGCTCGATCCGTAGCCGGCAGTAGCGGCGCAGAGATCCTTCGAGGCACGCGGCCAGCTCGGGGGAGCATTCACCCGCCATCTCGAGCACGATGCGGCGAGTGCGGACCTTCTTCTTCATGGCCAGGAACAGATCCACCAGTTCCTCCACCCCGCTGTCCAGCCGGCGCGAACCGAAGAGCAGCGAGCGGGGGTCGGCCGCGAAAAGCTCCTCGGGAGTGTCCAATCGGATCACCACGTCGCCGCGGGGCTCGCGTTCGTCAGGCCGCTTGGGCACGGGGTTCACCTTCCTCACTGCAGAAGAACGAATTCGACGGTGCAGCCGACCCTGCCACACGGTGATTCCTGCGGCTTGTAGCCCAATCGGCGACAAGCACGGACCGGCCGACGTGAGAAGCACCCAGAGCGCGATGTGCGGGCGCTCCCAGAGGTAGCGTCCGGCGAGTGGATGGCCTGGTAGCGCTCCTCATGACCCTGGGCATCTTCGGCGTCGTCCTGGCCGGCCTGGCATGGATCGCGTCTCGTGTTCGCCGCCGCGGCGGTGGCGGGTCACTCATGGGGCCCTTCGACGAGATCTGGCATCCCGCCGCCCACCGGGCTCGAATCGAGACCGACGCACAAGAGGAGCGGCCGGCGCCGAGCCCGTTGCCCGGTGACCGGCTGATCTGAGATCGCGGCTCGCCCGCGCGGCCTTCCACACCTTGACATGCCGGCGGCATGGTCACTACAAAAGCCGTGTTAGCGCTAACACGCCGGGCGCAGCACGAGCAACGGAGCCAGGACCATGTCCACCAGTTCGAGCGGCACGACTGCTGCCGGGACCACGCGCAGGCCGTCCGGGAACGTCCGCTGGATGATGGTCGCGCTGCTCTTCGTCGGCACGGCGATCGTGTACGTCGACAGGGCGAACCTCAGCGCCGCGGCCCCGCAGATCCAGCAGGACTTCGGGCTCACCAGCACCGAACTCGGCCTGATCCTTTCCGGGTTCTTCTGGACCTACGCCGTCTTCCAGCTGTTCGCCGGCTGGTTCGTGGACAAGGTCGGCGTACGGACGAGCTACACGCTCGCGGCGGTTCTGTGGTCGGTCTTCACCGCAGCGACGGCGCTCGGCCGAGGATTCGGCTCGCTGCTCGGTCTCCGGCTGCTGCTCGGCATCGGCGAGTCCCCCGCCTACCCGTGCAACGCCAAGGCCGTCCGCGAGTGGATGCCCACACAGGAGCGAGGACTCGCCACCGGCATCTACGACAGCGGTTCGCGGGTGGGCACCGCGCTGTCCATACCGGTCGTGGTCCTGCTCATCAGCATGCTGGGATGGCACGGCTCGTTCGTCGTGACGGGCGCGCTCGGCGTGATCTGGGCGATCGGCTGGTGGTTCTTCTACCGGAGGCCGCAGGAGCACGGCCGCGTCTCGGCCGAGGAGCTCGCCTACATCGAGGCAGGCCAGGAGACCGTGCAGGACGACCCGGCCGCCACCACGCGCGTCCGCTGGCTCGACCTGCTTCGGCACCGGGCCGTGTGGGGCATGGTCCTGGGGAACTTCTGCGTCGCGTTCGTCATCTACTGGTTCGTCACCTGGTTCCCCACCTACCTCGTCCAGGGACGTGGGTTCGACCTGCCGTCGCTCGGCCTCTTCGGTTCCATCCCGGCGCTGGTCGCGGTGCCGACCGGGTGGCTCGGCGGCCTCGCCGCGGACGCCCTCATCCGCAGGGGCTGGGGGGTCACCCGCGCCCGCAAGACGCTGATCATCGGCGGGTTGCTCGTCTCCACCAGCATCGTGCTGTCGCTGTTCACCGAAAGCAGCGCAATGGCCATCGCCGTGCTGTCCGTCTCCTACGGAGCCCTCACCTTCGCCAACGCGAGCATCTGGCTGCTCCCCGGAGAGCTGGCGCCCTCCGGCGACCACGTCGCCTCACTTGCCGGGATCATGAACTTCGCAGGCAGCGCCGCCGGGGTCGTCGTGTCCATCGCGGTGGGCGCTCTGCTCGACCTCACGGGCGGGTCGTTCGTGGCCCCGCTGCTGATGGCGGGCGCGTTCCTCGTGTTGGGCATGATCGCCTACGGCTTCATCATCACTCGCGTCGCCCCGATCGACGTGGATCGACGTTGACAGGGCCGCACATGTGACGAGGAGGCGGGATGGCGCTGGAGAGCGAGGACCGATCGTCGGACTCGCCGTACGTCGCGCGGGTATGGCGCGGCCGCAGCTCGGGCGTCGAGCGGATGACATCGGTGGCGACCTCGAACTGGGAGCTGGTCGTCTGGCAGCAGCACGGCCGCGTCCACGTCGGTGTCCGCGGCCCGGAGACCGCGGCGAGCGTGGCCGAGGTACCCGACGAGTCGGAGTCGTTCGGGATCACCTTCTCCCACGGGACGTCGATGCCGCACCTGCCGGCGGCGCGACTCGTCGACGCGCACCTGGACAGCCCGCACGTCACCGCGACGGCCTTCGTGTGCCGGGGCGACGAGTGGGCACTCCCCGACTTCGAGAACGCGGAACAGTTCGTCACCCGGCTCGTGCGGGAGGGCGTGCTCGTGCGCGATCCGCTCGTCGATGACGTGGTCGCGGGCGAACAGCCCAGGATCGGCGCACGCACGGTGCAACGGCGCATCGCTGCGGCGACCGGCCTCACGCAGGGTGCGATCCGCCAGATCGAGCGCGCCCGGCAGGCGGCGATCCTCCTCGGCGAAGGTGCCACACCCCTCGACGTCGTGCACCGGCTCGGCTACTACGACCAGCCACACCTGTCCAGATCGCTCACGCGCTTCATCGGCCGCACCGCCACGCAGCTGCAGCGGCAGAACGCCGCGGAGCCCCTGTCGCTCCTGTACAAGACCGAGGGCTGATCGGGTTCATACCGTAGGGTCCACGCGCTCGATCACACGGACAGAGGGAATCGCCACCACCATGGGCAAGATCGTTTCGAACTTCTTCATCGCTCTCGACGGGGTCGTCGAGGCTCCGGACACGTGGCACTCCCCCTACTTCAACGACGAGATGGGTGCCGTCGTCGGCGCTGGGATGGAAACGAACAAGGCGTTCCTCATGGGACGCAAGCTCTACGACGAGTGGGCGGCGTACTGGCCGGAGAGCACCGACGAGCCGTTCGCGACCTACTTCAACACGATGCCGAAGTACGTGATCTCGAGCTCGCTCGAGAAGCCGACCTGGAACAACACCACGGCACTCGCCGGCGACGTCGACGAGGTCCGTCGGCTCAAGGAGACCGTCGACGGCGACATCTGCATCACCGGCAGCGCCACCACGGTTCGGTGGCTGCTTACGAACGAGCTGCTCGACGAGCTCCGCCTCCTCGTGCACCCGATCGCGGTCGGTCGCGGTCAGCGGTTGTTCGACGACACGACCACGCACCGGCTCCAGCTCGTCGACAGCGCCGTACTGTCGACCGGCGTGCTCAACCTGACCTACGCGCCCGCCGACTAGATCATGAGAGGGAGCTTCATTCCCTCGTGTGACGCCACGAACCCCAGGCGCTCATAGAAACGGTGGGCGTCGGTGCGGCGCTTGTCGGTGGTGAGCTGGACGAGCGCACAGCCTCGGCGCTTCGCCTCATCGATCGCCCACTCGATCATCTTCGTTCCGATGTTCCTGCCGCGGGCCTCCTCGTGCACCCTGACGGCCTCGATCTGGGCCCGCCACGCGCCTTGCCGCGCCAGTCCTGGGATGAAGCTGAGCTGCATCGTGCCGATCAGGCGCAGATCGTCGACGGCCACGACGAGCAGGTGGGCCGGGTCGGCGGAGATGGCGTCGAAGGCGGCGCGGTACGGCTGGAGCGCCGCGGGCGAGCGCTCGGCGGTCTCGCGGTGGACGCCGAGCTGGTCGGCGGCGAGCATCGCCACCAGTTCCGGTAGGTCGTCGGCCGCCGCGAGCCTGAGCGTGACGGCTCCGCCGGGAACGTCGAGCAGTGCGAGTCCTTGCATGCTGACGACTCTGCCGGAGATCGGTCCCAGCGGCGGTCGCGACAAAGATCGCGGTGGCGATCCGCGATGCCCGGGACGATCCGTCTGGGACGATCGCCTCATGGAGCACCTTCCGTACATCGACGAGCACGCCGTCCCCACCGGAGCATCCCGCGACGCGGTGTGGTCGGCGCTGATGCACGTGCTTCACCACAAGATGAGCGGCGCCACCCACTTCGCGCGCCTGCTCGGCGCCGACCCGGCACGCGGCACGCCGGCGTTCGAGGGCAGGCCCGGCGAGACGGTTCCGGGCTTCCGCGTCGTCGACGCCGAGCCGGGCCATCGCCTGACGCTGCAGGGACGCCACCACTTCTCGCGCTACCGGCTCACCTTTCTCCTCGATGACGACCGCCTGCGCGCACAGAGCCACGGGGCCTTCCCCGGCCCGCACGGCGCGCTCTACCGCGCCGCCGTGATCTCCTCCGGCGGCCACCGGATCATCACCCGCGGCATGCTGCAACAGATCGGCAAGCGCGCCCGGCACACGCAACGCGAGAGGCCGTGAGGCGGGATCAGGGGGAAACCCCTTCGCCCAGGTAGGCCTCCTGCACGCGGGGGTCGGCGAGGAGTTCGGCGCCGGTGCCCGACAGGGTGGTGCGGCCGAGGTCGATCACGTAGGCGTGCTCTGCCAAGGCCAACGCCGCCAGGGCGTTCTGCTCCACCAGCAACACCGTGGTGCCCTCGGCCTGCAACTCCTGCACCGTCTCGAAGATCTTCTCCGTCATGATCGGTGAGAGGCCCATCGAGGGCTCGTCGAGCATCAACAGCTTCGGGCGCGACATCAACGCCCGCCCGATCGCCAGCATCTGCTGCTCTCCCCCGGAGAACAGCCCGGCCTTGTTCGCCCGCCGCTCCCCCAACACCGGGAACAGGGAGTACACCCACGCCAGGTCGTGCTGCACCCCGGCGTCATCGTGGCGGGTGTAGGCCCCGAGTAGCAGGTTCTCCTCCACCGTCATCCGCGCGAACACCCGTCGGCCCTCCGGGGCGTGCGCCACCCCGCGCGCCAAGATCTCGTGCGCAGGCAACCGCTGGATCGGCTCCCCGTTCAGCAGGATCTGCCCCGACTCCGGGCGCAACAATCCGGAGATCGTCCGCAAAGTGGTGGTCTTGCCCGCCCCGTTGCTGCCGATCAGCGACACGATCTGGCCGCGCTCCAGGGAGAACGACACCCCTCGCACCGCCTGGATCGCCCCGTAAGCCACGGTGAGATCACGGACCTCGAGAAAGCTCACTGGTGGTCTCCGCGGTGGAGTTGGGCCTCGACCTCTTCCGGTGGCGCCCCCAGGTACGCCTCCACCACCCGCGGATCCCCTCGGACCTGGTCCGGGCAGCCCTCCACCAGCACCTCGCCCTGAACGAGCACCAGCACCCGGTCGCACAGGGTGAAGATGAACTTGGTGTCGTGCTCGATCACCACCACAGAGATCCCCAGGTCCCGGATCGCGAAGATCAACTGCCGGGTCGCCTCGGTCTCCTGTGCATTCATTCCGGCGGTCGGTTCGTCGAGCAGCAGCACGGACGGATCGGTCGCCAACGCCCGGGCGATCTCCAGCCGACGCTGATCGCCGTACGGGAGATTGCGGGCCAACTCGTCGGCGAACCGCGTGAGCCCGACGAACGAGAGCAGCGCCTCCGTGCGCTCTGCCGCCTCGGCCTCGCTGCGGCGGAACCCCGGACCGTGCAGCAGCGACGACAACGGGTTCTGCCGCATCCGCACGTGCCGCCCCACCAGCACGTTCTCCTGCGCGGTCATGCTCGGGAACAGCCGGATGTTCTGAAACGTCCGTGCCACACCTTGCTCGGTGACCCGCGCCGGGTCCTGCGGCAATGCCTTCCCGCGCAACGACACCACGCCCGACGTCGGCGCATACAAGCCGGTCAAACAGTTGAACAGCGTGGTCTTGCCGGCGCCGTTCGGCCCGATGAGCCCGATGATCTCGCCCTCGGCCAGCCCGAACGACACATCGTTGAGTGCCCGCAGCCCGCCGAACTGCATCGTCACCCCGGCCGCACGCAGGATCGCCTGCTCGGTGCTCGTCTGCCGTGGACGCCCCCACTCCGGCGTCGACCTGGTCATGCCTTTCTCGCCTTCACAATTCCCGCGCTACGAGATCGTTGCTCGCAGCGAGGTCAATGGACATTCGTTCACGCGCTGCTCCGGCCGCCCGCAACCGCCTGACGCGTCACCGGCTCACCCGCGGTCCACCGACCGGATCATCTGACGGTCGCTCGGCCCGCCGGCGCTCGGTTGCCGGGTCGCTCCGGGGCCGGCGGTGGGCACCGGCATCGTCGCGGGTTCGCTCACGGGTACGAGTTCCGCGCGGCGGTGGCGGTCCGGCACCAGACCCTGCGGCCGGAACCGCATGATCAGGATGAGGGCGATGCCGAACAGCAGCAGCCGGTAGTCGGAGAACTCACGTAGCTTCTCCGGCAATACGAAGAGGATCGACGCCCCCAGGACCGCACCCGGGATCGTGCCCATCCCACCCAGGATCACCGCCGCCAGCAACGTCACCGACTCGAGGAACTGAAAGCTGTCGTAGGAGACGTTGGCGGTCTTGTGTGCGAAGAACGCACCCGCGAACCCGGCCAGTGTCGCCCCGATCATGAACGCCAGGATCTTGATCGGCCCCGTCCGTATGCCCATCGCCCGGGCAGCGTCCTCGTCCTCCCGGATCGCGATCCAGGCTCGGCCCAGCCGCGAGTTCTTCAGGTTCGCGAACACCAGCATGACCGCGGCCACGATGAACACGATCAACACGTAGTACAGAACGCCGGGCGCCAGCTCCAACCCGCCGATCTGCACCGAGTCGTTGAAGTCGGTGCCGAACAACGACACCGGCGGAATCCCCGGGATCGCGTTCGCGCCACCGGTCAAGCCACCGATGTTGTTCTGCGCGCTGCGTACGAAGATCTCGCCGAACGCCAGCGTCACGATGGCCAGGTAGTCCCCGCGCACCCGCAGCGTCGGCGAGCCGACGATCGCGCCGAAGATGCCGGCGACCACAGCCGCGATCACCATCACCAGCGGGAACGGCAACTGGATCCCGATCCGGGATGCCGCGGCACCCGAGAAGTTCGCCGCGACGAACGCCCCGATCCCCAAGAACGCCACGTAGCCCATGTCCAGCAGGCCGGCCAACCCGACCACGATGTTCAGCCCGATCGCCGTGGCCGCGTACACCCCGATGTTGGCCGCCACTGTCATCCAGTACTCGGTGCCCGCACCGGTCAACGGCAGGAGCAATGCGGCGATCAGCAGCACGATCACGCTGAACACCCGACGCCGCTCGGACACCGCGCCGATCCAGGTGACCACGCCCGAGGCGTGCAACGCCCCCAACAGCCCACCGACCGCACCGAGGAACGACAGGAACACCGCGCCGGCGTAGACGTTCGCGGCTCCGCCCTGCCCGCCACTGGTCAACACCGCCGACACGAGCAACAGCAGCAGGCCGAAGGTGACCAGCAGGATCAGCCACTCCACGTACCGGTTGAGCCGCCACCTCCAGACGGGGACGGGTGAGAGCCCGCCCGCGGTGGCGCCCAGGATGAGCAACACTCCGCCTATCAGCGCCACGACCGCGCCGAACGCGACCCCGCTGCCGGCGGTGATCGCGCCGAGGCCACCACCCTCCACAGTGATGTAGAGGCCGTTCACCACGGCGACCGCGACCACACCCCACCCGATCGCCCGCAGGATCCGCTCCCGGCCAGGCACCCGGACCAGCGCGATCACGATCGCGGCCACCCCGAACTCGGCCAGATGCATCCGGAACCCGGTGACCGCGATCGGGGCGGCGAAGAACGCCAGGGTCGACTTCTCCGGATACGGACCGTTGTTCAGCACGAACGTGGCCCATGGCAGCAGCGCACCCACCAGTGTGAACACGCCACCGGTGATCCGCAGCGCGGTCACGAACCGAGCCAACTGCGCCAGCCAGGATCTCAGCACCGCCCGGGAGACCACAGATTTCGAAGGCTTGTCGAGCGTGCTCACGCGCGTGGCCGCCGAGCCGTACATTTCTCGAGAGTGGTCATGCCCGTACCCGCTCGGTCTCGCCGAAGAAGCCCTGTGGCCGGAACACCAGCACCGCGATCAGCACCACGAAGATCCACACGTAGTCGTAGGCCGACCCACCGGGTAGGTACTGCCCTGCCAAGGCCCTGATCAGCCCGATCGACAGGCCGCCGACCACCGCGCCACGAACGCTCCCGATCCCACCCAGCACCGCCGCCGTGAACGCGAAGATCCCGTTCTGGAAGCCCATGTCGATGTTGACGGTGTTCAGGTAGACGCCGTAGAGCACGCCGCCGATCCCGGCCAGCGCCGCGCCGAGCACGAACGTCAGCACGATGACGCGGTCCGGGTCGATACCCATCAACCGGGCCACGTCACGGTCCTGGGCCGTCGCCCGCATCGCGCGTCCCATCCGCGACCGGTCGATGAACAGCTGCAACGCCACCGCCAAGGCCAACGACACGACGACCAGCAGCATCCCCGAGTACTTGATCGGCACCCCATCGCCGAGGGGGATGATCAATGTTCCCTGCACGAAGGCGCCGGGGAACGGGAGCGCCGCAGTGGCGCCCGGGTAGAACACCCGCACCGCCTCCTGCAGGGCCACCGACACACCCAGGGCGGTGATCAACGGCGCCAACCGCTGGGCGTTCCGCAGCGGCCGATACGCCAGGCGCTCCATCGCCACCCCGACCACCACCGACACCGCGGCCCCGGCGATCACCAACAACGGCAACGCCAGATACCAGCGCTGCTGCACGAACGTCGGCAACAGATATGTGAACGTGGCCAACCCGCCGTACGCGCCGACCATGAAGATCTCACCATGAGCAAAGTTGATCAACTGGATGATCCCGTAGACCATCGTGTAACCCAGCGCGATCAGCCCGATCAACGAACCGATCATCAGTCCGTTGATGATCTGGGACAACAACGTGGACAGCAAGCGGGCGGTCCCTCCACAAACGCCGGGGGCGGAGGTCCCGCCCCCGGCATGTCGTCATCACATGTGCCGACCCGGACCCCCGGGAGTCAGTGCGAAGCCTGCGGATCGAAGGTGCCGGTCTCGACAGGCACGAAGGCATCGCCCTTGACGGTGTACACCGTGAGGATCTTGTTGGTGGTATCGCCGAACTGGTCGAACGACACATGGCCACTGACGCCGTCGACGTTCGTCTGCTGGACAGCATCGATCATGTCCTGGCGGCGGGAACTACTGAAGTCCCCAGTGCTGACGACCTTCTTCAGCGCATCGACGATCACGTTCGCGCTGTCATACGACAGCGCCCCGTAAGGACTGTACGACTCACTGTAGCCGGCGGCCGCGTAGTCGTCGGTGAACGTCTTTGCGTCGGGCAGCGACTCGACTGGTGCTCCGATGCCGGTGGCCAGGTCACCTTGCCTGCCCCCGAGGGCAACGTATTGCTTGTCGGCAATACCGTCGCCGCCCATCACCGTCACAGGCAGTCCGGCGTCGGCGAGCTGCTTCGACAGCGGTCCGGCCACGGGATACTCGCCCCCGTAGTACACCGCATCCGGGTTCATGGGACGGATCTTGGCAATAACGCTGGAGAAGTCGGTGTCGTTCTCCCCCACCCGCTCCCGTGCCACGACGTCGGCGCCGAGCTGCTGCGCCTCCTGCGCAAAGGAGTTCGCAATACCGACACCGTAGGTCTTACCGTCGTCGATGACCGCGATCCGCTTCTTCCCGGCCTTCTGAATCAGATACTGGGCACCGTACGGGCCCTGCAGCAGGTCGGTGGTCGCCACCCGGAAGTAGATGGGGAACTGGCGCTTGGGCGCAGTGGCGGCATCCGGCCCCATCGAAAGAACGGGGTCGGTGTTCCCCGGCGACACCTCGACGATGTTCTGCTGCTGGAGAATCGGAGCGACCGACTGTGCCGTCGACGAGTTGTAGGTTCCGATCACAGCCGCGATGTTCGGATCGGACGCCAGCTCGGTGGCTGCCTGCGCCGCGACCTGCGGAGTCGACTGGTCATCCTCTGGCTGGAGCACCAGCCGATACCCCGGCACCACACACTTCTGGTTCGCCTGCCGTATCGCGAGGTCGGCAGAGTTCCTGATGCCCAACCCGTAGGCCGACACGCCACCCGACAAGGGCGCGATCAGGCCGATGACCAGCGACCCCTTACTGGTGTCGCAGGATGACCCGTCGGCGCTCTCACTCGACTGGTTGGTGCTACACGCCGGAAGCAGCATCACTCCGGCCACGGCGAGGCCTGCCCAAGCGACTGCACGATTTCGACTCACTCCCACTCCCTCTCCTGTCGACGCAATATGTGTCACATATCCGGTCATGACCCATCCGGGCACGCAGTGCATCGCGAACCAACCGTGCCATTGATGGACACTGTTCAAGAACGACCGGCTCCGTCGCCTCCGAGGAGCGTTCGCACAATCGCCCGCCCTGAACCGATCCGCTGCCGAGCGACACAACCCGGACTCGCCGCGCGAGCCGGCCAGAGCAGCCCAAGACCTTCAAATCTCCGCCGATGCCGCAACAGGGGAGCCTGCGGCACGACAATGTTGCGACGACTGACCCACCGGTCAATTGATCGGGCACGGCCACGCCCATGCGGACAGCCGCGTGTCGCAGTCGTCAGCATATGAACATTGTACTTATCGAAACGCCTAATGGATATGTCTGCGCTGCTGATATTACTGACACTAAGCGAGAACCTCGGGAAAATGTGCAGATCGAGCGCGCCGCCGGAATAGTCCTGGAGCGATAGGCCGAGACTATCGGATATGCACCACTCGGGGTGAGAGTTCCCGTTGGCCGGATCGCATCGATCGACCGCGTTCTCGGCGCACCCACCCGCTTGGAGGCGCTTGCACGGTCGCACACTTCTGCACGGAGATCAGCATCCAAGAGACTGATCTGAGCAGACTTGTGGTCTTCATGTCGACCGATCCCGTCGTGACGGGGTGAACCTCGCGTGTCTACACATCACGTCGATGACCGTCCGCCACGTTCCGCTCCGTCCTGATCCTCGGGCGGCATGTCCGGGAACGAATGGCGACACCGGCTCGTGAAGGTCGAGATTGGATGCATGCCGATCGCCACAGACCACCGACGAGCGAAATCCATGAGCCGCGGCACCGCAGAGATCTCGCGATGACCGGAACGGACAAGGTTACGTATCGCGCCATCGAGGTCACCGGTAAGCGCGAGTTCTCCCTCGTCACCCGGGAGCTCTCCGAGCCGTTGCCGGGGCAGGTGCGGGTTCGGGTGCAGGCCTGCGGGGTGTGCCACTCCGACGCGCTGAGCGGTGAGGGTCAGCGCGAGGACCCGTCCGAACCGCGTGTCCCCGGCCACGAGATCGCCGGAGTGGTCGACGCCGTCGGCCCCGGCGTGGGCGGCTGGAAGGTCGGCGAGCGGGTCGGGGTGGGGTACCTGGGTGGGCAGGACAACGAATGCGACTTCTGCCGCCGTGGCGATTTCGTCAACTGCACCAACCAGCCGTGGACCGGCACCACGGTCGATGGCGGATACGCCGAGTACACCTTCGTCCGGGCGAGTGGGTTGGTCCGCATCCCACCCGAGCTCAACCCGGTCGACGCGGCACCCTTGCTGTGCGCCGGGCTCACGAACTACAGCGCGATGCAGAAGATCGACGCGCGGCCGGGCGCCCTCGTTGCGGTGCAGGGAATCGGTGGGCTCGGCCATCTCGGCGTCCAGTACGCCCGCAAGCTCGGCTACCGGGTTGCGGCCATCGGTCGGGGTACCGGGAAAGCCGAACACGCCGCCGAGCTGGGTGCGCACGTCTACATCGACAGCTCCGCCGAGGATCCGGGTGAAGCGCTGCAGAAGCTCGGCGGTGCCGCCGCCGTCATCGCCACCGCTACCACCGGGGCCTCCATGTCTCCTCTGCTCGCGGGCCTCGCCCCACGCGGACGCATGGTGGTGCTCGGTGTCGCACCCGACCCCATCTCGGTGCAGACCGTTCCCCTGATCTTCGGCACCCGCTCGATCAGCGGGAGCCTCACGGGCAGCTCGATCGAGAACGAGGACAACCTCGCCTTCACCACGGACCACGACGTCCGACCAATGATCGAGGTCATGCCGCTGGCCGAGGCGCCCGAGGCCTACGCACGCATGATGGCCGGGGACGCCTGCTTCCGCATCGTCCTCGACATGGGCGCCTGACAGGACAATCACCTCATAGGCTGCGATCGTGGCGTCGATCTCTGTCTACGGTCCGATGGGAGCCGGGCACGTCAACCCGACGCTGGGGATCGTCGCGGAACTCGTCCGCCGCGGCCATGAGGTCACCTACTGGGCGCCGGCGCAGTTCGCCGACCGGATCGCCGAGACGGGTGCCCGTTTCGTGACGATCACCTCCACCTGGGAATCCATGGGCCGTGACGCGCTCCCGCAGATGCACGGCAAGGAGCTGGTTCGCGCGATCGGCCTGCTCCTTGACGAGACAAAGGCGCTCGTCCCAGCCCTGAAGGATTCTGCAGCGGCGCAGGCCTGCGTCGGATCAGCCACGCTGCGCGTGTCCAGGGGCTTACCGAACGTGCCGGATGGGACCGAGCGTGGTCGCTGAGGGCCCCGCACTTGCGCATGCAGGCGGGCCGGCGTAGGCACGGCGGGAGATGCATCCGACCTGGTGGAGGTGTCGGATGGGAGCAGGCGGGGTGCCGCCGGGCCGGGATCCGCCCGCTCCGGCCGAAGTGCTGCTGCACGAGTGTGCGCGCACACGGGTGACTCGGCTGTTCCTGCCCGGGCGCACGGTTGTCCGAAAGGAGCCACTGGGAGCGGACGCGGACCGTCGGCTGCGGCACGAGACGGCGATGCTGGCGCGGTTGCGCGGTATTGCGGGGATTGCGCAGCTGGTGGAAACGCCGCGGTACCCCAGGTCGGTCGTGTTGACGGACGTGGGTGGCACGAGCCTGGCCGGTCGGGCAATGCCGCTGGATGTCGGAGAGTTGATCCGCCTCGGTTCGGGCCTGGCTCGGGCGGTAGCGGGGATGCACGGCCGGGGAGTGCTGCACCGGGACATCACCCCGGCCAACATCGTGATCTCCGACGACGGCAGCCCGCTGCTCGTGGACTTCGCGTTGGCGACCTCGTTCGCCGAGATCCGCCCCGAGTTCACCCACCACACCGAGATCGTCGGAACGCTCGCCTACCTCGCCCCCGAGCAGACCGGGCGGACCGGCCGGTCAGTGGATCAGCGGGCCGATCTGTATGCGTTGGGTGCGACGCTGTACGAGTTGGCGACGGGGGATCCGCCGTTCGGTTCCGGCGACCCGTTGCGCCTCACGCACGATCACCTGGCTCGGGTGCCGGTGCCGCCTGCCGAGGTGAACCCTGCCGTGCCCGTCGCGTTGTCCGAGCTCGTCATGCGTCTTCTCGAGAAGGAGCCGGATCACCGGTACCAGACCGCAGAGGGCGTGGTCTACGACCTGGATCGGGTGCGGGACGCTCAGGCACGTCCGACGACGGCTCGGGTGCGCATCGGCGAGCACGATGCCCCGCTGCGGCTGCTCCCGCCATCGCGGCTGGTGGCTCGAGACGCCGACGTGGCGGCGCTGCAGGCGGCGTTCGAGGACGCGCTGGCGGGCCGGTGCCGGGGGGTGCTGGTCGGTGGGGCACCGGGGGTGGGCAAGACGGCGCTGGTCGATCAGCTGCGACCGGTGGTGACGGGCAGGGACGGCTGGTTCGTGGCCGGCAAGTTCGACCAGTACCGGCGGGATCTGGAGTTCAACGCGGTGTACCAGGCGTTCCGGGCGCTGGGTCGGATGCTCTTGGCCGAGCCGGAGGACGAGCTGGCCGAGGTCCGTGAGCGGGCCCTCACAGCGCTCGGTGCCAACGCGGGCCTGCTGAGCGCGACGATTCCGGAGTTCGCGACGCTGTTGGGGGTGCCGCCCGATCCTGGGAATCCGCTCACCGCGCAGGTGCGGGCGCAGCGAGTGGGCATGCAGGGGTTGCGGGCCGTTGCGTCACGGAAACGACCGGTCGTGGTGTTCCTCGACGACCTGCAGTGGGGCGGGCGCACCCCACTCGGCTTCATCGATCTCGTGCTGACCGAGGAACCGGTCGACGGCCTGTTGCTGGTGGGGGCCTACCGCGAAGCCGACATGGACGCGGCACATCCGCTCGCTGCGCTGCTGCCCCGGTGGCGCGACCAGACCGGCGTACGACAGCTGCGGTTGGACAACCTGCCGGTCCCGAGCCTCGCCACCATGGTCGCGGAGATGCTGCACTCGGACCAGGCAGCCGCAGCGGGCCTGGTCGAGGTGATCAACGGGCACACCTCCGGCAATCCGCACGAGACGGTGGAGCTGCTCAACGCGCTGCGCCGCGAGGGTGTACTGACCCCGACGGCCGCCGGGTGGCAGTGGGACGACGCGGCCGCACGTGCTCGGCTGGGCGAGTCCGAGGTGGCCGGCCTGCTCGCGGCGCGCGTCGCGGCGATGCCACCGACGTCCCGCGCGGTGATCGAGGCGATGGCGTGCCTGGGCGGGCGAGCGGAGGTGAGCCTCCTGCAGACCGTCACCGACGCACCGGCGGGCGTGGTGGACCAGCAGCTGGCGCCCGCACTCGACGACGGCGTCCTCGTGGTGGAGCCCGGGCTGCGCGAGGCCGTGCGATTTCGCCACGACCGCACCCGCGAGGTCATCCTGCGCGGGCTGGATCCGCAGCGGCGACGCACGCTGCAGCTGGCCATTGCGCGGCGGCTGGCCGCGCAGCCGGAGTTGTACGCGGTGGCGGCCGAGCAGTACCTGCCGGTGATCGACGCCGTCACCGACGCAGCCGAGCGACAGCTGGTGGTGCAGCTGCTGCGTCGCGCCGCCGACCAGGCGTCGTTGATCGGGGAATACGGCCTGGTGAACGCGCTCCTGGCCGGCGCGCTGCAGCTCATCGGGCCGAGCGAGACAGCCACGCTCATCGAGGTGCACACCGGCCGCCACGCCACCCTCTACAGCCTGGGGCGCCTTGATGAGGCAGACGAGGAGTACGCCGTTCTCGAGCGGCTGGCGCCCACCCGGCTCGAAGGTGCCGACGCGACGGTGGTGCAGGTGCGCAGCCTGACCCATCGGAACCGCTTTGCCGAGGCGATCGGTCTGGGCCTGGAGTCGCTGCGCGCTTTCGGCATCACCGTCCCGGCCGGGGACCGGCTCGACGCCGAGCTCGACAACCAGTTCGAGTATTTGTACCGATGGCTGGACCACTCCGATGCCGCTGACGATCTGGCGCGACCGGAGATCTCCGACCCCACGCTGCTCGCCGTGACCCGCCTGATCGACGCGGTCCTTCCGGCTGCCTACTTCGCCGCCGACCACGCGATACAGGCGTGGATGAGCCTGGAGGCGCTGCGGATCTGGCTCGAGCAGGGCCCA
This sequence comes from Pseudonocardia yunnanensis, assembly GCF_039534065.1. NCBI lineage: Bacteria > Bacillati > Actinomycetota > Actinomycetes > Pseudonocardiales > Pseudonocardiaceae > Pseudonocardia > Pseudonocardia yunnanensis. The sequence continues at coordinate 141,122 of NZ_BAAAUS010000023.1, read as the reverse complement.
GGACCCACCCTGGTCAGCCCCGCCTGCGTCGCCTCCTTCCACGCTGTGGCGCAGCGCGGCGACAGCGTCGCCGGCTACAAGGCGTTGCGGCGGATCCTGGCAGTGGGTGAAGCCCGCGGCTATGAGCCCGAGACCTCACACGCGCGCCGGGTGTTCGGCATCCTCTGCTGCTGGTTCGAGCCCATCGAGAACGGTGTCCACGCCACTCAGCGCGCCCGCGAGGGGCTGATCGCAGGCGGCGACCTGGCGTACGCCGGCTACACCCACCACCCGACCGTCTACTACCTGCTCGAATGCGCGCCGACGCTCGACAGCTTCAACGCGGCGGTAGAGGCGGGGTTGGCCTTCGTACGCCGTACGGGCAGCGAGCAGGGCGGCCAGTGGCTCGACAGTCATCTGTGGCTGGCCGATGTGCTGCGCGGTGGAAGCTCGGCCGCGAGCGCCACGGCGGTTCCCACCGACAGGTACGCGGACAACCCGCTCGCGCTTTTCCATGCGCATCTCAATCGGGCGATCGCCGCCGCCGTCTTCGGCAATGCGGTCGACCTGGCACGGCACACCGAAGCGGCGATGCCGCTGCTACCGGCTGTCCTGGGCAACTACCCGACCGCCGTGGCCCACGTGCTGCGTGGGCTGGCCGTCGCACACCAAGCCCGCGCAGGCCACGGTGACGAACGCACCGCCCTGCTCTCCGAACTGGACGAGGAGTCGCGGTGGCTGGCCGCCCGCGCTGCGGACGCGCCCGACAACTTTCTGCACCTGCTGCGGCTGATCGAAGCCGAGCGAGCCTGGGCGATCGGCGACTTCCGCGCCGCCGTGCTGGCCTTCGACGCCGCACGGCACGAGGTCGCCCGGCGGCGGCGCCCGTGGCATCGAGCCGTGATCGCCGAACACGCCGCCCGCTTCTACCTGGCCCACGGCGTCGAACAGACCGGCTACGACCTGCTCGCCCAGGCCCGCCAGGAGTACCTCGCCTGGGGAGCGACGGCGAAGGTCAGCCAGCTGGACTGGGCGTACCCGATCCTGCGACGACACCCCGACGCCACCGCCGAGGAGCGCGGCGACCGACCCGGTGACGTTCTTCATCAGCGGGCGACCGTCACGACCGGGACGCTCGACCTGCTCGGCATCCTGTCCACGTCGCAGGCGCTGAGCTCCGAGACCAGCATCCAACGCCTGCACGCTCGCGTGGTCGAGGTGCTCGGTGCGATGACCGGCGCGACCGGCGTGCACCTGCTGCTGTGGAGCGACGACCACCACGACTGGCTGCTGCCCACATCCGGCGGCGGCACCGTGCCCGTCAGCGGCGTCGACCACGCGGCCGCGGTGCCGCTGTCCGTGCTGCGCTACGTCCAGCGCATCGGTGAACCACTGGTCGTGGCCGACGCCACCCGCGACGACCGGTTCGCCCGCGACCCGTACCTCGCCGACCTCGAATGCTGCGCCCTGCTGGCCGTTCCCATCCTCAGCCGCGGCACCCTACGGGCACAGCTGCTACTGGAGAACCGCCTCATCCGCGGCGCCTTCACCGCTGAGCGGCTCGACGCCGTCACGCTCATCGCGGGCCAGCTCGCCGTCTCCCTCGACAACGCGCAGCTCTACGCCGAGCTCACCACTTCCCGCGCGCGGATCGTCGCCACCGCCGACCAGATCCGCCGACGCATCGAACGGGACATGCACGACGGCGCCCAACAACAGCTGGTCTCCCTGGTCCTGCAGGCGCGCGCGGTGCACGCGATGGTGCCTCCTGAAGACGTCGAGCTGGCCGCGCAGCTCGACGATCTGGCCACCCAGGCAACCATCGCACTCGACGAAATGCGAGAGCTCGCCCGTGGGGTCCATCCGGCGGCCCTCGCCGAAGGCGGCCTACGCCCCGCCCTGAAAGCTCTCGCCGGCCGTTCCCCCGTCCCTGTCGAACTGGACGTGCAGGCAGATGGCCGACTACCCGAACAGATCGAGATCGCTGCCTACTACCTCGTCGCCGAAGCACTCACCAACACCGCCAAACACGCCGATGCCTCGGCCGCCCACATCACGATCGACACCACCCGCACCACTACCGGCAACGTGCTGCGGATCCGCGTGCGCGACGACGGTCGAGGCGGTGCCAACCCCGCCGGTGGAACCGGCCTCGTCGGAATCAGAGACCGGGCCGAGGCACTCGGTGGTCACCTCTCGATACACAGCACCCCCGGCGCTGGCACCACCCTGCGAGCCGAACTCCCGCTGTCCTCCACCCACACGGGTTCCGGCTGAGCAAGCCGTCGCCCAGATGTCGACCTTGGCGCCAGGGTCGGGGTGCCCGGTGAAAGGCTGCTCCCCATGACCGATTCGGATCCGAAAGAACACCTTCACCGCTATTTGCAGGTCGCTCGCGAGGCCCTGCTGTGGAAACTCGACGGGCTCTCGGAGTACGACGTCCGCCGCCCCATGACACCGACGGGCACCAACCTGCTGGGCCTGGTCAAACACGTCGCAAGCGTCGAGCTCGGGTACTTCGGCGCCACCTTCGGACGCCCTTCCGATGAACCACTGCCGTGGTACGCCGACGATGCCGAACCCGACGCGGACATGTGGGCGACCGCCGACGAGACGCGCGAGCAGATCATCGGCCTCTACCACCGCGCATGGGCGCACTCGGACGCCACCATCGAGATGCTGGCGCTGGACGCGGTCGGCCATGTCCCGCACTGGCCGGACGACCGCAGCGAGGTGACGCTGCACCAGATCCTCGTGCACGTGATCTCCGAGTCCCATCGGCACGCAGGCCACGCAGACATCATCCGAGAGCTCATCGACCGAGCCGCTGGATTGCGGAAGGACAACGACAACATGGGATCCGGCGACCCGGAGTGGCGGGAGAACCATCGCCGTCGGCTGGAGCACGTCGCGCAGGAGTTCGGCCGGCAGTGAGCAGTCAGGTCTCCTGATGGACGCTCCCGGTCCAGGCACTTACGCGCGAGTTCGACATTGAGGCCGGCAGCAGAAAACCGTGCTCGCCTTGCCGGGATCGGCAAACCACGCCGGCAGGAGTAGGAAGGGGTGGCATGGGTCCACCATGCGCCAACCGTTCGTTGAGCTGAAGTACGCAATCCTCATGGAACATCAGAGACACTAATGCTTCTGGACGCCTCTCGCCTGCACGTGCTGGTCGAAGTCGCACACGCCGGCTCGATCGCCGCAGCTGCCACACGCATGGGGTTCACGCCATCGGCGTTGTCCCAGCAGCTGACGAAGCTGGAGCGGGAGGTCGGCGCACCTCTGGTCGACCGGGGGCGGGCCGGTACGACACTGACGGAGTTGGGCCGGATCCTTCTGGAGCACGGTGAACGGGTCGTCGGTGAGCTTCGCGATGCGGAGCGAGCCGTCCAGTCGGCGATCAACAATCAGCCGCAGCAGATCGCGGTCGGCGCCTTCTCGACGGCGGCACGCACGGTGCTTCCGCAGGCACTCGCGGTGCTCCGGACGCAGCGGCCGGGGGTTCGGTTCTCACTCGTCGACGTGGAACCACCGGACGGGTACGGCCTGGTCGTGGCCCGGGAGCTCGATCTGTTGATCACTCACCGTTACCCCGGCACAGTCCTGCCCCCGGCTACAGGCCTGCGCAGGCAACTGTTGTTCCGGGACCCGCTACGTCTGGTGCTTCCGCGAGGACACCGGTTCGCCGGATCGGCGGAGGTCGCGCTTGCCGACCTCCAGGACGACGACTGGATCTCGGGCGCGCCAGGCGTGTCGTACCGGGTGTTCCTCGAGTCCCTGGGTTCGGTGCACGTCGCGTACGAGACGGCGGACTACGAGGTCACCCTCGCGCTCATCGCGGCAGGTCTCGGGATCTCCCTCGTGCCGGCGAGCATGCTGCGCCACGACGACCGCGTCGCCGTGCGGAACCTGCGCGCGCCCACCACTCGCGAGATCTACATCGTGCATGCGTGCCGCCCGTCGGCCCTGGTCGCCGAGCTGATCAGCGAGCTCCGCGCTACCCGGACCCAGCCCGTGTGACGGCGCCTGCCGTACGGAGGCGCGACCATTAGCGTTTCTGATATGCCGTGAGAGTTCCGCGCTTCTGCCTGACGGCCGGTCGACGCATGCTGAGCGCATGACAAACCTTCCGGCCCGTGCCGACGTCACCGCTACCGCCGACCAGCTCATGACGTGCATCCGGCGTATTTCGGTCTTTCGCCTATCTCGCTATCGTCCACGACCTCGGACATAACGCCGCCTGGAACCGTCAAGCGCCAGATCCTCCCGATTCGGGACATCCGGCACGCCGACCACTCCCCTCATCCACGGCGAGCCTGAACCCAATTCGGCTCGATCTACGCAAAAAAAATTCTGTATGATCCAGAGCGAAGCCGACCCGGAGTCGCACCGACCTCACTGCAGGGCGCTCGCTTAATCACCACGTCATCCCGTGATCCGGAGGGGAACGGAAATGGGCAAGGCGCAGCTCACTCCTACTCGAGTGGGAACCATCGGGGGCCGCAATTCACACGCATCCGCACCCGGCGACAAGCTGAGAACCTACAAGGCGCTCTTCGACTCGTTCACGCAGGACTCGCAAGGGAAGATCTCGCCGTTCGAGGTGCTCACCCGGCTGAAGAGCGCAGGAATTCGGCCGGACGACCGGCGAATACAGGATGCGTGGAGCGCACTCGACAATCCGGGCCAAGAGAGTGGCCGCCTCGACCTCGACAGGTTCATCGCCGTCTGCCAGCGCAACAGCGGCATCATCTCCCGGGCCATCAGAGGCGAACTGGTGATACCCGACTTCCCACGGTTCACACAGGACGTCGAGTTGATGTATCAGGAGCTGCTCGAGGAGCGGGACGGGTCGGTTGCCGACTACATACCGCAGCTGGGGAGGGTCGACCCGGAGCGACTCGCCATCGCGATCTGCACCACGGACGGTCAGCGACACTCGATAGGCGACCACAATGTGAACTTCTGCCTGCAGTCGGTGTGCAAACCGATCAACTATTTGCTGGCCCTCGAGGAGCACGGCGCGGACACCGTTCACCGGCATGTCGGCTGCGAGCCGAGCGGCGTCCGCTTCAACGAGTTGTCACTCAGCGAGAAGGGCATCCCGCACAACCCGATGATCAACTCCGGGGCGATCATGTGCAGCTCGCTGATCCGGCCGTCGGACATGATGGCCGACCGGTTCGACCACGTCGCCGACATGTGGCGGCAACTCGCGAGCGGCGGGCGCGTCGGGTTCAACAACCCGGTGTACCTGTCCGAGCGCGACAGCGCCGACCGGAACTTCGCACTGGGCTACTTCATGCGGGAGAAGAACGCGTTCCCGAAGGGCACCGAGCTCGTCAACACGCTGGAGTTCTACTTCCAGTGCTGCTCCATCGAGATCGATACGGAGTCGCTGGCGGCTGCCGCCGCCGCGTTGGCCGCAGGCGGCGTCTCACCGCTGACCGAGAACCGGCTCTTCCACACGGAGAACGTGCAGAAATGCCTCTCACTCATGTCCTCGTGCGGCATGTACGACTACTCGGGAGAGTTCGCGTTCCGCATCGGCCTGCCCGCCAAGAGCGGCGTGTCCGGGGCTCTGATGATCGTCGTCCCACAGGTCATGGGCATCGCGGTGTGGTCGCCACGGCTCGATGCGCTCGGGAACTCGGTGCGCGGGATCAAGTTCTCGCGGATGCTCACCGAGAAGTACAACTTCCACGCCTACGACGGACTTGTCGGCAACGACGAAACCGGTAAGCGCGACCCCAGGCGCCGCAAGAACCAGACAACAGCCGACGGTGTGGTGCGCCTGTGCTGGGCGGCCAGCCAAGGCGATCTGGACGACGTCCGCGCCGCGATTGCATCGGGCATCGACCCCAGCGTCTCCGACTACGACGGCCGCACCGCCCTGCACCTCGCGGCATCGGAAGGACAACTCGAGGTCGTGCGCTACCTGCTCGATCAGGGGGCCAACCCCGACGCCCGTGACCGTTGGGGCGGGACCCCGGCAACCGATGCCGAACGCGAAGGCCACCCCGCCGTCGCGCAACTGCTCACCCAGGACTTCCAGGGCGAGAAACCCGCCGCCGCCGTTTCCTAATTCGGCCATCCCGGCACCTCTCCACAATGACACCCGTTCTGCAGGAGGACTGAAGAATGCTCAACGCGGGCGATACCGCCTGGGTGCTCGTCGGCGCGGCGTTGGTGATGCTGATGACCCCAGGGCTGGCCTTTTTCTACGGCGGCATGGTCAGGAGCAACAGCGTCCTGAACATGTTGATGATGAACTTCATCTGCCTGGCAGTGGTCGGCGTGCTCTGGATGGCCTTCGGCTACAGCTGGTCGTTCGGCAACGATGCGTTCGCCGGCCTGTTCGGCGGGAACGAGTTCGTCGGTCTGGGCCCGACGATCGGTCACCTCGTCGGCGTCGCCGGGCCCGGTGTGCCGTGGCCGGGGCCGGATGCGCTGCCGGCGACGGCGTTCGTGATGTTCCAACTGATGTTCGCCGTCCTCACCCCGGCGCTGATCTCGGGTGCCGTCGCAGACCGGGTTAAATTCTGGTCCTGGACGTTGTTCGTGATCGTGTGGGTGGCCGTCGTCTACATCCCGGTGGCGCACTGGGTGTTCTCCTTCGACGGCTTCACCGGCCCGACATCGCACGGCGGTTGGATCGCGAACGTGCTCAAAGCCGAGGACTTCGCCGGTGGCACCGCGGTACACATCAACGCAGGCGCCGCCGCGCTCGCGCTGGCCATCGTGCTGGGTCGCCGCACCGGCTGGCCGCGGGAATCGATGCGCCCGCACAACCTGCCCTTCGTGTTGCTGGGCGCCAGCCTGCTGTGGTTCGGCTGGTACGGCTTCAACGCCGGCTCCGCGCTCGGCGCAAACGACCTGGCCGGGGTCGCGTTCACCAACACCACCGTCGCCGCCTGCACCGCGGTGCTGGGGTGGCTGCTCGTCGAGCAGATCCGCGACGGCAAACCGACCGCCATGGGTGCGGCTTCGGGCGCCGTTTCGGGACTGGTGGCGATCACGCCGGCCTGTGCTTTCGTGACCCCGGTGGGTGGGCTCGTGATCGGCGTGATCGCCGGTGTGTTGTGCGCGCTTGCGGTGGGCTTGAAGTACAGGTTCGGGTTCGACGACTCCCTCGACGTGGTCGGTGTGCACCTGGTCGGCGGAATGGTCGGCACCCTGCTGATCGGTTTCCTCGGCACCAGGAGTGTCAACGCCGCAGCCCTGGGCGAGAACGGCCTGTTCTACGGTGGCGGCTTCATCCAACTCGGCCGCCAGGCCGCCGCTGCCGGCGCAGTGATGCTCTACTCGTTCGCTGTGGCCTTTGCCATCGGCATCCTCATCAAGAAGACGATCGGCTTCCGCATCGAGGAGCAATCCGAGATCGCTGGCATCGATGAACAAGAACACGCACAACGCGGCTACGACTACTCCAGTCTGACTTCCCTGCTCACCCACAATCCCGGCTGAAGCGGTTTCCTGTTCACCGGCGCACCAATCGCAGACGCCTCACGTCGAGTCGGCATTCCCTTGATGACGGGCCTTCTCACGGCCGGCCGACGTCGGGCGTTGTCGTCAGGATCAATGTTGGAGCACGCCCTCTGCCGCGTCGATCGACCGCTGGAGTCCCGGATTGTGAAGCGCGGGGCCGTCGAAGTCAGCGGGACCCGCGGGCGGAGCCGGGTCCGCAGGCGGCGGATCGGACGGCTGCAACGCGTCCCCCGCAGCACTGCCCAACTCACCCCGCGCAATCGTCCCTCCGATCGAGATCCGGGTCTGTGGGTCCGTTCCGTCGTCGTTCGGGTTGTCGGCTCCTGCGGCGGCTGCGCTTTCCATGGTGGCGAGGGTCGAGTGGCTCGCTTCAGCGGGAGCTGCGAAGGCGGTGGCGGTGGCGGTGGCGGTGGCGGTGGCGGCGAGAACGACGCCCGTGGTCACTGCGGCGACTGTGGCTCCGGCAAGAGTTCTCTGAATCAACGTCTTCATTGTGTGCTCCGTTGTAGTTTCGAGGGGTTCGCAAACAATGCGATGCGCAATTGATCGGTTCGCGGGGACCAGGTGCCGATGCGCTATCCGCTGCCGATCACACGCATCAGCGGCCCGCCTGCGTTCAAGTGGTCACTGTCTTGAAGATCACTGCCGGCGGAGAGAGCCTCCGACGCCCCCGTCTATTTTTCAGGAAAGCGACATCTCATATGTCACGGACCGATGCGGCCGGCGCGGCCACCCAGTGGGGCGCACCCGACATGCTCACCACCCCGACCCAACGGCCGTCCGGTCGCGGTCGCGTACTCATCGGGCAATTCCGTGTAGTTGATGCCGTCGGCGGATCGCACCGTAAGACCGTCGACGGAGAAGGTCCGCCGCATGTCGGGGTGGGCGCTGATCGGCCTCGTGTTCGCCGTGGCCGCGGCGTCTCCCAGGCGCCGATGGCAGCCGGAGCGCTGGTCATCCTCCGGTCGATTCGGCATGTTCACGCTCAAGTGGCCCCTGCGATCTACCCGGAAGTGACCCATGATCGCGTGCCGCACGGGCGCTAGCGTCGATGTATCGCTCTTGTTGACGCCACCATGCCGGGGAAGGACTGCACGTGAGACCACGACAGATTGAGAATTCGGCCAGGAGGCGAGGGCATTTCTTGCCGGTGCGTCCGTTGGTTCACATCGTCGGTGAGACGTCATGCCGTCCGAGGTGACCGATCTGTTCGAGTCGGAAGTGACGGACGAAGAATGGGTCCGCAAGCTGTTCGAGGAACATGGAAAGGCGATGCTCGCCTACGCCAGGCGGCTCACCAGCGACCGCTCGGCCGCCGAGGACATCGTGCAGGAAGTGCTGGTGCGGGCCTGGCGCCATCGCGTTGTCCCGATCGCGGGTAAGACTGCAGTGCGCGCGTGGTTGTTCACGGTGATCCGGAACCTTGTGGTCGACCGGTTCCGTGCCCAGAACTCCCGGCCGATCGAAGTGGTCGAGACGCAGTTGACTCATCCCGTCGAGCGTGATCACGCCGACCGGGTCGTGGATTCGATGCTGGTCTCCCAGGCGCTGGACTCGCTGTCACCGGAGCACCGGGCGGTTCTCGAAGACGTCTATCTCCACGGAAAAACGGTTCGCGAGACAGCCGAGACGCTGGGAATTCCGCCCGGCACGGTGAAATCTCGCACCCATTTCGCCTTGCGCGCTCTGAACCGACTGCTGCGGGGTCCCGACCGTTCGGAAGCCCCCGTGGCCGTGCCCGGCTGACGCAGTGTCAGCTCCCGACGTCGCTCCGGCCGATTCTCCGGGCGATTTCCGGGGAATTCGACACGCAGGTGCAGTGTGCAACTGTCGTCGGGCCGCTGCGACCCTTGTCAATCGCAGACCCATGCTACGCAGGCACCTGATTCGCCGAACGCCGGTGCCCGCGTCCATCGTGGTGATCAACGTTGCCGCGATCACATGGGCCGCATACCGCCTCTCTCGTGAGAGTAAGGTGCGCGACTCGGGCCCCAGTGCGTGTGGCTCCTCCCCCTTTCTCTGCGGAAAGAAGCGATGTCCCGCTCTGCCGGCTTCACCCTGCGCCTTGCTCGCCCCAGTTGGTTCTCCCCCCGGGTGCTACGGACCGAGGTCCTCGCCGGCCTGGTCGTCGCGCTCGCCCTGATACCCGAGGCGATCGCGTTCTCGCTGGTCGCCGGCGTCGACCCACGGGTCGGTCTCTTCGCCGCATTCACGATGGCAGTGACCATCGCCTTCGTCGGCGGGCGGCCGGCGATGATCTCGGCGGCGACCGGTGCGGTCGCACTCGTCGTCGCACCGGTAGCCCGCGAGTACGGCGTCGAATACCTGTTCGCCACTGTCGTGCTCGGCGGCCTGCTGCAGATCGTGCTGGCCGTGGCGGGCATCGCCCGGCTGATGCGGTTCCTGCCGCGCAGCGTCATGGTCGGGTTCGTCAACGCACTGGCAATCCTGATCTTCATCTCACAGTTGCCCTACCTCATCGGCGTGCCCTGGCCGGTGTACGCCCTGCTGGCGGCCGCACTCGTCATCATGGTCGGGCTTCCCCGGCTCACCAGGGCCGTGCCCGCTCCGCTGGTGTCCATCGTCGTGCTGACCTTGTTCACCGTCGCCGTCGGGATGGCGGTGCCGACCGTGGGCGATCAAGGTGCGCTGCCCGACAGCCTGCCGATGCCCGGGTTGCCTGCGGTGCCCTTCACATGGGAGACACTGCGCACCATCGCGCCTTACGCACTCGCTCTGGCGGTGGTCGGACTCATCGAGTCACTCATGACCGCGAAGCTCGTCGACGAGATCACCGACACGCACTCCGACAAGACCCGCGAATCCTGGGGCCAAGGAGTCGCCAACATCGTCACGGGCTTCTTCGGCGGCATGGGCGGCTGCGCGATGATCGGCCAGACGATGATCAACGTCAAGGTCTCCGGTGGCCGGACGCGGTTGTCCACGTTTCTCGCCGGGGCGTTCCTTCTCATCCTCGTCATCCCGCTCGACGGCGTCGTCGCAAAGATTCCGATGGCCGCACTCGTCGCGGTGATGGTCATGGTGTCGGTCGGGACGTTCGACTGGCACAGCATCCACCCGCGCACTCTCCGCCGGATGCCCAAGAGCGAGACCGCCGTGATGCTCTCAGCCGTCGCCGTCACCGTGGCCACCAGCAACCTCGCCTACGGCGTGGGCGTCGGCGTGATAGTCGCGATGATCCTCTTCGCGCGGCAGGTAGCACGGGTCGTCCAGGTCACCAGCGTGCTCGACCCCGGGGGCGCGACAAAGATCTACAGAGTCGACGGCCAGCTCTTCTTCGCCTCCAGCAATGACCTCGTCTTCCAGTTCGACTACGCCAACGATCCCGACAACGTCGTGATCGACCTGTCCGCAGCCACCATCTGGGACGCCTCCACCGTCGCCGCACTCGACGCCATCACCACCAAGTACTCGGCCCGGGGAAAAACGGCGACGATCACCGGCATGAACGAGCCGAGCAGGCTCCGGCACGCGGCCCTTGCGGGCAGCCTCACGCCCGCTCACTGACTCCCGAACCTCCCCTCCCGAGAGGGAAGAATTCCAGTGTCAGAGACGCAGCCCGACGATCGGTCTCGCAGACAGAGCGCTCAGCGTTGCCGAAGTGTTCGGTGGATGACCCGGCCAACCACCAGGTAGACGATCGCTGCCAGTCCGTAGTTGACGATGAGGCCTATCGTGGCATCGCCCGGAGTGAAGACATCTCCGAAGCCGAACACGAATATCCTTGCCGTACCGTAGACGAAAGCAACGAAGCCGCTGTTCGGATTGGCACCGAACAACGTGAACACGATGTGCAGGACGAAAACGAGTGCGATGAGAGCCGTGGCCACCCGGATGGTGTTGGCGATGACAGCGGTCCGGTCGGCACGGCGATCGCGCTCACGCTGGTACTCCAGCGGAGATTCCTCGGGCTGCCGATACGCCTGGCCGGGGTAGTCACGCGAACTCGGCTCCGGTTCGTACGGCTCAGCCGGAACCTGATACCGCGCTGGCGGCCGCTCGCGCTGGTACGGGTCGGGATCCTGCTCATACGGCACCGGAGCAGGTTGCTCGTAGTACCTCGTGGGCGGGCTCGACTGACGAACCGGTGTCGTCGGCGGTTCGGTGGGACCTGGCGGCTGCACGTATCCGCCAGGGCCGTGCGGCCGCGGCGGATATCCACCGAGCCCCCGCGCGGACTGCTGGTACGCGCCAGGGTCGGGCGGCGGTTGCGGGCGACGGCCGCGCGCCTCGCCTGGATACGGTTGATCCGGTCGGCGAGCCGCCGCGGGACCACGGCGAGGCGGCGGCCCCGGCGGACCTTGATACCGGTCGTAACTCATGCCTCGGCATTCTGACGATACGGTCGGGTGCGGGTATACCCCCCGAGGGCAACGCTTGGTCGAAGTCAGCTAGGAGCCCAGAAGCTACCGATCTGAACGACTCCCCGCACGACGAAGGTGGCGATCTGACGGGCCAGTGCCTCACGATCGGCACGGGTCTCACCGGGCCGTGGCGTGTACCAGCGTGAGGTCCAGTTCAGTGCGCCGAGCAGCGGTTTGACGGCTTGCCTCGGCGCGATGTTCCGGAACGATCCGTCCGCGAGGCCTTCGCTGAGGACGTCGATGTAGATCGCTTCATTGCTGTCGCGCAGCGTGATGACCTCAGCGAGGGTGGCACGCTCGACGGCCGTCGTACGGCCCGACAGGACAGACTCGAACCCCTGGCCTGCGACGCGGAGATACGGCAGTTGCTCCATCATGAGCAGCGCGTGGGCCATCGCCATCGAGAAGAGTTTGTCGGGGGGTGCCAACTCCTCCAGGCCCGGGCGCAGCAGAGCGGCGCGCAGCATCTCCATGGCCGTGCGGTTCACGGCGACGAAGAGTTCCGACTTGCTCGAGAAGTGGTGGTAGATCAAGCCCTTCGTAGCGCCGAGGTCCCGGCTGATCGCATCGACCGACGCCGCTGCGAAGCCCAACTCCGTGAAGACCCGCGCAGCCGCGTCGAGGATCTCCGCCCGTCGCTGGGTCTGCTGGGAGGCCGTCGAATCGGCGCCGTCGGTCTGTGCCACTCGCGTGGGTCCGTCGGGTGGCGGCTTCGACATGTCCCGGACGCTACCAAGCCGCGCCGCCGAACCTCGGCGTCCATCTCCCGCGCGACCGCGCCCCCGGCTCGTCCTCACCCTCGCATGCACTCGGCCCGCGCGCCCCGCCCGACCGACTCGTCGACGGTGAGGTCCCGATCCCGTGTCTCCGGTGTCAGCGCGATCGTGATGACCGAGATCGCGAGCAGCGCGATCACCCACCCCGAGAAGGCCGCACCGTTGTGGTGCTGCTCGAGGTAGGTCTCCAGGTACGGCGCAGTTCCCCCGAACAGCGCGACGGTCAACGAGTAGGGCACGCCCAGCCCGACGGCGCGGATGCCGGTGGGAAACAGCTCCGCGAAATAGGCCGGCCCGATGGCGGAGGCACCGGCGACCAGCAGGAGCGCGATGCCCATCGCCACGAACAGCTGCCACGTCCTTCCCTGGATCAACGCCTGCAACGGAAAGAACAGCACCGCGGACAGCACCGCGCTGCCCAGCAGGATCGGCTTGCGACCGACGCGGTCGGATAGGGCACCCCAGAACGGGAGGACGACGATATAGAGCGCGGTGGCGCCCGACGCGGCCCAGAGTGCTCCCGCCGGATCGGTGCCGCGTTGCTGAATGGCGACCGGGGCTGTGGCGACCGCCCACGCGTAGTAGACGACCGTCCCTCCTGCGGTGAAACCAATTACACGCAGCACGGCCTTCGGGTTGCCGGCGAACTGCCGCCGCAGTGAGATCGACGGCGCGGACGCCCGATTGCGCCGAAAGACGGCCGTTTCGGTCATCCGTCGTCGCATCACGGCCCCGAACAATCCGAGAACGCCCCCCAGCAGGAACGGAATCCGCCACCCGAACGACCTCATGTCGTCGGCGCTCAGCACGGCGGTGAGGAGCCCGCCGAGGGCCGTGCCGAGCAGTGTGCCCAGGGAGCCGGAGAAGTAGATGAGGCTCGACCACAGGCCCCGCCGGGCCGGCGGTGCGACCTCGGCGAGATAGGTCTGTGCTGCGGGAAGTTCACCGCCCTGCGCGAGCCCTTGGAGGAGCCGGGCGACCAGCAGCACGATCGGTGCTGCGATGCCGATCGTGGCCGCTGACGGCGTGCCACCGATGATCAGGCTTCCTGCTGCGGCGGTGACCACTGTCAACGTCATGGCGGGCTGCCGTCCGGTCCGGTCGGCCAGCCATCCGAAGAGCAGGCCCCCGAAGGGACGTGCGACGAACCCCACCGCGAAGACAGCGAGTGTGCTGAGTAGTTCGCTACTGGCATCTCCGCTGGTGAAGAACCGTGCGGCGAAGAATACAGAGAATATTGCGTAGATGTTCCAGTCGTACCATTCGATGGCATTTCCGATGCCGATGGCGGTCAACATTGCGAGCCGGTCCGGCGGTCGTTGCGCCGACTTCTCGGAGACCATCACTCGCCCAGCACTCCGTGCCGCCCAGCGCCGTTGGCGAATCGCGTTGCCCCCGCCGGCGAGTCCAGCCGGGCCGCACGGGAGATCTCTGCCTCTCGCATCAGCCCCTGAGCAGTCGGCAACGAGAAGGCCTCGTACGTCGACTTCCGATCGGCGAGCATCGCGGCCTGCGGGAAGACCGCGATCCGCTCGGCGAGCGCGACGGCTTCCTCGAGCGCGCGTCCGTCGTCGACGACCCGGTCGGCCAACCCGATCGCCACAGCTTCCGGGCCCGGCACTTCGCGGGCGGTCAGGAGGAGATCGAGAGCGCGTCCCATCCCGACGAGCTTCGGAAGGCGCACGGCGGTTCCGTCGCTCACGGGGACACCCCAGCGACGCGACAGCACCGCAAAACGCGACGACGTCGCAGCGACCCGCAAGTCACACCGAAGAGCGAGGCCGAGGCCACCCCCGCACGCATGCCCCTCGACGGCCGCGATCAGTGGCTTGCTCAGCTGGTCGCGGCATGGGCCGTTCTCCCCGGCCCCCCATGGATCGAAGATCTCACCGTTCGCGACAGCTTTGAGATCCGCGCCGGCGCAGAAGTGGCCCCCACCGCCCGCTAGAACGCCGACATGCGCATCCGGGTCCTGCTCGAACTCGCGCAGCGCGTACGTCAGCGCCAGTGATGAAGCGGAGTCGAGAGCGTTCCGTTGCTCCGGCCGGTTGAGGGTGATGATCGCGACCGCTCCACTGCGCTCCACCAGCACATCTGGTCCGTCGGCTTGTCCAACCTCTGTCATGACGTTGCTCCCTTCGTCCGGGGTGCATCGCGGCGCGGCCGTCCTTTGGCGGGCGGGACCCGGGATGCCTCGCTGCACTGACATACCACTCGGTATCTGGAGCAGCCGCAACGACCGGCAATGCGTGATTACAAGCACGCTTACCTGGGATCCTACCTAGTAGTACTGTCGATCCGACGCGATGGGGGGGACGCGATGCCCAACACTCTTTCCGAAACTCTGGTCGTCTGTCTCGAGCAGGCGCTGGCGGCGCCGTTGGCGAGTTGCCGACTCGCCGACTCAGGAGCCAGGGTCATCAAGGTCGAGCGACCCGACGGGGGCGACTTCGCCCGCGGGTACGACTCGCTCGTCCACGGTGACAGCACGTATTTCGTCTGGGCCAACCGCGGCAAGGAGTCCGTCGCGCTCGACCTGAAGGCGCCCGGGGACTTGGAGATCCTGCTCAGGATCATCGATCAGGCCGACGTGTTCATCCAGAACCTCGCCCCGGGGGCCGTCGACCGGCTCGGCCTGAGCAGCGCAACACTGCGTGCACGAAACCCACACCTGATCACCTGTGACATCAGCGGCTACGGGCGCGACGGTCCGCTCCGCGACGACAAGGCCTACGACCTGCTGATCCAGGCAGAGAGTGGTGTCGCCTCGGTCACCGGAACCCCGGATGCCCCGGGGCGAATCGGAGTGTCGGCCTGCGACATCGCCGCCGGGCTCTCGGCGCACGCTGCGATCCTCGAAGCGCTCCTCCTCCGCGTGCAGACCGGCGAAGGCTCAGGGATCCACGTGTCGCTGTTCGCGGCAATGGCCGAGTGGATGGCGGTGCCGCTGCTGCACCACCAACACTCGGGCCGCCAGATCTGGCCGCGACTCGGCCTGTCGCATCCGCTGATCGCGCCGTACGGCGCCTACCCGTGCGCTGACGGTGGGTTGGTCATGGTCGGGCTGCAGAACGACGCCGAATGGCGACGCCTCGCGTCGGTCGTACTCAGCTCACCCGACCTCGCTGACAACCCCGACTACGCGACGAACGTCGCTCGGGTGGAGAACCGGGAAGCCGTGGACCAGCTGGTGAGCCAGTACACCAGCTCGGTCGATCTCGACACGGCCACCGGCGCGCTCCGCAAAGCCGGCATCGCTTGTGCCAGGGTGAACGACGTCCGCGGTCTCGCCGAGCACCCCCAACTGCGCAATCTCGTCGTCACGACGCCAGGTGGCACCGCCCTCGTTCCCGCACCGCCCGCGCTGTGGTCCGTCCCCGCAGCGCCGGTCGGGGCTGTGCCGAGCCTGGACCAGCACGGCGAGGCGATTCGAGCGGAGTTCGGAACCAGCAGCTAGTGCCACGTCACCCAGCATTCGATAGGTGATCGAGTCTGCGGAGCTCGGGCTTGGCTGCGTAGTGGCGTTCAGGGGTGGTGCGGCAGTGGGAGGTCGGCGCAGCCCCCCAGCTGACATTGGCCTTTGAGACGGACGAGCAGGCCGTCCTGATCTCGCAAGCAATGGGTTATCGCTTGACATTCGACCCCGAAATGCTAGCTCGCCCTGTGTTCTGCGAGCACATCCACTATCGGACAGGCACGCCCTACCGTGCTGCCGACCTCGAGGTGACGAAAACATTCAGAAAGTCAAAAGATGGATGGGAGTGCGCGAAAGTCGATATTGGATCGGTCAGATGCCCGTACCGGCCTGAGATACACCGCTGCCGGATGAAGCTTCCACCGTAGAAACGTATGCGTGCACAGGCCGGGTGTGACTTCGGGGGAGGGCGTGGCCGGACGGTAGGTGGGGTTCGAGGGGTATCTCATCACTTCACCCGACCACGTCGGACCGGCGCCGAGGGACGCTGGTTTCCTCGAAGAAGACAACGTTCACAACGGATCGAGCCGCTGGATGGGTGTCCATCCGGCGGCTTGATCAAGTTCCGGTCGGAGCTACTTGAGTTTGCCGGCGTGAAACCGGAGACCTGGCATCAGCCCGATGAGGATCCCGGCGATTACACCGGTGAGAACCACCAACATCTCGATCCACGGGCGTCCCATCGCTTCCGGGACGGTTACCGCCAGGACAGTCGCCGTGAGCGCTCCGAGCGCCAAGCCACCCAGGGCGCCGATGGTCACGAAACGAGCATCTCGCCGTGCACGCTCGCTATCTTCTTCCCTGATTCTGGACCGATACCAGGGGAGCGTGGGACCACCCTGAGGGGATGGGATCTCCGACAAGGGCCAGGGCGAGGCAGCCCCGTTGTAGGTGCGCCCTCCATCAGGCTTGGACCAGAGATCATCTGTCATGGATGCAGAACCTCCAGGAGGGCAACAGCCGATCATGACCCGTCCGCTACGTGTGGGCCGGGCCACACGTAGGTTGCCGATGAGCGTCACCACGATCTCCTCGTTTCGTCCTCATGGGAGTAATCGCCAGGTAGAGCCCCTCAGAACAACTGGATGAGCAAGGACCCGGCCACGAGTAGGAGCAACCCGACCCCGCGGGCCGCGGTGAAGGTCCGCTGCGGCAGCCGAAACAGCCCGCGCGTATCGATGAGGGCGGACGCGAGCTGCTGGCCCGTCACGGTGAGCGCCACCGTGACGGCTGCGCCGATCTGGGGCAGCAGCATGAAGGTGCCGGTCACGTACCCCACGGCGCAGAGCCCCGCCCAACCATCCCCACCAGGGCATACCGCCCAGCCGGGCGAGCTGTGGCGTGGGCGTGCGGTCGGTCGCCCGCAGCACCGCGAACACGATCGTGATCGTCAGCGCCGCGACGAGGAAGCTGACCAGCGCCACTGCGACCGGCTCGACGACGACGGTCCGCAGGCGTGCGTTGACCGCACCTTGGATCGGCAGCGCAGCCCCGGCGAGCAGCCCGAGCAGGAGCCAGCCAGGCGTGACACCCGCGTGCGCGAGTGGCGGTCGCGCGTCGGCAGGACGTCCGGGTCCGATGGCAGCCGGGATCTTCACACGCCGGCCACGGACGATCGCGGTGATACCGGCCAGCACGGCGACGGATCCCACCAGGGTCCCGGCGTCCAGCGTCTGCCGTGCGATCCCGAACAGGCCGAAGCCGTCCAGCGCGATCGACGCGAGCATCTGACCGGTGACGAAGAGCCCGCCGGCGGCAAGGGCCCCGATCCGGGGGAACAGCAGGATGCCGCTGGTGATGTACAGCGGCGAAGCGAGCCCACCGAGCAGGTACCACGAGGGCACGTCGCCGAGGCGCGTCAGGGCGACGAACGTCCCGGTCGCGACGGCGAGAGCCCCGAGCAGCCCGGCCGCCACCCACAACTGGAGCGTGGCAGCGCCGTAGGGCGTGCCGACCGCCTTCGTGAGCTGGAGGTTCGCCGAGGCCTGGACCGCGAGCAAACCCCCGATCATGAGGGCGCTCGCCAGGAGAACCGCGATCATCACCGCTCCAGTGGCTGGCCCACCGGATTCTCACCTGACTGTCGCGGACGCCGGCCAGGGTGAGAGCTACCAGCGATCACGCTCTACGACGAAGTGACCGGCGCTAGCTCGGACGGCCGGCCTCGGTGGCTCCATGAGCGGCATGGGCGGCCGCGACGATGTGCTCCAGCGCAGCCGCATGCTGCTGAAAGGCGTGCCGACCTTGCGGGGTGAGCTGCACGGAGGTGCGTCGCGCGCGGCTTTGCTGGTCCTTGCGAACCGTGACATATCCGGCCTCGGCCAATGCTGAGACATGCTTCGACAGCGCCGAATCGCTGGTCCCGATCGTGTCCCTCAGGAAACCGAAGTCCACCCAGGCGGCCGGTGCCAGCAGGGCGACGATCGACAACCGCGCCGGGACATGCAGGAACTCGTCGAAGCGGGGGTCCATCAGGCGCGTCCGCCGTCGCGCAGCACGATCACCGTGAAGGCCCGGCGGATCAGGGGCGTTATGGCGACATAGGTGACAGCCGTGGCGGCGGCGGCGACGGCGCCCTGCGACAGCAGCCCCTGCGACTGAAGACCGAACACCGCCCAGCCGACGATCCGGAAGATGCCGAACAGCAGCATGATCCCACCCGACAATCCCACCCAGAACAGCCACTCCAGGCCGGTCGGCTTTCGCTGCACGAGGGCCCGGTGTTCGTGCACGATCCCCACTCCGACGAAGAGTCCGAACCCGAGCAGGAACGCGGCAGTGCGCCAAGGGTTCTGGAGATCGATGGAGGCCAGCCCGACAAGAAGTCCCAACGCTGCGAGCAGGACATAGGAGCGGGCGAAGCTCTGGCGGACGACCTGCTGCCGAGTCCTGTCCTGGAGGCGCCGGATGTCATCGAGCGACGACTGGGCATCGTGAGGGTGCATCGGCCCCATCCTTGATCGTTGGACTGCTTTCCTTCGAGGAAAGTAGCACACTGTTTTCCTCAGAGGAAAGCAGTCGTGCGGGGCGCCCGCGTGACCACCCCCGGGCCGGGGATCAAGCGGCGACGCGCTCGGTGATCGGCCCCCAACCCGGTTCGGGTCTGCCTGAGCCCTCATATGCCGTGCAGACAGGCGACCAGGCCAGGGCCCTCAACGTGTGCAGCGATGCCTGCTCAGCATCACGATGACCGGAGCTAGCCTCGGGCCGTGCGGATCCTCGAGTACTCCGGTGAGGAGTTGGAACACCTCGCTCCCGAGTTCTTCCTTCCGGTGATCGTCAGGACGGGTCAGGACTTCCGCGGGCGGGCGGCGATTCAGGGGCTGGGCAAGACACTGACTCTCTCTCGGTCGCATTCGGGGCAGATGTCCGCGGTCCGAACCAACCGGATGGCAGCGAGAGCGTCGGTCGACAACCTGATGCTCTTCTGCATATACACCGACGGCCGGGGCCGCGTCGGCCAACACAACCGATACGTCGAGCTGGCGGGCGGTACGGGAGTGCTCACCGAGGCGCGTAGCCGCTACGAGCGGATCTCGTCAGCCGAGACCCAGCGCATGAGCTTGCGTTTCTCCCGCGAGTTGCTCCCACTCCGGACCACCGAGATCACCGAGGCGTGTGCGCGCAGCGTGGACCCTGCAGCCCCGGCCATGCAAATGTTATCCGGCTACCTCGGCCGGCTGTTCGAGATTGCCGACGAGCTCACCGAGAGGCAGCGGCTGGACGCCGGGCAGGCCACGATCGACCTGCTCGCGATGGTACTGCGAGACGTCACACCCTCTGTGCCGGGCGGGGACGGCCCTGATGACGTGTTGCTCGAGATGATGCGGTCGCACGTCTGCGAACACCTGGCCGATCCGCACCTGCGGGTCGAGGAGCTGGCGCGGCGCCACCACGTCTCGGTCAGCCGGATGTACACCCTGTTCGAACGGATCGGGACCACACCCGGTGCGTACCTTCGCGAACAGCGGCTGCTCGCGGCACAGATCATGCTGTCCGACCCGAAGTACGCCCGGCTCGGGACGTCGGACATTGCGGATGCGGTGGGGTTCGTCGACCGCAGGACGTTCGAGCGGGGGTTCCGGCGGCAGTACGGGACGACGCCGGCCGGCTGGCGGCGCCAGCACCGCCACTACGGATCCGGTCCCGCAACCCTGACGCAGGAGATGCCTCCACGCTGAGCAGTCCAGCCCCCAGTGTGCCCGGCCGGACCAGACGAAGCACATGAAACAGAACTGGGTCAACCGCGCTCAGCAGCACATTGCCGGACCAATCATATGATTTGTGGCGGCCCCGTCTGCACGATCGGTTAGCTGCACCCAAGCTGAGATCATGACGGTGGCCCTGGAACCCACACTGAACGAAGACGCAAAGTTCCGTAGAACGCTTGGCTTCTGGTCGTTGTTGGCCACCGGGCTAGGCAGTGTGATCGGTTCCGGGTGGTTGTTCTCGGCGATGTACGCCGCACAGTCCGCCGGGCCGGCCTCGTTGATCGCATGGGTGATCGGCAGGGTGTTGATGTTGACCGTCGCGCTGGTGTTCGCTGAGCTGGCCATCGCCCATCCGGAGTCCGGGGGGTTGGTTCGCTACCCGCTGTACTCCAATGGCCGGTTCGCCGCCGGCATCGTCGGCTGGAGCATGTGGGTGTGTTACCTGGGCAACCCGCCCACCGAGGCGGCCGGAGCGCTGCAATACGCCAGTTCCTATCTGCCCGGCATCTACCAGGGCGACCAGCTGACCGGGCTGGGAATTCTGCTGGCCATCGTGCTGATGGCCGTCTTCGTCGGCATCAACTACTTCGGCGTGCACCTGTTCGCCAAGACGAACAACGTGGTCACCGCGGTCAAGGTGCTGATTCCCACCGTGACCGTGGTGCTGTTGATCGCCTCCGGATTCGACAGCGGCAACATCAGCCAGCACGGTGGGTTCGCCCCCTACGGCTACGGGGCAGCGCTGGGCACCATCGCCTCTGCCGGCATGGTGTTCGCCTACACCGGGTTCCGCAACATCGTCGAGCTCTCCGGTGAGGTTCGCCATCCGCGCAAGCACATTCCGGCGGCGCTGGTCACCACGTTGCTGGTCACCATCGTGCTCTACCTCGGGCTCCAGGTGGCGTTCCTCGGTGCGGTGCCGAGCAGCATGCTCGCCGGCGGCTGGCACGGGGTGGACTTCGACTCACCGTTCGCACAGTTGGCCATGCTGCTGGGGCTGAGCTGGCTGTACTGGACCCTCATCGCCGACTCGATGATCTCGCCGTCGGGAGCGGCCATCGCCTGGACCGCGTCCAATGCGCGAAACGCCTACGGGCTGGCCAAGAACCGGTTCTTCCCCGCGTGGCTGCGCACCGTGAACGGCCGATGGGGTGTGCCGACCCGAGGATTGATCACGAACTTCCTGGTAGGCATCTTGTTCCTGTTGCCGCTGCCGAGCTGGCACGAGATCGTGTCGGTGACCGCAAGCCTCGTGGCGTTCACCTTCTCTGTCGGCTCGATCAGCCTGCTCGCCTTCCGCAAGACCGGTGTGACCGGGCCGGCGAACCGGCTCCCGGGCATGGCGGTGATCGCGCCGCTGGCCTTTGTCATCAGCGCCCTGGTGATCTACTGGGTCGGCTGGCCGGACCTGACCAAGACCATCCCGATCGTGGTGGCCGGGCTGATCTGGTTCGCGGTGACCTGGGTGCGGCAGAACCAGGGTGTCAGCGAGCTGTCCGGCGGCGTGTGGTTGATCGTCCACTTGGCGTTCCTGTACCTGATGTCCGCGCTGGGCAGCTTCGAGGGGTCGGGGCTGATCCCGGCGCCGTGGGACTCGTTGATCGTCGCGGTGGTGTCGCTGGGCGTCTACTTCTGGGGTGTCGCGAGCGGAACGGCCTATCTGCGGGACCACCGCCCCGAGGCCCTGCGCCGCCCCGACCAGCCGATCGAGGCGGCGAGCTGACCAGTGCGCGTCCCCGCACCGCGGCGGCAGGTGGGTCAGGGCCGCAGCTCGTAGACGAGGTTGAACGGCGTCGAGAGGGCGATCCGCGCGGTGCTGAATCCGGCTTCGTGCGCGAGCTGCAGTGTTCTGGTCGGGCCGGCCTGGTTGCCCAGGCCGGTGGCCGGCGCTGCGGACAGGCCGCTGGGCAGGCAGACGAACACCGATGCGGCGGCCATCATCCGTCCGAGCGGATGGAGCCCATCGGTGATGTCATCCGAGCTCTTGGGCTCGACCAGCATCACGTATCCGTCACTGAACATCGCGGCACGGGCTGCGTGCAGCGCGCCCAGGGGGTCCGGCATGTCGTGGAGGCAGTCCAGGAAGGCGACGAAGTCGTAGGGCCCGCTCAGCTCGGCGGCGCTGGCCTGCTGGAAGTCGATGCGGTCGGAGACTCCCGCGTCGGCCGCGCGTGAGCGGGCCAGCTCGATCGAGCGGGGGTGGGAGTCGATGCCGGTCCACTCGGTGGCGGGATAGGCCTGCGCCAGGATGATCGTGGAGGCGCCGAGGCCGCATCCGACGTCCGCGGCACGCACTCCGTCGATCAACCGCTGGTGCAGGCCGTTCAGCGCCGGGATCCACGAGCGGACCAGGTGGGCCTTGTACGCCGGCCGGAAGAACCGCTCATTGCCGATGTAGGTGTCGTCGTCGTGCTCGTGCCAGCCGATCCCGTCGCCCGTGCGGAACGCCTCGACGAGTCTGTCGAATGTCCGCGGCGCCGACGAAAAGGTCTGGAAGGCGCCCACCATGTAGTAGGGGCTCTCGGTGTCGGTGAAGAAAGCCGCCTGCTCGGGCGTAAGGTAATACATGGCGGTGGACGCGGACGTCCGTTCGGGGTCGTTCTGGTAGGTGATGTATCTGGAGGCAGCCATGACCAGGAGCCATTCCCGCACATAGCGCTCGGCCAGCCCGGTGCGCTCGGCGAGTTCTGAGGCTGTGGCCGGCCCGCCGCCGGCGAGCGCGTCGAACAGACCGAGCCGGTCACCCAGCAGTGCCAAGGGGATGGCCATCGCACCGCCGGCGTCGGCGATGATGCGCTCCTGCAGCAGCCCGGCTACGGTTTCGTCGATCTGCATCCCTTCAGCATTGCCCTGAGTCATACGGTCATTTCTGGTCATTCCACCTCCTGGCGAACAAGCCAATTCCTGAAATCTCATGAGCGTCGGCCGAGTATTCCTCGTTGCGCTCGGCGGATCACAGGCCGGCGTAGAGAGCCTTCTCGAACTCGACGTTGACGGCCAGCATTTCCGGGGCGGCGAAAGGCAGGAACTGGCTGTAGATCGCGCCGGTGATGCCGGCGGCGCGGTCGATCCAGTAGTAGGTGTTCATCAACCCGGCCCACGCGCCACAGCCGGCCCGGCGCATCCCGGGGGCGTCAGTGGTGTTCAGCATCAGCCCGTAGCCCCACTTCAGGCCGGGACCGACGGTGAAGTCGCAGCTCAACCGGGGGTCCGCCGTGGGGATCGACGCCGGAATCTCGAGATCACCGATCTGGTTGGAGAATGCCGCCTCCACAGTGGCGGGCTTCAGGATCGGCGTGCCTTCGAACGTGCCGTCGCCCAGCAACACCCGCTGGAGCTTCAGGAAGTCACGCGGCGTCGAGTGCAGCCCGTACCCTCCGCCCCAGAATTCCGGAGAAGCGGAGAACGGGTCGTCGATCTCCACCCATTCACCGCTCTCCCCCCTGGCGTGGAGCGCCGACAGGTTCATCCGCTGCGCATCCGTCGGGGTGAACGTGGTGTCGTGCATCCCGAGAGGGCCGGTGATCCCCCGATCGAACGCCACGTCGAGCGTCACCCCGGACACCGCCTCGATGACCCGGCCGAGCCAGTCGGTGCTGATCCCGTACTCGAACCTCGTGCCTGGGTCGGTCGCCAGTGGCGCGGTGAAGATGATCTCCTTGCCGGAGACGACGCTCGGGGTGCCGGTCAGCTTCTCCCAGCGGTCGATGTCGGCGTTGAAGAACGAGTAGACCAACCCGCTCGTGTGCGTGACCAGCTGCCGCACCGTAACCCGGCTCGCCGGCCGACGCAGCCGAGGGATGTCGCCGTCGAAGCCGTCCAATACCTGGACCTCGGCGAACTCCGGCCGATAGGTGTCGACGGGCGCATCCAGATCGAGTATCCCCCGCTCCACCAGCTGCAACGCGGCGACCGTCGTCACGATCTTCGTCATCGACTGCATCCGGTAGCCGGTGTCGGCCGACACCGGCTCCTGAGCACCTGGAACCCGGGAGCCGACCGCTCCCTCGTAGATCACACCGCTCCGGTCGGCCGCGATCGCGACCAGACTGGGCACCGTCCCGGCCTCGACAGGCTTGCGGAGCAGGGCGTCGATCGCCTCGGGATCGATGTTCGAGGCATCAGAAATGGGACTCAACCGGAGATCCTCCCCGTGCCGATGTGGTTCCTCCGCTTGCAGAGGGCCGGGATGTGCGCCTTTCCGAGCCCAACCGGGTCACCCCAGTTGACCGCACCGGACCTTCTCGATGGGGGGCGTTTTCTCGCCTGCGGAGAGGCATTTCCTCCTGAGGGGAGGCAGACCAGTTACTGCCTGATGCTTGTGGTCGCTGGCGAGGCCGACTCTCCCGAGCTTGCCGCCGGACGCCCGTCGCAGGTCATCTCGTCGTCAGCGTCAATTCCAACCAACCGCTTCAGGAGGCGCTTCAGCTGCGTCTGCTCGCTCGGGGTCAGGCGGGCGAGTATGAGGTCTTCGGCGGCACGTGCGTCGGCCATGGTTCCCCGGACCACAGTCAACCCCTTCTCGGTGATCGTGATCAGTTTGCGGCGACGGTTATCCGGGTCGACGACCGTGGCGACGAGTTTGTCCCGCTCCAGACGTTTGATCAGGTAGCTCCCGGTTGAACTGTCCAAGCTCAGGCGCTGACCGATCATCGATTGGTCGAAGTCTTCGTCATAGGTCATCAGGACGTCAAGAATCGCGAACTGTGGAGCGGTCATGGTCGTGGAGACCGTGGCCGTCCAACAGGCCGTCACATGTTGAAAGGCCCTTCGCAGGAGGTGTATCGGCGACGCGGTCGGCACCCAGCCGCCCGTGACTTGAGACACGAAATCCATCCTCCCAGGCCGTTGACCCTAGCCAATACAGAAGCCTAGCGTCGATAGTACGAGCTCGTACAGTTAACAATTCCAACCGTACAGGACAGGACGGCACCAATGCCCGTCTACACCTGTGCTACTGCCGAGAACGCGTTTCCTTCCTGACAAGACGGTCGCTGACGACGCCCCACGGGCGACGGAAGGCATGGCGGCACAGAAGAGGGAAGAGGAAACGAAACCGTGAATCGGTCGAGCCATTTCTCCGTGACCGCCGAGACCAGGCGACCTGGTCACCCGGAGATGCTCACCGAGCTCCCGGAGCTGATCGACCAGATGGAAGCCGCACCCGACCTACGCGTGGCGGTGTTCGCGCCTGGGCTACTACCTGGGGCGGCAGCCGGAACGAGACCCACGGTGAAGCTCGTCAACTGGACCAGCGGCGATCGGACAGGTCTCGGCATCGTCACGAAGGCGGCCAGGCCGACGGACACGCCATCAGCGCCGAGGACTTCATCCCGGCCTTACCAGCACTGACGACGTGCTGCGAGCCGGGCGCGAGGGCCGACTGTGAGGAGATCCTGGATGTCCCTTCAACCGCCCGACGTATCGGCCATCATCTCTGTGGCCGAGAGCTACGGCCTCGGGCTCTCCGAGGCCGACGTGGCGTCCTTCGCTCCGCTGGTGCAGGGTGTGCTCCGGTCCTGGGACGCGGTCGAGGAGTTGCACAACCAGATGCAGCCGGCTGTTCCGCAGCGGGCCTGGACCCGCCCGGAGCCCGCGGACAACCCGCTCGGCGCGTGGTACGTCACCTGCACCGTGACCGGAAGCAACCAGGGCCCGCTCGCCGGACGCACCGTGGCGATCAAGGACAACACAGCCGTGGCCGGTGTACCGATGATGGTCGGCTCCGCCATCATGGAGGGCTTCGTCCCCCGTCGCGACGCCACGATCGTCTCCCGGCTGCTCGACGCGGGCGCCACGATCACCGGTAAGGCCGTGTGCGAGGACCTCTGCACCTCCGGCGGCTCGCACACGTCGCGCACCGGGCCGGTGCGCAACCCGTGGGACCCCACCCGCTCCTCCGGCGGAACCTCCAGCGGCAGCGCCGCTCTGGTCGCAGCCGGTGCCGTCGACTTCGCCACCGGCGGTGACCAGGCCGGATCCATCCGCATCCCGGCATCCTTCAGCGGAATCGTCGGCCACAAGCCCACCTACGGCCTGGTGCCTTACACCGGCGCGCTCCCCGTCGACCACACGGTCGACCACCTCGGGCCGATGACGCGCACCGTGGCCGACGCCGCCCTGCTGCTCGGTGTCATGGCCGGTCGGGACGGCCACGACCCGCGTCAACCTGCCGACCTCGCCGTCGAGGACTACGTGGGCGCGCTGGCCCGCCCGGCCGACGGGCTGCGCATCGGTGTGGTCAGCGAGGGCTTCGGCCACTCCGACTCCGCCCCTGCCGTCGACGACGCCGTCCGCGCCGCCGTCGAGATCCTGCGCGACGCGGGGCTCACCGCCGAGGACGTTTCCATCCCCTGGCACCTGCTCGGCAAGAAGCTCTGGACCGTCATCCTCGTCGAGGGCAGCACCGCGCAGATGGTGGACGGCAACGGTCACGGCCTGGGCCAGCACGGCCGCTACGACCCTGAGCTCATGAACTTCTACGGCACCAAGTGGCGCGAGGACGGCAGCCGGTTCTCCGAGACCGTCAAGCTCGTGCTGCTCGCCGGCCGCTACACACTCAACCGCCACCACGCCGAGTACTACGCCATGGCCCGCAACCTGGTGCCCCGCCTGCGGGCGGCCTACGACGAGGCGCTCGACCGCTACGACGTGCTGGTCATGCCGACCACTCCGATGCAGGCATCGATCATCCCGGCCGCCGACGCCCCGCGCGAGGAGGTGATCGCCCGCGCCTTCGAGCCGGTGACCAACACCTGTCCGCTGGACGTCTCGGGCCACCCTGCGTGCAGCGTGCCCGCCGGACTGGTGAACGGTCTGCCGACCGGGATGATGATCATCGGCAAGCACTTCGACGACGCCACCGTGCTGCGGGTGGCCCACACGTTCGAACAAGCCGTCGGGGGTTTCCCGGCCCCGCCCTCGGCGACGGTCGTAAACGTCTGAACGACACCTGCCGACAACCCGCCTGCACACAAGAGGGTCAGCACGGAAAGGGCCGGCCGGCCGTGTCCATGAACCGGCCGGCACCTCCACCGTGCGTGCCAAGGCGAGCGACCCCGGCGCCCCCTCCACGCCGGGCTCCACGCCCTCTCTGTGCCAGGTGACGATTCCCATGCCGGGCCTGCTCGCCGACGTCCACGCTCCGGTGTTGGCGCGCGGACGGTCTCCCCCACGAGCACGGCCCGGCGGTCGGCTAAGCCGCGGCAGACAGCCCTTGGCTGATACGCCGGACCGCGGGCGCGGACACGGTTTGCACGAGGTCGGCCCCGAAGTGCCGAATGTGCACGAACCCCCCGCTGAACGCGATCTCCACGTTCCGCGCCGTGCCGGTGTCAACGCCGTCGGCGTCGGCCACCCGGTAGCCGTCGACGAGTTCTACCTCGTCGGCGTACTGCCAGGCTCGAGACATGTCGCTGCGCTTCTCGAGATCGACCGCGGGGAAGTCCAGCTCCGGCTGGGCGAGGTGGTTGGCGTAGTTGGAGAACACGTTGAGCGCGATGTGGCCGACGATCTCCATGAGCTCCGCGTCCGTGACACCGGCCTTGCGAGCGCGCTCGATCACGGTGTCGTCGACCCGACCACCGGTGCGGAGCACGGCGCGTGCGATGTGGAGCACCGCTTCGGTGTGCGGATCGCTGTCACGCGCTTGCCGGGTGTCCAGGAGCTCCTGGGCGGACATCTTGAACAGGCGTGTGCCGCGGAATGTGTGGGCTGCGACGCAGTAACCACAGCCGTTCACCTCGGCGATCAGCAACGCCAGCTTCTCTCGGGTTCGCGCATCGAGCGCTCCGTTGCCGAGGGCTTCGCGGAGAACCAGATAGCCGCGGAGAGCAGCCGGCCCGTTGGCGATCGCCGCGTACAGGTTGGGCACCTTGCCCAGCTGGGCGGCCGTCTGTTCGAGCAGCTCGCGCTGGTCAGCGTCGAGGTCGGGCTGGTCGGTGGTGAGCTGCGGGACGCGGGACATGGCTTCTCCAGTTGGTACTAGTCGGTTCCGTTTGACACTCAGGACGGTACCAATCGGTACCGTCCTGTCAAGAAGGAACCGACTGGTACCATCTTTGGCGTGGCAACCCAGGCACGACGGCGTCTACTGGAGACGGCAGAGCAGCTGTTCTACGCAGAAGGCACTCGCGCGGTCGGCGTGGAACGCATCCTGGAGGAGTCAGGTGTCGGACGCGCGTCCTTCTACCGGCACTTCAAGAGCAAGGACGACCTGATCGTCGCTGTGCTGCGCCGGCGTGACACCGCGTGGCGCGAGTGGTTGGCCACGCGCGTCGACGCGTTGGCGAGCACTGCTGACGCCAAGCCGCTGGCCGTTTTCGACGCCCTCGAGGAGCGGTTCGGGCGGCAGGACTTCCGGGGCTGTGCGTTCATCAACACCGTCGTCGAGACCGCCGACCCCGAGAGCACCGCCCATGCCGTTGCCAACGAACACAAACGCGCCGTCATCGACTATCTGACGCAATTACTGCAGGCCGCCGGCCATCCAGCGCCCGAGCCCACCGCCCACGCGTTGCACATGCTCATGGACGGGGCGGTTGTCACCGCACTCCGTGAACGCACGCCCGACGCAGCCCGACGCGCCAAACAGTCCGCCGCCATTCTTCTCGCCGCTACGCCACCAGTTGGCGTTTAACGCGTGCCCTGCAGGTCGGTGCGCAGCCAGAGCATGATGGCGGGCGATCTCGGCGCGGCAGGAGGCGGAACTGCTTGAGTCGGCAGTGCTCGTCCACATTGCACCGGCGTAGACGGCCTGGTCGGTGGACGACGACCGGGGCAGCCCTTAGCGCAACGACGCTGAATCTGGTCGCCGCGTTCAGGTCGGGTTGTACGACCGGCGCGTTCGCGCGATAAGTCCGGATCGATGTGCCGGTCGTGCTGGTGCCGTAACCGGTGGGGCCTTCAGCGGGGAGGTGCGGGGGCCGGCATCGGGTGAACGAGCGGCGCTCTCGTCTGATAGGTCTGCGCGAGCGGGCCGCTCGCCCACCCGTCGGCCCGGCGCGCGATCTCATGATCACCAGTTCGGTACCCGTAACCGCTGATGACGCGGCTCCGGGTCCCGATTCGCTGATCTTGAGCCTGCCACCGGACGGTTGCGGCGACGGGCCCAAGGCCAGGGCATCCGGGGTGAACGACCGGCGCGTTCGCACCCGCCTCGCCCGGCCCGCGGGCGGACGGCTACCGGCCTCAGTGATGCGGGCCGGGTGATCGGGCCGGCCCACGAGTACCGAGCCTGCGCGCTCTCGGCCATCGAGGATGTCCGCGGCGAACGACGAGATCCAGCAGGCGGCCACCGAGCTCACCAGGGGAGGCCGTCGGTGTCGAGCACGGCCGGAGACGAAGAACTTCAGCTGATCAGCCGGTCCGGATCGACTGCGAAACGGGGTAAAGTTCGCACTCCGCGTGATCATGCGGATCCATCGCGTAGCCGGAGACGCCCGTGGCCGTGTACCCAACCGGACCGTACGGTTTCAACGTCGGCAATACGATCAGCGACTTCACCTTCCTGGGTTACCAAGACGGCGGTCGCCAGTTCACCGACATCGACCTCAGCGACTACTACGACCCGAGCGGCACCAAGGGCATCAAGGCGCTCTTCCTCAGCCTTGGCAGGTCAAGCTGTGGGGCATGCGTGGCCCAGGCCGGAAGCATGAACACGTGGGACACGCAGTACCGCAGCAAGGGCCTGCGCCAGCTCGAGGCGCTGCACACCGACATCAAACCGGTGGACCCCACACCCGGCACCCCCAAGGACTTCACGGCCCGGCAGAGCACCGCACTGGACTGGATTGCGAAGTACGCCTCCAGGTACGACGTGGTGATCGACCCGACGTACCAACTCAACAAGGGTGTGAAGCCGATCTCCGACCCGCGCGGATGGCTCATCGACACCAAGACGATGAAGATCGTCAAGACGTACAACGGCGCGCCCGGGTTCTTGCAAGGGTTGGACGCGTTGCTCAAGTAGGCGGTCGGCACTGGCAACGCGCGGCACCTCGGCGGCCACGTCTCATCACCCTCGCTCCCTTCACCTCGCACCACGAGCGACACCATTCCGAAGAAGAAACCGTTGCAACAGCTTGCACCCGGCCCGCGTGAAGTTCTTCTGAGGTCCAACCGGATCACCCCAGTCTGCCGCACCGGGCCGTCTCGGGGAGCGGGCGTTTTCTCGTCAGCGGGGGAGGCAATTCCTCCCCGTTGGAGGAGCAGATCCAGAGTGGCGATGTTCACGGCGCCAGCGGGCTGGTGTCATCCCGTACTGCCGTCGGAACGCCCGTTCGAACGTACCGAGGTCGAGGAGCCCGACAGCAGTCGCGATGCTCGATACCGAGAGACGGTCATACCTCGGGTCGGTCAGCATCGTCTGGGCGGCGAGTAGACGCTGCTCGCGAAGGTACGCACCGGGCGTGGTCCCGATCCGTTCGAACAGGTTGTACACCCGGCGAACCGACACGTAATGCCGCCGCGCCAGCTCCTCTACCCGCAGCTCCGGGTCGGTCAGGTGTTTGCGGACGTGCGTCAGCATCATCTCCAGCAGCACCCCCGCGGGGCCGTCGCCGCCCGGTACCGAGGGGACGACGTCCCGCAGCGCCATGGCGAGCAGGTTGATCCCGGCACGCCCGGCGTCCAGCCGTTGCGGCGCGGTGAGGTCGTCGGCGATCTCGAAAAACCGACCGAGGTAGGCGGAAAGCGTCTGCATGGCCGGGGATGCGGAGTTCATGCTGCGTGCACAGCCCTCGGTGATCTCGGCAGCACGCAGCGGCAGCAGCTCGCGGGAAAAGGACAAGATCAACCGCTCGGTCTCGGTCTGCGAGACCCATGTGGCGGGACTACACGCCTCGGTCAAAAACCCCGTACCGGGCGCCAATTCGGCGAAACGGTCGCACTGGGTCATGTGGCCCCGGCCGGCCTCCTGTACCGCGAAGAGCATCCGGCTGGCGTCCGACGCTCTCGCTGCCATCCGGTTGGTGCGGGTCGTCGACCTCGGCCCTCCCCAGTGCACCCGCGAGAGTGTCAAGCCCGTGTCCAGTTCCTGCAACGCCACCCGCACGCGAAAGTCAAGACCCCTCCGGACGACCGCCGGCATGAAGAACTCACTGGAGATTTCGTCGAACTCCTCACCGGAGAACTCACGGATCTGCACGGGCGCGAGGCTAACTCGCAGCGTTGCGACCCGCAAATATTGAGTTGCGCCTCAAAATGGAGGAATCGACGATTTGTTCACTTCGTTCCTCCGGTCGGCGAAATCTCGTCAAAGCGACTGCGGCTTCGACGGAATGCGCTCAATGTGGCCGGATGTGGTGACCGTCGGAACATGCCGCCGTGGCCGCGTTCGCCCCGGTCGAGATCCGCGGATCCGCTTTCGGGCTTCTCGCGACCGTCCAAGCCATCGGGAAGGTCGCAGTTGGCTCGATCGCCGGACTTCTGTACACGGTGGCCTCCCCCACCGTGGCGTTCGTCTACCTCGCAGCCTTGATTCTGCTGGCTCTCGCGATCCTCGGATGGGTTGAGGCACGGGATCGGCTACTCGGGTCCAGCGGTCCTGGTCTGGCGAGCACCATCGATTATGTGCGCCTGCGGCCAGGACAAGAGGGGCCAGGACTACCCGAACGGGCGATGTCCACGGCGCGCAAGCTGGGGACCGTAGACCGGCCACGGCGTGGAGGATGAGGGCCCCCAGTTCTCGGCGCCGCCAGTCGTTGCAGTGGGGTCCTCCAATTGCGGGAAACGACATTACTTCTCCGTTGCGAGCACCCGAAAGGCGCGGCAGAGCCCTCGGGTCGGCCCGCCCGCGTCGGTCAACAACGGAAAAGTCAGCATGCGCGACAAACAATCTCGTGTCGCGGTCCACGAGCGTAACCACGGGGTTCGCGGGCAAGTCTGCCGTTCGGTCGACGGTGGTTTCTCAGGGGAAGTCGCCGACCGGGTGAGCGGCACGATCGCTGCGGGGGCGCTGGACGACTGAGGAGGGCCATTCGTGGGAGTGAGGCAGTGGATCGGGCGTTGGCCGGTGATACGGCAGGTCACGGGAGCGGACTGGACCGCCCGGGGTGAGGCTGTCCGGTCGGCGCGCAACGAGCACCTCGCACCGCGGACTGCGGAGGCCGACCGCGTCGTCCAGTCCATCTGCCCCTACTGCGCGGTCGGCTGCGGACAGCTCGTGTTCGTGAAGGACGAGAAGATCACGCAGATCGAGGGTGATCCGGACTCGCCGATCTCGCTGGGGAAGCTCTGCCCGAAGGGCGCGGCCAGCAGGCAACTCGTACTACTTCCCGACCGCGTCACTACGGTTCGATACCGGCGTCCCGGCGGGACGGAGTGGGAGGACCTCGACCTCGACACGGCGATGCAGATGATCGCCGACCGCGTGCTCGACACGCGGCGCCGGACGTGGCAGGACACCGACGAGCACGGCCAGCCGCTGCGCCGCACGATGGGCATCGCCCACCTCGGCGGGGCCACGCTGGACAACGAGGAGAACTACCTCATCAAGAAGCTCTACACGGCTCTCGGCGCGATACAGGTCGAGAACCAGGCCCGCCTTTGACACTCCTCCACCGTCCCCGGTCTGGGGGCCTCGTTCGGTCGCGGCGGCGCCACGACTTTTCAGCAGGACCTCGCAAAGAGCGACTGCATCGTGATCCAGGGGTCGAACTTCGCCGAGTGCCATCCCGTCGGCTTCCAGTTCGTCATGAACGCAAAGATGCGCGGCGCGAAGATCATTCACATCGATCCCCGCTTCACGCGCACGAGCGCGCTGGCAGACCTGCACGTCCCGATCCGGGCGGGCTCGGACATCGCGCTGCTCGGCGGGCTGATCAACCACGTGCTCACCGAGGGCAAAGAGTTCCGCGAATACGTCGTCGCCTACACCAACGCCGCGGCGATCATCAACGACGCCTACCGCGACACCGAGGATCTCGACGGACTCTTCAGCGGCTGGGATCCGGAAAGGTCCTGCTATGACGTCGACACCTGGGCGTACGAGAGCGCCGACCCGACCGCCGTCGATCCGAGCGGATCGGTCCAGCAAGGCGGTCACCAGCACAAGTTGACCGCGGGCGGTGACAAGTACGGAAGTGGCGGCCCGTCGGTCGCCACGAAGCCGCCGCGGGACGAGACACTGCAGCACCCGCGCTGCGTCTTCCAGATCCTCAAGCGGCACTACGCCCGCTACACCCCCGAGTTCGTGGAAGAGGTCTGCGGCATCCCGCAACACACGTTCCTCGAGGTCGCCAGGGCGATCACCGAGAACAGCGGGCGCGACCGCACGACGAACTGGTCCTATGCGGTGGGCTGGACGCAGCACAGCGTCGGCGTGCAGTACATCCGGGCCGCGGCGATCCTGCAGGCGCTGCTGGGCAACATCGGCCGCCCGGGCGGCGGGATCATGGCGCTGCGCGGGCACGCGAGCATCCAGGGCTCCACCGACATCCCCACGCTGTTCAACATCCTTCCCGGCTACCTGCCGATGCCGGCCGGCCCGCTCGGGACGTCACTGGCGAACTACATCGCCCCGGACGTCGGCGTTGCCGGGTTCTGGGGCGACATGCCCAACTACATCGTGAGCCTGCTCAAGGCGTGGTTCGGCGACGCCGCCACCGTGGAGAACGACTACGGCTTCGACTGGCTGCCGCGCCTGACCGGGGACCACAACAACTACCGCACCGTCCTCGACATGGCCGACGGGAAGGTGGCCGGCTACATCGTGGCCGGAGAGAACCCGGCTGTCGGCAGCGCAAACGCCCGGATGCAGCGGCTGGGCCTGGCGAAAGCGGAGTGGCTGGTCGTTCGCGACTTCGCCTGCATCGAGACCGCGACGTTCTGGAAGAACTCGCCCGAGATCGAGACCGGGGAACTGCGCACCGAAGACATCGACACGGAGGTTTTCCTCCTGCCCGCGGCCAACCATGTGGAGAAGGAAGGCACATTCACCAACACCCAACGACTGCTGCAGTGGCGGCACAAGGCCGTCGAGCCACCCGGCGACGCCCGCAGCGACCTGTGGTTCTTCTACCACCTCGGCCGAATCATCAAGCAGAAGGTGGCCGGGTCGGACGATCCCCGGGACGCCCCGATCAAGGCGCTCACCTGGAACTACCCCGTGCACGGGCCTACTGCCGAGCCCAGCGCCGCAGCCGTGCTGCAGGAGATCAACGGCCACGGGCCCGACGGGCAGCTGCTCACCACCTCCTCCCAGCTCCGCGGCGACGGCTCCACCCAATGCGGCTGCTGGATCTACTGCGGCGTCTACGCCGACGGGGTCAACCAGGCCGCACGGCGCAAACCCGCCCGCGAGCAGGACTGGGTGGCCGCGGAGTGGGGCTGGGCATGGCCCGCGAACCGGCGCCAGCTCTACAACCGCGCCTCCGCCGACCCCGCCGGCAGGCCGTGGAGCGAGCGCAAAGCGCTGATCTGGTGGGACGGCGAGAAATGGACGGGCCACGACGTACCGGACTTCCCGGCCAGGACCGCGCCGGACTACATCCCGCCACCGGGCGCGACGGCCGCAGCCGCGTTGGCCGGCGACGACCCGTTCATCATGCAGACCGACGGGAAGGCGTGGCTGTTCGCGCCTGCCGGGCTGGTCGACGGACCGATGCCCACGCACTACGAACCAGCAGAGACCCCGCACACCAACCTGTTGCACCCGGAACAGCCGCGCAACCCGGCGGCCATGCTGTACGACCAGCCAGGCAACCGGCACCACCCGGTCGGCTCCGAGGTCTTCCCGTACGTGCTCACCACCTACCGTCTCACCGAGCACCACACCGCAGGTGGAATGAGCAGGCACCTGCCCTACCTCGCCGAGCTGCAGCCCGAGGCGTTCTGCGAGGTCTCCCCCGAACTTGCCCGCGAGCGAGGCCTGACCCACCTCGGCTGGGCCACCGTCATCACCGCCCGCAACGCGATCGAGCTGAGGGTGCTCGTGACCGATCGGATGACACCGCTGCGCATCGAGGGGCGCGAGACCCACCAGGTCGGCGTGCCCTGGCACTTCGGTCACAACGGGCTCGCCACCGGCGACAGCGCCAACGACCTCCTCTCGATCACACTCGACCCCAACGTCCACATCCAGGAGTCCAAGGTGCTCACCTGCGACATCCGACCAGGACGACGCCCGCACGGCCCGGAACTGCGCACGCTCGTCGAGGACTACCAGCGGCGAGCGGGCCTGGCGTGACACTCCTGGAAGAGCGGCCGGCGCACACTCGCTTCGTTCGTCCGCGTTGTCCACCGCGTCGACCATGTCGACGCCGGCGCGTTCCAGAATCCGGACGATGCCCTCGCGGACAAGGGCGTGTCCTCGCCGACGACAACCCGCAGAGCGGCCACCACCTCAACGTACGGAGGCCGGTAGGTGCCGTCTGTTGGGTTCGCCCTAGCCCTGCCCTCAGGTGTGCATCGCGACAATCCTGGTGTCTACGCAATGGCCGCGAACGGTTGCTGTCGGCACACTCGCCTGTACGGACGAATCTTGGGTGATCGAGAATCGGCGCCGACGTCAGCACGGTCCGAGCAAGGCGAGCCAGAAAATTTTGACGTCCCCGGGAATGTGCGAACACCCGTCTACGTTGGCGGAAAGCAAGGCTCGATCGAACGTGTGCTCTCTCGCTTCCGCACCCCGGAACTGAAGGAGTACGGGGTCAACGAGGGATCTCGGGACGCAGCTCTACCGCGGGCGGTTTGAGCCAGAGCTCGCTGTGGCTGGAGGCCGGCCGTGCGATGTGGTCGAACTCGAGATCTACGAGCACTGGCCGGAGCCGATCCAGCTAGTTGCGAACGAAAAGGAGCGACCGTGCAATCACATCCGCACGATGACCCGCACGCGCCGATCGAGAAGACGCAGGGGGACCTGGACTACTAGGACGTACTCCAGATGGCGCCTCCAGATGTGTCCCGGCGACGCGCTCACCCGCCTCGCCCGAACCGCTTTCGCTGACGCCCGCGCCACCAGCATGCGTGAAAGCTCTCCGGATCACATACGCCAGCTCGTGCGCCGTGAGAGCTGGCCTCGGGCAGAGCAATTCGGAACCACATTCATCCCTTCGGGCAATATGTTCGCTTATTTGGAGATCCACCCATGCACACTTCGTCCGGAAAGCTGCACTCTGCGCTCCTGACCGGCGCGCTCTCGGCCGTTCTCGCGCTCGGCGTAGCCACCGTCACGGGTACGACGGCGCAGGCCGCAACTCCGGCCGATCCCGGATCGGTCGCACACGCCGCGCCGGCCCAGGCCGCACCCAAGCCGACCATCGTGCTGGTGCACGGTGCGTGGGCCGACGCCTCCAGCTGGAACGCCGAGGTCGACGCCCTGCAGCGCGACGGGTACGTCGTGCGGGCCATCGACAACCCCCTGCGTGGCCTGACCAGCGATGCCGAGGAGGTCAAGGACTTCCTGTCGACCATCAAGGGCCCGATCGTGCTCGTCGGCCACTCCTACGGCGGCGCGGTCATCACCAACGCCGCCGCGGGGAACCCCAACGTGAAAGTCCTTGTCTACGTCGACGCAGCCGCACCCGACGTGGGTGAGACAAACGGACAGCTCAGCGGCAAGACCTCAGCCCTGAGCGGAAACCCCGCCACACTGTTCGACAGCACGCCCTACGTCGGCGCCCCGGCCGGGGCTGTGCAGTACTACCTCAAGGAGAACATCTTCCTGCACAACTTCGCCCCCGACCTGCCCACGCGCACCGCGCAACAGCTGTGGGCAAC
Source organism: Pseudonocardia yunnanensis (assembly GCF_039534065.1). Classification (NCBI taxonomy): domain Bacteria; kingdom Bacillati; phylum Actinomycetota; class Actinomycetes; order Pseudonocardiales; family Pseudonocardiaceae; genus Pseudonocardia; species Pseudonocardia yunnanensis. Next base: position 104,089 of record NZ_BAAAUS010000023.1, on the reverse strand, counting down.
GCAGCGCCCCGCCGCCGCGGCCGCGTTCAACACCCCCTCGACCGCCGCGGCGTGGAAGACGATCCCGTCCTGGTACGTGATCGGGACGAAGGACCAGATCATCACGCCGCAGTCGCAACTCGCCATGGCCCACCGGGCGCACTCCCACATCGTGGAGGTGCCCGGCGGCTCGCACCTGACGCTCATCTCGCACCCGGTCGAGGTCACCAACCAGATCCTCGCCGCCGCCCGAACCGTCCACTGACCACACGCCGCGACCACGATCACGCCCGCTCGGGTGGTACCTCCAAGCTCGGGCTTGCTAGCGGCCTTTGCTCGTGGCGGCAATCGGCGCGGCGGTGTTCGCCTTGGCCGAGGCCGGTAGCAGCACGCGTGACTGGGCGGCGGGAGTGGTCGGCGGTGCGACGGGTACCGGTGTGCGGGCCTCCGCAGCCGGGTTGCCGCGCCAGCGGGAGCCGGCCTCTATTTCTTCGCCCTTGAGTACGAACGCGTCCGCCCCGAGCACCGCGCCCTCGCCCATCTGCACGCCGTAATGCACGAACGCCTTGACGCCGATGGTTGCGCCCGCGCCGATCGCGGTGTAGTCGGATTTGAAGAAGCCGTCTTCCAGAGAGTGACACTGGATCACGCTCCCGGCGTTCAGGACGGCGTCATCCCCGATGGTGACCAGTGACTTCTCCGGCATCGCACAGCCATCGTCGAACACCCGCCGTCCCATCCGGACGCCCGCCAGACGCCAGATCATCCCCTGGAAGGGAGTCCCTACGAAGATCGGACGGATGTAGACCTTCCAGAGCCGCTCATGAGTCCAGAAGTAATGGTCGTAGATCGAGCAGAACCGGGGCCGAAGCCGACGGAAGCCGAGCGCCGCGCGTTCCAACAGCGCCGAGTACACCGTGTTCACGACCGCGACCGCGACCACGACCAGCGCACCGTCAACCCCGAACCCGTTGTCGGCGTTGAGCAGAGCCAGCCCGACCGCCCCGAATACCAGCGCCAACCCGAAGCCCAAGGCGCGCAGCAGCACCACGGTGGCGATGGTGCCGGCGTTGTGCCGGTTCTTCGCGGCCAGCCGCCTGGCCACCTGTGCCGGGTCTGCCAGGAACGCGTACTCGGCGTCCGTCGAGGATTCGGAGGGCACGGAACGTGGGATCTCGAACGGCGGCGAGCCGAGCAGCCCGGTGTTCTCCCGCACCGGGCCGTCCACCGGCACCATCACCTTGGTGGCCAGCAGGACGTTGTTGCCCACCTTCGCGTCGGCCGGGAACGCGATGTCGTTGCCGAAAAAGTTGTTCTCCGCAATACGCACCGAGCGCATCCGAAACGAGGTGTTCGAGTACTCCGCATTCATCAACGACAGCCCGTCGGAGATGATCGTCCCACTACCCACCCGGCTGAGGAACGGCGAGTCCTGGACCAGTTGGGTGCCGAAGTTGGAGCCCGTCTGCACCACCCGGTCCAGGTCGTAGCCCAGGTCACGGAGGTACCCGATGATGAACGAGCTGTCGCCGAGCATCAACATCGCGAACCGGGAGTTGGTCAGCCTCGTGATCAGCTGCTGGACCATGTAATGCGCTCCGTAGAGCGGATAGTCGCGGTCCGGCGTGATCAGCCGGTTGAGCAGCGGTGGCACGCTGAACATGACCATCAGCCCGACAGCCAGCGCGACCAGGAACAGTACGACGCCGACCGCCAGCGTGATCAGGTAGAAGCTCGGGCTCTGCAGCAGCGTGCTGCCGCTCGTCTGGATCGCGGCCAGCACCGGCACCCTGGTCAGCAGCGCGACCAGCGCCGTGAGCAGCGCCGGGGCCAGCAGTACCACGCCGAGCAGCTGCACGAGGACGTATCCGGCCTTACGCGCCGAGCTAGCCGGCAGCGGCTCGACGGTGCGGTAGTTCGTCATGCAGGGTTCCGCCGGTGACCCGTGCCAGCTCGCTCCGGCCGGCACCGACTGGCCGGGGAGCAGTGCGGAGGAATGCCCCAGCTGCGCGCCGTCACCCAGCGCGGTGTCGATGTCCAGCACGGTCTTCTCACCGACGAACACGTCTCGGCCCAGGGTCACCGGGCCCAGCCGCAGGACGCCGGCCTCGGCGTGGTAGCCGGAGAACATGCAGTCCTTCTCGATCACCGTGCCGTCCCCGATGGTGATCAGATCGGTGACCACCGGCACCGAACGGGAAAGGATCAGCACGTTCTTGCCGATCTTGACACCGAGCAGCCGGAGGTAGAACTGGTATATCGGGCCGGGCAACAGTACGGCGGGGTTGACCTGGATGAGTGTCTTGACCAGCCAGAACCGTAGATACCCGAGGCTCCACAGCGGAATCTCGGTGGCTTTCCACCGGTCCACCAGTAGGTTCTTGACGAGAATCGGGAGTGCGGCGAACCCGACGAACGAGGCCGCTGAGAAGGCGATCGCGCGGCCGAAGCCGACCAACAGGTCCGGTGCACCCGACACCCATTCGTAGCCGAGCTCCGGCACCCAGCCGACCAGCAGCGCCATAGCCAGGTAGCAGACCAGCTGGGCCAGTCCGGTCAGCGCGAAGCGCACGTTGCTCCCGGTGACCACTGGTGCCGGTGGGACCGCCGGCCCCCGCTCGTCAGCGCCGGAGTTACCCATCCCTGGCTGGCCGGCCCCGAGCAGCGTGGCCAGATCGCGGAGGGTGCGCGCCTCGTACATCTCCTTGATGGTGATCCGGGGCAGTCCGTGCTTCTTACGAAGCGCGGTGGAGAACTGGGTCAGTGCGAGCGAGCTGGCGCCGATCTCGTCGAACAGGTCGGCGTCCACCGAGATGGTGTCTTGGCCGAGCACCGAGGCCAGCGTCTCGGTGAGCAGCCGCTCGGTCTCGTTGCCGGCCACCACCACTTCGCGCGCGGGCATCCGGCTGGCCCGCTGGCCGGGCGGCGGCAGCGCCTTTCGGTCGGCCTTGTCGCTGGTGGTCATCGGGATCTCGTCGATCTGCTCGAGGTAGGCCGGCACCATGTATTTGGGCAGCCGCTCGCGCAGCAGCGCGAAGATCTCGTTCTGGTCGATCGATGAGGTGTCGGCGCGCAGCTTGTAGTAGCCGACCAGCTCCACGTTGCCCGGCGTCGGCTCGTAGGTGTTGACCACCGAAGCGGCCACGCCGGGCACTTCGAGCAGTACCGACTCGATCTCGGTGAGCTCGATGCGGTAACCGCGGATCTTGACCTGCAGGTCGATGCGGCCCAGGTACTCGATCTCACCGTCGGCGTTGACCCGACCGAGGTCACCGGTGCGGTAGATCCGCTTGGACGGGTTGGCGGGAATGTCGAGAAAGTCGTTGATGAACGCCTTCTCGGTCTTTTCCGGATTGTTCAGGTAGCCCAGTGCGAGGCCGATGCCGGCGATGCCGATCTCACCGGTCTCGCCGTGCGGCAGCGCGTGGTACGGGTTGTCCACGTCGAGGATCACGGTGACGTAGGTGGGCAGCGGGACGCCGATGGTCACCGGCTTCCCCGGGTGCAGTTCCGTCCAGGTCGCAGTCACGGTCGCCTCGGTGGGGCCGTACACATTGAGGAACCGCCGTTGCGGTGTCCACCATCGGTTGATCAGGTCCTGTGGGCATGCCTCCCCGGAGACGAGCAGGAAGCGCAGCAGCGGCAGCTCGTCCTCGATGGTGGCCAGCAGGGTGGGCACCACGCACATCGCGGTGACCCGGTTGCGGGTGAGGAAGTCGTGCAGGTCGGCGCCGAGCAGGCTCACTCCTGCCGGTTTCGGCACCAGCGTGGCGCCGGACGCCCAGGACACCCAGATTTCCTCGACGGAGAAGTCGAACGCGATGGTCAGGCCCTGATACATCCGGTCGCTCGGACGCACTCCGTAGACCTCGCCGGCCACACGCACGAAGTTGCAGATGCTGGGATGGTCGATCGCCACGCCCTTGGGGCGGCCGGTGGACCCGGAGGTGTAGATGATGTAGGCGAGGTCAGCGGTGGTGGCGCCGCGCTCGACGTCCAGCAGCCGGCGGGAGTCCTGCTCGGCCAGCAGCTGCGCGATCTGGTCGACGTACACCACCGGAGCGCCCAGCTTCAGCAGGTCCGGGACGCGCTCGGCCACCCCGGACAGCGACAGCACCAGGCTGACGTGCGCGTCGGAGACGATGTATGCCATCCGGTCGCCGGGGAAGCCTACGTCCAGCGGCACGTACGCGGCGTTCACCTTGAGCACCGCCAGCATGGCGATATACGAGTTCACCGGTTGGTCGAACAGCAGCGCGACCCGGTCCCCGGGGCTCACCCCGCGGGCGCGCAGGTAGCGGGCGAGCTGGTTGGCCTGGCGGTCCAGCTCGTCATAGGTCAGTTGGACGTCTCCGGTGTCCACCGCGAGCCGGTCCGCGCCGCCATAGCTGCTCATGTAGTCACAGCGTTCCTCGAACAGCAGGTCCAGACGTTCACCCCGGCTATTGCGCCAGCCGTGGGGAGCGTCCTTGGCGACCAGGACGAGCTGGTCGATGGATGGCGTTTCGGTGCGCCCGGTGTCGGTCACGATCCATCTCCACGGAGGTCACAACTCTATATCGGTACGTCAACGTCAGGGATGTTTATGACGTATGCGTGGGAAGCGGTTGATCAGGGTAGCCGAGAAGTCTCCCGAGTGGGAATTGGGGTTGCTCTATGACATCTCCTGATGCATGCCTGCACGTTTTGTCTGCCTTGTCCGAGATGGATGTAAGCATTGCTTTGTTACTCACCGTGCGTGTTGCGCTACCCGGAATCGATGTGCCAGCCGGTGATCTTGCGCTTATGCATGCTGCTAAGCTGCGCGACAACTTCTTACGCCTTTTGTCCCGGTCAAGACGGGGAGACTGTGCGTGCGGCGGTTGATTGTGCAGGTGGAGGTCGGCGAGCGATCTCTTGCGGGTTCAGGGGACGGATGGCGTGACGTACGATCTCGGTGTCGACCTGGGGACCACATTCGTGGCCGCGGCGGTAGCACGGCCGAACCAAGCGGAGATGTTCACCCTGGGCGACCGGTCAGTGGTGACACCGTCCGTCGTTTACCGGGCTGACGACGGGGAACTGATTTCCGGAGATGCCGCGAACAGGCGCGCGGTCAGCAACCCGGAGCGGGTCGTGCGGGAATTCAAGCGGCGGCTCGGTGACCCGACACCGGTGATGTTAGCCGGCACCGAATACACGGTCAGCGACCTGATCGGTGCGGTTCTGGGTGACGTGCTCCGCAAGGTGACCGAGACCGAGGGTGAGCCGCCGAGCCGCGTGGTGCTGACCCACCCTGCGAACTGGGGCCCATTTCGCCGAGGTCTACTCGAAGAGGTACCCGGGATGGTCGGGCTGACCGACGTCGGGTTGATCACTGAGCCGGAGGGCGCGGCCGCCCACTACGCGTCATCCCGGCGGCTCACCGACGGTGAGTTGGTGGCCGTGTACGACCTCGGCGGCGGGACGTTCGACGCGACCGTGCTGCGCAGCGGCCCGGCCGGGGTGGAGATCCTGGGCATGCCAGAGGGGATCGAGCGGCTCGGCGGCATCGACTTCGACGAGGCGATCCTCTCCCACGTCAACGTGGTCGGGGGCGGGGCGCTGGACGCGCTGGACCGGCGGGACCCCCAGGCGGCCGTGGCGCTGGACCGGCTGCGGCAGGACTGCGTGCTGGCCAAGGAGTCGCTGTCCCGGGACACCGAGACCGTCATCCCGGTATTCCTGCCCGGCCGGCAGTTCGAGGTGCGGCTGACCCGGTCCGAGTTCGAGGACATGATCAAGGTCCCGATCGAGTCGAGCATCACGGCGCTGACCAGGGCCCTGGCATCGGCTCAGGTCACGCCGGCAGATCTGAGCGGAGTGTTGCTCGTCGGCGGGTCGTCGCGGATCCCGCTGGTGGCGCGGATGGTGTCCGAGGCGCTGGGCCGGCCGACCGTGGTGGACACGCACCCGAAGTACGCGGTGGCGCTGGGCGCGGCCGTCGTGGCCAGGGCCCAGAGGGGTGAGCAGGCGCTCACCCAGCGCAGGACCGACACTGCCGCGGAGGGCGGTAAGGATGCCGACTCGCCGGCACGGGGCAAAACCGACGGGTCGACCCGGTCCAGGCGCTGGCCCGTCCCCGTGGCCGCGGTGGTGGTGCTGGCAGCAATTGTCGGCGTGGTGTTGGCCGTCCCGCACATCGTGGACTCCGGGCCGGGTTCCGGTGATCAGACGGCCGCTGCGCTGGCCCCGATCTCGAACACTCCGCCGCTGGCCAGCGCGCCGATCCCGACGGCAGGCAGCCCGCTCCCAGCCGGTGCCACCCCGGGGTTCGCCGCCGTCTCCCCCAATGGCCGACTGCTCTACGTGGCCAACGGGGACGCCAAAGAGCTCAACGTGCTGGACACCACGACCAACACGAAGCTGGCCACAGTGCCGATTCCGGCCGGCCCACCCCAGTTTCTGACCTTCTCCCCGGATGGCGGCCGGCTCTACGTCAGCATCTTCGACGTCTCCGGCGCGGGCTCTGAGATCGCTGTGCTGGACACCAGCACGAACCAGGTGCTCGGGCAGGTTCCGGTGGCTGGTCAGCCATACCGGCCGGCAGTCACCGCGGACGGCCGGGGACTGATCGTGCCGGTGCACAACCCGGAGAGTGTGTGGACGATCGATACCGTTTCGTTGAAGGTGACGGGACAGACCCCGGTCCCGCCGGACCCGAGCTGGGTAGAGCTGTCTCCCGACGGACGTAAGGCGTACGTCGTCAATCGCGGCGCCAACCTGATCACCGTGCTGGACCCTGCCTCCGGCAAGATCACCGGCCAGGTCCCGGTCGGGGCCGCCCCGAATGCCGTCGCGGTGAACCCCCGGCAGCCGCTACTGGCTGTCGTCAACTTCAACGGCAACTCGGTCACCCTGCTGGACGCCGGCACGGACACGGTGACCACCACAATTCCGGTTGGTCAACATCCACAGGCGGTCGCCTGGGCGGCGGACGGCCAATTTCTTTATGTGGTGAACGACGGAGACAACACCGTCTCTACCATCGATCCCAGAACCGGCAAGATCACCGCGACGGTGCCCACCGCGCAGACGCCGACCAGTATCAGCGTGCTGCCCGACGGAACGCGGGCGTATGTGACAAATCTGACGAGCGGCACATTGACGTCACTTAATCTGACTGGCTGATCCGGAAAAAATCCGCTCGGAGCCCATCGCCATGAATTCGATTTCGAAAGGCACCCTGAGGTGAGTCTGAAACGCGGGGTCACAATTGTCATCCTGCTCGTCGTGGTCGCCGGTGTCTTCTTCTTCGTCCGGAACGGGTCGGACGTGGTCGACACCCCGGCGCAGGCGCAAGCGGCTGGGGCCACCTCGGCTGTCCAATTGCAGCTGATCAACGGAACCGCGCAGCAGAACAATGCGCCGACTGATACCGGCGACTTTTACACCGGGTCGCGCACCGATCCGCCGGCGAGGGCGTGGATACAGCTCACCGCGGCCACAGCGGGCCCGCTCAACCCGGCGGTGGTCAATGCTACTGGGCGGACCGTCTACCGGTTCGACAAGGACACCGCAAACCCGCCGAAGTCGAACTGCGACGGCGACTGCGCAAAGAAGTGGCCCCCGTTGCTGGTCGAGGGCAGCTCCAAAGTGTTCGTCGAAGGAGTGGACAATACGTTGATCGGCTCGGTGAAGCGCACCGACGGCACCGAGCAGGCGACGCTGAACGGCTGGCCGATGTACCTTTTCAGTGGCGATTCCAAAGCCGGTGATCTGAACGGCCAGGGCGTCGACGGCACCTGGTTCGCCATCGCGCCTGACGGCTCCAAGGCCGCTCTCTCGCAGACCGGTACCGACCAGCAGGTGGGGCTGACCTACGCGACCGGCACCGCGCAACAGAACAACGCCGCGGCTGACACCGGAGACTTCTACCGGGGCCCGAGCAACAGTCCGGCCGCAATGAAATGGGTGCAGCTCACCGCAGGTTCGGCCGGTGGACTGAACCCGATCGTGCACAACGCGGTGGGCCGTACCATGTACCGGTTCGACAAGGACACGGCAAAGCCGCCGAAGTCGAACTGCGTGGGAGCCTGCGCGCAGACTTGGGAGCCGGTGCTGGTTGCGCAGGGCGGCCGGATCTTCGTCGACGGCGTGGCCACCGCCCGGGTCGGCATCCTCAATCGAGACGATGGCACTCGCCAGGTCACCCTGGGCGGCTGGCCGATGTACTACTACAGCGGTGACCACAACCCGGGCGACGCGAACGGCGAGGGCGTCGATGGCACCTGGTACGCCATCTCCCCAACTGGTGAAAAAATCCAGCGGTAGCTCGATGTGGTGCTGACCATTGACCGGGCGCCGCCTGTCGACGTCAGCGAGAACGTACATCGACTTGGCCGGGGTGCACTGCACTACGGGCACAATGCCCCAGACATGTCGTGTTCACTGATTGGCCATGTCGGCGGCAGTGGGATAGTCCAGGAATGGCGGCACGCCTTGCCGCTGCCGCCCGGGCGCGTCGTTGCGGGTCTGTCGCGGTCGCGCCTGCAGGGCCGGGTGCGGATCAGCGGGTCGGCTGCCGCCCGCCCGCGCCCCGTGCGACCCGAGCTGGTCGACTTGGTCGAGGTAGAAGGCCCGTCCGGACGGCATGCTCCCGCGCACCATCACGAACGCGGCGCTCGCCTGGCGCCAGGTCCTGGAACCCAGGTACCGCCGGGGGTCGTCAGCGAGCCGGAGTGGGTGCCCTGGAACGTCGACGCCTGGGCGATCGTGTCGCCCTCGGCCACCACCGGCTGGGTCGTCACGCGCTGTCGGGGGAAGGCGTCGTGCCACCGGTTCCAGAAGTCGCGTGAGGCCCTGCATGCTCTTTCCGGTGAAGCCGGGTTCCACCAATTCAGTCAATCGCCTCCAAGACACCCGAACGGGATGATTTGTAACGTGGGCGGAAATTGGGCACGGGCATGTATCCGGGCAACGTCCAGGCTCCTCTCTACTTTTGGGCCCGGCTCTCCGTGCCTGCGACCATCACAGCGCGGGGGTACCTGACCAGTCACGTGGAAAGCGAACGAACCGATTACGTCCTTGGAGGTGGTCTGACCCTGCACTGCGGGACGAGAAAGCTTCAGGGCATTCTGCAGAGGGAGAAGATGAACTGATGAAATTCGCGAGTCGGGTGGCCACGACGAGCGTTTTGGTCTCATAGCGGCAGCTCGACTCGCAGCGGTGGGAGCCCGCCTCAGCCGCCGGCCCCACTGCTGACGCCGGCAGCTTCTCTGCGGCCCCGGGCGGCTTCTGCGTGATACCCGAGCCCGTGACCACCCCGGTACCGGTCGGGGCGGCTCCCGCGCCGATGCCAGCCGCAGTCTGCCCGGTCCCGTCCCTGATTCACCAGGGTCTTGTTCATTTGATCTGAATGGAGATTACATGTCCACCGCAGCTTGGTCGGCCTCTGGGCAGCCGCAAGTGACGACGTCGCTGCCGGGCCCGCGCTCCGCCGAACTGCTTGCCCGCCAGGAACGCTACGAGTCGGCCGCCCGCGTCTACCCACGGCACTTCCCGTTCGCCGTCGCTGAGGCCCAGGGCAGCTACATCCGTGACCTCGATGGCAACGTGTTCATCGACTTCCTCGCCGGCGCCGGCGTGCTCTCGTTCGGACACAACCACCCCGAGCTGGTGGAGGCCGCGACGCGGCAGATGTCCGTTTTCACCCATGGCCTCGACATGCCCTCGCCCGCCAAGGACGCCTTCACCGAGGCCCAGCTATCCATGCTGCCCGAGCCGATGCGGGACCACATGAAGATTCACTTCTGTGGCCCGACCGGAGCCAACGCCGTGGACGCGGCGATCAAGCTGGCCAAGACCGCTACCGGCCGCGGCGACATCATCGCGTTCCGGGGCGGGTTCCACGGCACCACCCACGCCGGCATGGCCGTGACCGGCAGCCTCTCCACCAAGACCCCCATCGCCAACGGCGTGCCCGGCGTGCACTTCTTCCCCTACCCCACCGGCGGCGTCCCCGACGGCATCGACCCGACCACCTGGGACGCGACCTGCGCGGCGCTGCTGGAGGAGGCGCTGACCGACCCCAACGGCGGCATCCCGCTGCCGGCTGCGGTGATCATGGAGCTGGTGCAGGGCGAGGGCGGCGTCAACCCCGCCACCCTGCTCTTCGCGCAGCGGGTGCGGAAACTGACCCGGGACCTGGGCATCCCGCTGATCATCGACGAGGTGCAGACCGGCGGCGGCCGCACCGGAACCTGGTTCGCCTTCGAGCAGTACGACATCGAGCCGGACATCATCGTGGCCTCGAAGGCCCTCAGCGGCATGGGCCTGCCTATCGCCGTCATCATCTACAACCAGGACCTCGACGTCTGGGCCCCGGGAGCGCACACCGGAACCTTCCGCGGCAACCAGCTCGCCTTCGCCGCGGGCGCCAAGGCCATCGAGTTGGTCCGCCGGGACGACCTGCTCGACAACGTGCGGGCACGAGGCGAGCAGGTCGCCCGCGCTCTCGAACCACTGAGCGCCCACCCCGCAGTCCGCGAGGTCCGGGGACTCGGCCTGATGTGGGGGGTCGAGCTCGTCGCACCGGGCGACGGCCGCACCGCCGGCCGGCTTGCGGAAGAAGTGCAGGAGCGGGCGCTGCGGGCCGGGCTCATCCTCGAACTCGGCGGCCGCGACGACTGCGTGGTGCGCATGCTGCCTCCGCTCAACGTCACCGCCGAGGTCATGGACATCGCTCTCGCCATCCTGGCCCGCGTGATCAAAGACGCCTCCATCGGTAAGGAGACGCTCGCCGCATGAACCCACCCGAGGGTCGCACGCCCAGGTCTCGCTGGGCGTTGCTGCTCTCGTGGCTGTACTCGCCCTCATCGCCTCCTGCACCGGAAACAGACCGGCGCAGGGGGCGGCCGGCCGCCGACGGTGTCGGGCTATGAGGGGCGCACAACGTCGTCGGGGGAGCGGCGATGTGCACCGGTTGAGGTCCGGCGACCGAGGACGATCAGCGCGGCAGTTGTGTGAACATCTGAAGATCCGGCGGTGGCCGTGGGCCACAGCGTCGCGCCCCGCATGGGATCACTCGCGGTGCGAGATTCCGGCAACCAGAGTGGCCAGATCAGTAGATCGTCCAGTGCGTCCCAACGTTCCCGCAGGTGGGCACCCAGGGGTCGAACCCTGAACCCGCGGATTAAAAGGTGGCGGCATCCTGCCTCACAGGGCCACTACCTGCATCGACAGTTGCACGTGACACCTCGCGGGCCACGTCTAGCCACCCTCAATCACTCGGTTTCGCACCACGAATGACACCACACTCACGCGCTGGCGCACGTCTATCCGGTTCCGCTTGATCAGTTACGTGGATCTTGTGGTTCGGTCGCCTGATCCAGCGCTCCGGCGGCCACCCGGAAACCGATGTTGCCCGCGCTGCTGTCGGCGGTGTTCGCGTTGCGGGCCGCGCAGCGGTAGCGCCAGCAATACGACTCGTGACACAGGTAGGAGCCGCCGCGCATGTTCCGCTGGCCGGGTCGAGTCCGGCCGAACCGGTCAGCGCACCACTCCCACACGTTCCCGGTGGTCTCGAACAGGCCATAGCCGTTCGGCGGAAACGATCTGACCGGAGCTGTGCCCACGAAGCCGTCCGCGCCGGTGTCGTGCTCCGGGAACTCTCCCTGGAACACATTCATCCGGTGCTCGCCTGCCGGAGTCAGCTCATCACCCCACGGGTAGCGCCGCCCGTCGAGCCCGCCCCGGGCCGCGCACTCCCACTCGACCTCCGTGGGCAACCGAACCCCGGCCCACCAGCAGTACTGCGTCGCGTCCAGCCACGACACGTGGACAACGGGGTGATCGCCGCGCCCCTCCAGCGTCGAGCCCGGCCCCTCCGGCCGGAGCCAGGCCGCACCGTGGACCTGCCGCCACCACCGCGCCTGCGCCACCGCGCGTGTCGGCGGGAAGGACGCGGGCAGCAGCCCGGCAAACACGAACGACCATCCTTCGCGCTCCGCCGTCGTCATGTACCCGGTCGCGCCGACGAAGGCGGCGAACTCGTCGTTGGTGACCACACACCGGGCAATCCGGAAGGCCGCTACCTCGACGCGCCGCGGTGGGCCCTCGAGATCAGCCGGGTAGCGCTGTTCGGTGGAGCCCATCATGAAGGTCCCGCCCGGCAGTTCGACCAGCCGCCACCCCACTGTGCCGGGCGAGGCCGCACCGGATCCACGCTCTCTGACCGCCATCCCACTACACCTCCGGCCAGCACACACCTACCGGTCCGGTACGCCGGCCACCTCACCTGCCACGGGTGGACGCGGTCATCCCGACGCCGGGACGTGAGGGCAGCGAACTGCGGACGTCATCGTCGGATGAGGCGGTGCCCGAGCTGCTGCTCAGCGAGAACCAAACGCGCCGAACGACCGAGCAGACGAACGGCTCGTGTGCCGACACGACGTTCTCCGGGGCCTGCTCGCGCTCGGCGTCGCTGTCCGGTTCGGACAGAGCGCGGTAGAGCGACGCCGGTCAGAAGGTGCCCACGCAGGGCGCAGGGGATACACTGTCGCACTCAAATTCAGCGCCGGGGCCGTTTCCACCTAGGTGAATTCGGCCGTCAGGTGATGCCGGGCGGGCCTGCCTGGATCTTAGCGCGCGCAGTGATGGATAGCGGCCGGGCGCAAGGCCACAGGTGTGCCTGCCCGCAAGCATCAAGGGGTGTGGCGTGAGTGACGGCAGGCCTAACATCGTGTTCGTCCTGAGCGACAACGTGGGCTGGGGTGATTACTCCTGCTACGGCGGGAGCACCGCAACCCCACGGATCGACAAGCTCGCGAGCAAGGGGATCCGCTTCACCAACTACTCGGTAGAAGCGCAGTGCACGCCGACACGTTCAGCGATCCTGACCGGGCGTCAGTCGGTCCGCAGCGGCACGTATACGGTGCCGCTCCCAGGCGCGGGCAAGAGCGGCCTCTGTCCGTGGGAGTACACGATCGCGAATCTACTCTCCGACGCGGGCTACGCGACGTCACTGTTCGGAAAGTGGCATTGCGGTGACACCGAGGGAAGGCTGCCGACCGACCAGGGCTTCGACGAGTGGTGGGGCTACCGCAACAGCGCCGACGAATGCGGCTGGACGTCGTATGCGATGTTCGACGCTATCGCGAAGGCGAGAGGGCTCCAGCCACCGCAGATCTGGGAGGGCACCAAGGGCGGCAAGCAGACCGCGGTCCGCGAGCTGAACTTGGAGGTCCGCCCGTTCCTGGAGGAGCTGATCACCGGTAAGGCGACCGACTACATCAAGCGCGCAGCCGCAGCGGGCAAGCCGTTCTTCACCTACGTCGGACTGTCTCACATCCACCCACCGGAGGCCCCTCACCCGGACTTCGACCAGACCTCCCCGGACCGCCTGGGCGCGTACGCCGACATCTTGGCCGAGATCGACTACCGGGTCGGCCAGATCGTCGACTGCGTCGAGGAAGCCGGGATCGCCAACAACACACTGATCGTGTACTCGAGCGACAACACGGCCACGCCGGGCGGCCAGCTGCACGACATTCAGGGCGGCTCGAACGGCCCGTTCCGCGGCTCGTTCGTGGATCTGCCGTGGGAAGGCTCGTACCGGACTGCCGCGATAGTGCGCTGGCCGGGCACGGTCCCGGCCGGGGTGGTAACCGACGAAATGCTCTCCTGTCACGATTGGTACACGACCTTCGCGGCCCTCGCCGGAGCATCCGATCGCGTGCCGGACGACCGGCCGATCGACGGAGTCGACGCCTCGAAGTTCCTGCTCGGCAAGAGTGACGCGACCGGCCGCGAGACGCTGCTGCACTTCGGCCCAGACGGCGAGATCTGGTCGAGCAAGTGGCGCAACGTCAAAGCCGTATTCCGTTGGTCTTCCAACATCGAGGGGCCGATCGTCACGCCGCAGTTCCCGATGGTCTACGATCTTCGCAGCGATCCCGGCGAGTCGGTCAACCTTTTCGCGTCGAAGCTCGACATGGGCTGGATGTTCGGCGTTGCCGCCGCGCCAGTCGCCGAGTACGAAAAGAGCATCGCCAAATACCCGAACATCAAGACGGGTGAGGAGTTCACCGGGTATAAGGCGGAGCCAGGGTCATAAGCAGCGAGGCACCGTCGCTCGAAGTGCTGCTCACCTGCTTCGAGGCCACACGTGGGCCGCTAAGGTCCATCATCCGCTCAGCGAGCAGATCAGCGTCGTGCGCGGGTCAGATGACCGTCGGCTCCGGCAGCGGCGCCGGGTCGATCAAGTGCAGCAGCTCCGACCACGGAAACATGCGTGCGGTGAACGCAGTTTTCGTCGAAGCAGATGAGGTGAACTACCAGCGGCTCACCGAGCTACTGGGCGAAACCGCACCCCCGGACGCCAGCTACAACACCTGCCAGGCGACCTGGGCCAGCACCTGCCCAGGATTATGCGGGCGGCCGCCAGCGCGACACTGTTTGCGTTCCTGGGCCCGTTTGGCACGGCGCTGGACCGAGACCAGCTGTGCCGCACCCTGCTGACCCGCGCCCGGCGCACACCCATCGAGGTGCTGTTGCACTTCAGCGTCAGTACCGTCGCCCGCATTGGCGGGCTAGTGCGCAACGCACATCGCGGTAATCAGCGGCTGACCGTCGCGGAGCGCAAAACCGTGGCGAACGTTGACCGCTTCCTCGGCGGGGACTGGTGGCACGAGCCGTTCCGGGCGATCTCCGGAATCCAGGACGAAGGCGCCGCCACGAAGGCAGCCATGGACGTCGCCGACCGCTACTGCCGCGACGTCGGCGCACAGACCGGATTCCACCCAGTAGCGTTCCCGGTCCGGCCCGCGCCAGGACGGCTCCCGAAGTACGTGCTGGTGCTGAGCCCAGATCACCAGCAACGACGGAAAGTACGACTCCGGCGCTCGTCGACCTGGCTCGCAAGGGGCGCATCACCTTGTCGGCTTCCCTCGTCGCCGACGCGCCGGCTGGGACGATCTCGCGCAGGTAGTGCCGCCGCTTGGTGACCGGATCGATCCCGGCGTAGACAGAGACGCGCAGCGATCCACTGGGCAGCTCCTCGACGCTGCCTCGCGGCCGCTTCTGACGCCTGCGCTGAGCTGCCACGACCAGGAGCGTACGAGCACTCGCACCACGTTTGATCCCATGACGGCGAGCGCAACGCCGCTAGCGCTGGAAAAGTGCCTGGTCACACCCTGGTGGGCCCCCAGGGGATCGAACCCTGAACCCGCGGATTAAAAGTCCGCTGCTCTGCCGATTGAGCTAGAGGCCCCTACCGCCGCTCCCGCAGGGCACGACAGCCGCACCAGACTACGACCCCCGCCTCCCGGCCCGTGCAGTCACTCGGTCGTGGTAAGTCGGGGAGATCATCGTCACCGCACGTCAAGCGCCGCTCTCGTCCCATGCGCTCCGCACGTCCCATTCTCGACGGTGCTGGTTCCGGCCGCTGCGCGTACCGCGCCGCCTGCATCACCGTGCAGTTCGGAAGGCGAGGACAATGGGACAACGTGAGTGCCCCTACTGTCGCCTCCACGCGCCCGAAGCCGCTGCGCATCGGCCCGTACGCGTCCGACACCCCCGTGGTGCTGGCGCCGATGGCCGGCATCACGAATGCGGGCTTCCGGCGCCTGTGTCGTGAGCAGGGCGCGGGCTTCTACGTGTGCGAGATGATCACCTCGCGCGGGCTCGTGGAGAACAACCCGCTGACCTTCCGCATGATCGCGATGGATCCGGACGAGCAGCCGCGGTCGATGCAGATCTACGGGGTGGATCCCGCGACGGTCGGTGCCGCCGTCCGGATCGTCGCCGAGCGCGACCTCGCCGATCACGTGGACCTGAACTTCGGGTGCCCCGTTCCCAAGGTCACCCGCCGCGGTGGTGGCGCGGCCCTGCCGTACAAGCGGCGACTGTTCGAGGCGATCGTGCGCGCCGCCGTGGACAACGCCGGCCGGATCCCGGTGACGGTCAAGATGCGCATCGGCATCAACGACGAGCACCACACCTACCTCGACGCGGGACGCCTCGCGGCCGACGCCGGCGTGGCTGCCGTGGCGTTGCACGCCCGCACCGCCGCGCAGCGCTACTCCGGCACGGCCGACTGGTCGGCGATCGCCCGGCTCCGTGAGTCCCTGCCCGCCGAGCTGCCCGTGCTCGGCAACGGCGACATCTTCTGCGCCGCCGACGCCATCGCGATGGTGGCGGCCACGGGGTGCGACGGGGTGGTCGTCGGGCGGGGGTGCCTCGGTCGCCCGTGGCTGTTCGGCGACCTCGAGGCGGCCTTCGCCGGTCGCCCGCTGCCTGCTCCCCCGACGCTCGGGCAGGTGGCCGCCACCATGCGCCGCCACGCCGTGCTCCTGCAGGAGCACATGGGCGTCGACAAGGGCATCCGCGACATGCGCAAGCACATCGCGTGGTACCTCAAGGGCTTCCCGGTCGGCTCGGAGCTGCGCCGCAGGCTCGGCCTGGTCAGCAGCCTCGACGAGCTCGACGAGCTGCTCGCACAGCTCGACCCGCACCAGGAGTTCCCCGCCGACGCCGATGGGCCACGCGGCCGCCAGGGCTCGCCGGGGCGTGTGGTGCTGCCCGAACACTGGCTGGATGACCCCGAGGACCCATCGGTCCCGCTCGGGGCGGAGCTGGAGCACTCCGGCGGCTGACGCGCCGACGGGTAGTGACATGATCACGGACAGCTAACGGCCCGGTCGGGTGGATCACCCCGCGAACGGGTGCGGCCACCTCAAGAGCACCAGCCGTCCCGTCGACACCACCAGTAACAGGAGGTGAGCGGTGGTTACGGTACGTACAGCTGCGCACTCGGGGACGCGTGGCGAGGTGCCGCCCCAAGAGGCGCCGGCTCGGGCGGAGCCCGTCACCACCACGGCCTCCACAGCGGCGCGGCACACCGCGATCGCGGAGGAACTCGCGGACGCCGGCCGCTGGGAGCAGGCCTACGAGCACCTGCGCACGGCCATACGGCTCCTGCACGGCCAGCGCCTCCCGGACGAGCTCGACCGGCTCCGCCGTGAGCACGCCGAGGCCCGCGAGCAGAGCCGCCGGGATGCCCTCACCGCCAGCTACAACCGCCGTTACCTCGACGAACGCCTTGTCGCGCTGCTCGAGGACCAGACCGGGACGACCGGCATCTGCGTCGCTCTCGTGGACGTCGACCACTTCAAGCAGGTCAACGACACCTACGGCCACCCCTTCGGCGATCGCGTGCTCCAGCGGCTCGTCACGGAACTCGACGCGGGCCTGCCAGAGGGCGCGTTCTGCGCTCGCTACGGCGGCGAGGAGTTCGCCCTCGTGTTCCCCGGTCGCGGCCTCGTGGACGTCGTGCGGATCTGCGAGGCAGCGCGCCACCGCATCGACCGCCACCCCTGGCACGAGCTGCACCGGGATCTCCGGGTGACGGTCAGTATCGGCGTGGCCCACACCTCGGATCCGGTCAGCGGGTTCGAGCGGCTCGTCGGCATGGCGGACGACTTGCTGTACGGCGCCAAGCACGCCGGCCGCAACGCCGTCGCATATCGGGACGAAGGGAACGGATCCGTGTGTCTCGCAGGTCCAGCGGCCGGACGCCGCTCACTGCGCTAGAGGGGCACGCTCGTCGACACCCGCTTGTGATCGAACCGGTCCATCTACGTAAGCTCGCTCCGCTGACATCAAGGGGGGCGGGACCGGGTGACCACCCGTGCCCGCCCCTTGTTCGTGGCGGGAGGTGGCGTGGAGGACGGTCCGGACCGTGCTCGGCGCTCCCCCACATCCGGCGGCCGCAGGCGCGCCCCCGAGACCGCGTCGGGAGGACGTCGCCGAGCCCCGGACCCGGAGACGCCCGACGACGTCCTCTCCCGGCACGGGCTGCTCGGCTCCGCTCCCGAGGAGGACGTTCCCCCGGCTCCCCCGGCCCCGCCGGGGAGCCGAGCCGCCCGCAGGCGCGCCGAGGAGGAACGCGAGGCGGCTGCAGCCCGACCCGCTCCTCCCCCCGTTGCCGGTTCCCGTCCGCCGGGAGGCCGAGCGGCTCGCAGGGAGGCAGCCGAGGCCTCTGACGCCGGGTACGCCTCTCCCCCGGCCACCCGACCCGATTCCGGCCGCCGCGCGCTCGACCCCGAGCAGGCGGCACCACGGCACGGCGGCCGCACGTCCGACTCCGGACGCCACTCAGCCAGGGGCGTCCCCCCGCTCGACGCGGGTCGGAGCATGCCGCCGCCCCCGCCACCGCCCACCCCGGTTCCGCCGCGAGCCGCTCGCGAGCCGGTGCGTCCCGACGCCCCGGCAGGCGACACCCCGAGGCGCCGCCGGAGCGCGCCCGATCGGCCAGGCGCCCAGAGCACCTTCGACGAGAGCACCTTCGACGCAGGCGCCCCCGTCTCCGACTCCGGCCGCCGCTACGCCCAACCCCCCGCACCCGACGCGAGCACCCGCCGGCGCGCAGCCCCCGACGCGCCCGGCCCCATCGCCGACTCCGGCGGCGGGCGTGCCCAGCCCCCGGCGGCCACTCCCGAGGCCACCACCCGCGTCCGCGCCGCCACCCCGCGCTCCGGTGCCGACACGCCCGTCCCCGAAACCGGCCACCGCCGCGCCCGGCCCACAGCGGCCCCACCGGAGGCCACTCGCGCACCCGCCACGGGTCCGCGCTCCATCCCCGAGCCGGACGCCCCGGTCACCCCCTCCGGACGTCGCCACGCCCAGCCCCCGGCGGCCACGGCCGAAGCGACCACCCGCGTCCGCGCCACCGCCCCACGCCCCGGCTCCGACGCGCCGACCTCGGGCCCGGGAGTGCGCCGACCCCAACCTCCGGCAGTCGCTCCCGAGGCCACCACCCGGGTCCGCGCCACCCGTCCGGCCGCCGATGCGGATGCGCCCGTCTCCAACCCCGGGCCACGCCGCCCGCAACCCCCGGCAGCCGCTCCCGAAGCCACCACGCGCGTCCGCGCCACCCCGCCCCGCCCCGCTGCTGACCCTGCCGGGCCCATCTCCCATCCGGTGCCTCGGGTTCCGCAGCCTCCGGCGCCCGAATCCACCACCCGCGTCCGCGCCGCCCAGCCCACCGGCGACGCGTCCGTCTCCGACTCCGGCCGCAGCCAGGCCCAGCCTCCGGCGGACGCGACCACGCGCGTCCGCGCCTCAAGTTCGAGTCAGGCACCCGACCGCAGCGAGCAGGCCGAGCTCACGCGTCGCTCGGAGCGGGAGTCCGTCGCGAACCGTGCGACACACATCGACGAGACCCTGACGCGACTCACCGCCGCCCACGCCGGTCTCAACCTCCCGGCCCGCGAGGGTTCCGAAGCCGCGGAGCCGGTGGCGCCGAGGCGTCGTGTGCGCATCACGGCGGGCAGGGTGCTGGGCGCGGCGGCGGCCCTGATCGTGTTCGTGGCAACCACCGCGGGCTGGGGCGCGAAGGGCTGGCTCGAGACCTCCATCCGCAACGCCGCTGCCCTCGATCCCGATTCGAGCTCGGTCGTCGACGCCAATTCTCAGCAGGGTGACGAGAACGTGCTGATCGTTGCGTCCGACGGGGACACCGCGGCCCCGGCCGCTCCCGGGGCCCCCGAGACCGGCGCCGACACCGTCACGGTCGCCCACATCCCGGCGGGCGGCGGCCCCATGGTCGTGTTGTCGGTGCCGAACAACCTGGAGATCAACCGCCCGCCGTGCGAGCGATGGGATGGCGGGTCGGCGTCCTACGCCGACGAGCCCGAGCGTGCCGAGGCGAGAACGCAGTTGCTCTCGGCGCTCGACGTGGGCGGGCCCCGCTGCGTCACCAGAGTCGTGCAGCAGTTGACCGGCCTCGCGGTCACGAAGTACATCGGCGTCGACCTGGCCGCCCTCGGCACGATGGCGGACGCCGTGGGCGGGGCGAACGTCTGCGTCACGAAGCCGGTGGTCGACGGCGTGCTCGGTCCGGTCGTGCCGAACACGGGCGCCACGACACTCTCGGGTGTGCGCGCCGCCGACTTCGCGCGTGCCGCCGATGTGCAGGGCGACCCCCCGTCGGACTACGGGCGGATCGAGCGCCAGCAGCAGTTGCTCGCCTCCGTGCTGGAGAAGGCCGTCTCCGGAACGGGGCTGCTCGACATCTCGCAGCTCTCCGCGCTGCGCCCCGCACTCGGAAACGCGGTCGTCACCGACGGCGCAGGGATCGACGAGGTACTGGCGCTTGCCCTGTCCCTGCAGAAGCTGGACGCCGAGGGCGTCACGTTCGCGGCCACGCCCACGGCGACCGACCCGAACAACCCGGACCGTCCCGTGCTTCGCGACACCGATGCCGCGAAGCTGTTCACCGCCGTCCGGGAGGACTCCCCCCTGCCCGAGCAGGAAGGCGACCCGCACGGAGCCCCCAGCGGGCCTGCGCCGAGCGACCTCAAGGTCGACGTGCTGAACGCGTCGGACAAGGCCGGCCTCGCGGGCAAGGTCGGGGAGACGTTGGGGTCGCTCGGATTCGGGGTGGGTGAGGTCGGCAATGCCGACCAGCCGACCCCGCAGACGGTCATCCGGTTCTCCCCCGACCAGGCCGCCGCAGCCGCGTTGCTCGCCAGCACCGTCCCATCGGCGACATCGGTGCCCGATCCGGGAACCAGCGGCGTGTTGCAACTGGTGCTGGGCCGATCGTTCGACGACGTGGTCCGCGCTCCGGCCGAACCCATTGCTCTGCAGGCAGACGGCCCTCCCGTCACCGCGGAAACCGCAACATGTTCGTGACCAGGCAGGCTGTGTTCACCATTGGTTCATCTGCCCACCGCGCCGAATGTCCGACTCAGCTCTACCCTGCCTATATGCGTGACGCTTACCAGGAGCAGCTCGACGAGTTGGCTGACGCACTGGCCGACATGTGCAACCAGGTGGCGGACGCCATGAGCAAAGCCACCCGCTCCTTGCTCGAGTGCGATCTTCAGCTCGCCGAGGAGGTCATCTCCGAGGACATCCGGGTCGACGAGGTGCGGGCAGTGGCTGAGGAGAGGGCGTTCGCGCTGCTCGCTCTGCAGGCGCCGGTGGCCACCGATCTGCGGATCGTGGTCTCAGCCATCCACGGGGCCGGCGACATCGAGCGCATGGGCGACCTGGCGCTGCACGTGGCCCAGGCGGCACGCCGCCGCCATCCGCTCCCTGTGCTTCCTGCGGAGGTCGCACCGTACTTCGCCGAGATGGGGCGGGTCGGGGTTGCGCTGGCGCTGAAGGCAGGCAACGTGATCCGCAGCCGCGATCTGGCCGCCGCCGCGGAGCTCGAGACCGACGATGACGCGATGGACGACCTGCACCGGCACATCTTCACGGTGCTGATGGACCGCCACTGGAGCCACGGCGTCGGTCCGGCCGTCGACATCACGCTCCTGGCTCGCTTCTACGAGCGCTACGCCGACCATGCGGTGGCCGTTGCGCGCCGTATCGTGTACGTGGTCACGGGCCGGATGCCCGGCCCTCTCGCGGTCTGACAGGCGCCCTTCATCACCCGTTCACGCCCCATCTGCCCGAAAGGCCCTACCCTTCCGTCATGCCGCCCGTGCCCCTGCCTCAGCAGCTGAGCGAGCTCGCTGACCTGCTCGGGGAGATGTGTACGGCGGCCGCCGGGGCGTTGAACCGGGCCACCACGGCGATGCTCGACGGACGCGTGCGCCTCGCCGAACAGGTGATCGCGGGCGACGCCCGGATCGACGCCATGCGGGCCCAGCTCGAGGAAGTCGCCACGGACGCGCTCTTGTTCCACTCGCCGGTCGCGGGCGACCTGCGCGCCGTGGTGTCGGCGATCCGCGCCGCCGGCGACATCGAGCGGATGGGCGACCTTGCCCTGCACGTCGCCCAGGTGGTCAGCATGCGCCACCCGCGCCCTGTGCTGCCGCCCGAGGTCCGCGACGACTTCACGCAGATGGGTGCGGTCGCGGTGCAGCTCGCTCTCAAGGCGGCGCAGGTGGCGCGGTCCCGCAACGTGATCCTGGCTGTGGAGCTCGACACCGACGACGACGCGATGGACAAGCTGCACCGGCACATGTTCACCGTGCTCATGGATCCGTCCTGGCCGCACGGCGTGCCCGCGGCCGTCGACATCACGCTGCTCGCGCGCTACTACGAACGCTTCGCCGACCACGCTGTGGTGGTGGCTTACCACACCGTTTACGCCGTGACCGGCGAGGAACCGGACGCGATCCCGATCTGAACGCGCCCGGTTCCCGGGCCGGGAATCAGCCGAAGCGACCCGAGACGTAGTCCTCCGTGGCCTTCTGCTTCGGCTGGGAGAAGATCGTCTTCGTCTCGTCCATCTCCACCAGGTGCCCCGGCTTGCCGGTGCCCTCGATGTTGAAGAACCCGGTGAAGTCGCTGACCCGGGCGGCCTGCTGCATGTTGTGCGTGACGATGACGATCGTGTACTCGGTCTTCAGCTCGTTGATCAGATCCTCGATCGCGAGCGTCGAGATCGGGTCGAGCGCCGAGCACGGCTCGTCCATGAGCAGCACATCCGGCTGCACCGCGATGGCGCGCGCAATGCACAAGCGCTGCTGCTGACCACCGGAGAGGCCCGAACCCGGCTTGTCGAGGCGGTCCTTGACCTCGTTCCACAGGTTCGCCCCACGCAGCGACTGCTCGACGAGCGCGTCGGTGGCTTCCTTCTTCATCTTCTTGCTGTTCAGGCGCTGGCCCGCGATGACGTTGTCGTAGATCGACATCGTGGGGAACGGGTTGGGCCGCTGGAAGACCATCCCGATCTGCCGGCGCACGCCCACCGGGTCGATCCCGGGGCCGTAGAGGTCCTTGCCGTCGAGTTCCAGGCTGCCCTCGACACGAGCGCCCGGGATGACCTCGTGCATCCGGTTGATCGACCGCAGGAAGGTCGACTTGCCGCAGCCCGACGGGCCGATCAGCGCAGTGACCGTCTGCGGGCGAATGGACATCGAGACGCCCTCGACGGCGAGGAAGGAGCCGTAGTAGATGTTCAGGTTCTTGGCGTCGATCGCTTTGCCCACTGTCGTTCCTCTTATCGGGTCTTGGGGGCGAACAGCCGGGCGATCAGCCGCGCCACGAGGTTGAGCACCAGAACGATGATGATCAGGACGAGGGCGGCGGTCCACGCCCGGTCCAGGTAGGGCTCGCGCGGGACACCAGGTGCCGCGTACGAGGTGTAGGCGAACACCGGCAGCGTGGCCATCCGGCCCTCGAACGGGTTGAAGTTGAGGGCGGTGGTCAGGCCGGCGATGATCAGCAGCGGCGCCGTCTCACCGATGACACGGGCGATCGCGAGGGTGACACCGGACGCGATGCCGGCGATCGAGGTGGGGATCACCACCTTCGTGATCGTGCGCCACTTCGGGGTGCCGAGTGCGTAGGCGGCCTCCCGGAGCTCGTTCGGCACGATCTTGAGCATCTCCTCGGTGGCCCGCACCACCACCGGGATCATGAGCACGCTCAGAGCCACCGACCCACCGAAGCCGAGCCGGACACCAGGTCCGAAGAAGAGCGCGAACAGCGCGAACGCGAACAGGCCCGCCACGATCGACGGGATGCCGGTCATGACGTCGACGAAGAACGTGATGGCCCGCGCGAGCCTGCCCTTGCCGTACTCCACGAGGTAGACGGCGGTGAGCAGGCCGACCGGGATCGACATGACCGCGGCCAGCGCCGTGATGAGCAGCGTGCCGATGATGGCGTGGTAGCCACCGCCGCCTGCGCCGATCACGCCGCGCATGGACGAGTTGAAGAACTCGGCGTCGAAGCGGGCCAGACCGTTGCCGACCACCGTGATCACCACCGAGACCAGCGGGGTCAGCGCGATGAGGAACGCCACCGTCACGACGATCGTGACGACGCGGTCGGTGGCCTTACGCCTGCCCTCCACGGCACGGGAGATCACGTAGGTGGCGATTGCGTACACAACCGCCGACGCGACGAGCCACCCGGCGATGCTGAACGCGCCGGTGGCCGAAAGCAGGGCGCCGAGCACGACCAACGCCCCACCCAGCACCGCCCACGGCATCCATCGGGGCAGCTCCGCGCGGACCAGTGACGGTGCCTGCGCAGTGGCCTTCGTGGCCTGCGCGCCCTCTGAGCGCTCGGTGTCGATGGACATCAGTTGGCCCCCGAGAACTCACGACGACGGTTGATGATGTAGCGAGCGAGCGCGTTGACCAGCAGGGTGATCACGAACAGCACGAGGCCGGACGCGATGAGCGTGTTGACGGCCAGCCCCGTGGAGTCGGGGAACTGCAGCGCGATGTTGCCGGCGATCGTCGACGGGTTGTCCGAGCTGATCAGGTTGAACGTGACGGCGCCGGAGGCGGACAGGATGATCGCCACCGCCATCGTCTCGCCGAGCGCACGCCCGAGTCCGAGCATCGAGCCGCTGATGATCCCCGACCGGCCGAACGGCAGAACAGCCATCCGGATCATCTCCCAGCGCGTGGCGCCCAGGGCGAGCGCCGCCTCCTCGTGCAGCTTGGGCGTCTGCAGGAAGACCTCGCGAGCCACCGCGGTGATGATCGGCAGGATCATCACCGCGAGGGTGACGCCGACGACCAGCATCGTGCGGCCCGTGACGGACACCGGGCCGGCGAAGAACGGGATCCACCCGAGGTAGGTGTTGAGCCAGGTGGACACGCCGATCGTGGCGGGCGCGAGAACGGCCACACCCCACAGGCCGTAGACGATGCTGGGCACCGCGGCGAGCAGGTCGATCAGGTAACCGAGGCCCTGCGCGAGCCTGCGCGGTGCGTAGTGCGTGATGAACAGGGCGATCGCCACGGCCAGCGGTGTGGCCAGTACGAGCGCGATCAGCGCGGCGAGGATCGTGCCGAACACCAGCGGGCCGATGTAGGCGACGAGGTTCTTCCCGCCCGGCAGGTCGGCGGGTGACGCGACGATCGCGGGCATGGCCTGAAGGATCAGGAATGCGGCGACCCCGGCCAGCACCACAAGGATCAGGATTCCGGCCCCCTTCGCGGAGCCGGCGAAAATGCGGTCACCCAGCTGCAGCACCGGCTTGGGCGGCGCCTTCGGAGTGACCTTCTCAGTAGTTGTGGTCACGGCATCCCCTCTGCGGGTGGTGCAAGGAACACCGACAGGACCGGGTGGCTGTCATGGTGACAATCACCCGGTCCTGTCGGCTATGTGATGTACGGCTCAAGATCCCGCGGCGATGGCGTTGATTGCCGGGGTGATCTGGCTGCGGAGGGAGTCGCTGAGCGGGGCGGCCCCGGCCTTGTCGGCGGCGAGGGACTGGCCGTCAGCGCCGACCACGTAGTTCAGGTAGGCCTTCACCAGGTCCGCCGTGGGGGCATCCGGGTACTTGGAGCAGGCGAGGAGGTAGGACACGAGCACGATCGGGTAGGTGCCCGACGCGGTGGTGTCGCGGGCGAGCTTGTAGGCGAAGACCGACGGGCCCTGGCCCTCGACCCGCGGAGAGGCCTCGAGCACGGCGGCAGCGGCCTCGGGGCTGGCGCCGACGTACTCCGAGCCGACCTTCACCTTGACCTGGCTGATGTCACGAGCCTGGCTCTCGTCGGCGTAGCCGATCGCACCGTTGCCGGCCTTCACCGCGCCGACGACACCCGAGGTGCCCTGGGCGGCCTCCCCGCCCTGCACGGGCCAGCTGTCGCTGACGTCGTACGGCCACGAAGAAGCGGCGGCCACCTTCAGGTAGTCGGCGAAGTTCTGCGTGGTGCCGGACTTGTCCGAGCGGTTGACCGGCGTGATCGCCAGGTCGGGCAGCGAGGCGCCGGGGTTGTCGGCGGCGATCGCCGGGTCGTTCCACTTGCTGATCTTCCGGTCGAAGATCTGCGCGATCGTGGCCGGGGCGAGCTGCAGGTTGGTGACGCCGGGGACGTTGTAGATCACCGCGATCGGCGAGACGTAGGCCGGCACCTCGACGACGTCGCTCTTGCAACGCGTGTTGGCCTGGGTGATCTCCTCGGGCTTGAGGTAGGCGTCGCTGCCGGCGAACGCGACGCCGCCACCGAGGAACTGGGTGCGTCCCGCACCGGATCCGCTCGGGTCGTACGTGATGTTCGCGTCGGCGTTCTGACCCGTGAAGGTCGCGATCCACGCCTCCTGGGCAGCCTGCTGCGAGCTGGCACCTGCGCCGGCGATCGTTCCGGAGACGCTCTGCGCAGCCGACGCACCAGCACCGCCCGACGGAGCCGACTCGTTGGCTGCTCCACAGCCGGCGATCAGCATGGCGCCGCTGGCGGCAATGCCCACCGCGGCAATTCGGGCACGCGAGCCGTGCCGCACGGTCTTCACCTGAGTTCCTCCGTCATGAGTTCCCGTGACCGGGCACGCGCGGCTCGGGGTGGCCGCACGAGGCGACGGTAAGGAAGCGGAGTGGCCGCACTCCCCCGTTCAGGTAAACGGAAAATGAACAGCAAGTAGGCGGTGGGTCATGACTCTCTCAAGAACCGCGTCGTGATCTAGTCGTGACCTGCATCAATGTGATCGGCCGCAGTGCCGCCTTGGTTGCCAGAGGGTGAACGATTGTCACCGCGCGTAAGAAACGTCGGTGTTCGAGACGACGAAACCGAGGCGCTCGTAGACCCGCACCGCGGCTGCGTTGTCGGCCTCGACGTAGAGGATCACCTGGGTCAGGCCGTGGTCACGCAAGTGGTGCAGCCCGGCCAGGGTGAGCGCCTCCCCGAGCCGCCTGCCCCACGCCGCGGGATCCACGCCGAGCACGTACACCTCACCGACCGGTTCGGGTCCGTACTCGCCCGGGCCGTGCACCTTCGTCCAGTGGTAGCCGAGCAACCGGTCGGACTCGTCGACGGCCAGCAGGAAGCCCGCGGGATCGAACCAGGGCTCGGACTCGCGCACCTTGACCTGCTCCACGTCCCAGCCGCCCTGCTCGGGGTGCCAGTCGAACGCCGCGTTGTTGACGCGCAGGAACTCGGCCTCGTCGGCGCCGACCACGAACGGGCGCACCCGCACGCCGTCGGGGAACGCCGGGGTGGCGAGCGGGGTGAGCAGACTGCGGCTCATCTGCAACAAGGTTCGCGCCGGGCTGAACCCGAGACGCTCGGCGATGGCCACCGCGCCGGGAAGCCGGCCGTGGGCCCACACGCGCAGGTGGCCCCCGGTGCGCTCCAGCAGCGCCTCGACGATGCGGGTGCCCAGGCCCCCGCGGCGGTGGTGGGGATGCACGGTCAGCTCCGCGACGCCGCCGGTCTCCGTGGCGTCCGCGCCGGCCGGGTCGAGGTGCGCGAACCCGACGACGTGCCCATGCCCGTCGCGAGCGAGCAGGTGGACGGTGGAGTCGTCGGACAGGTGCAGGAGCACGTGCTCGCCCAGCGGCGCCACGCCGTCGGCGTCGATGGCGGCGGTGGCGAGAGCGGTGACCTCGCCGATCTCCGACCCGGTCAATCCGGCATGCCACGACAGCTCGGTCATGTCGCTCGACGCTACCCCTGCGACCTTCGCCACTGTGGGTCCCGAGTGCCGGCGGCGATCACGCCATGCCGGCGACACCCGACACCCGGCTCGGGACCTGGTCGCTCTCCTCTGCGTCGTCGCTGCCACCGTCGTCCTCGACGACGCTGACCGCGGACGCTCCGCCCAGCGCACCACGGCTGGGGCGGACGAACTTGTAGCCGACGTTGCGCACGGTGCCGATCATCTGCTCGTGCTCCGTGCCGAGCTTCGCCCGCAGGCGCCGCACGTGCACGTCGACGGTGCGCGTGCCACCGAAGAAGTCGTAGCCCCACACCTCCTGCAGGAGCTGCGCACGGGTGAAGACCCGTCCGGCATGCTGCGCGAGGTACTTGAGCAGCTCGAACTCCTTGTAGGTGAGCTCGAGGAGCCGGCCACGCAGACGCGCCGCGTAGGTGGCCTCGTCGATCACCAGCTCGCCGAGAACCAGCGCTCCGCCCTCGCGGCCGTTGTCGCTGCCTGGACGCGACTTGAGCAGCCGCAGGCGGGCGTCCACCTCGGCGGGACCGGCGCCGGGCAGCAGGATCTCGTCGACGACCCACTCCCCGGAGACCGCCACGAGCCCACCCTCGGTGAGCACCGCGACGACCGGGACGTCCATGCCGGTGCTGCCCAGCAGACGGCACAGACTGCGGGCGGCCACGAGGTCGGTGCGCGCATCCACGAGCACGGCGTCGTGCGGACCGGCGTCGAGGAGCGCGGCCACCTCGGGAGCTGCCGTGCGAACCCCGTGGGGGAGCAGGGTCAGAGCCGGCAGCACGGACCCGGGATCGGGATCGGCGGTCAGCAGAAGGAGTTCCACGTGGTTGCCTCCTTTCCACACCGGAAGTCGAGGCGCCGGTGCGGCACCGCTCGACCGTTCACGGCGGGCGGCTCTGACGCACCGTTCACACCCGCGCGACCCGGTCGGAACACACCACGCGGATCGATGCAGGATAACCGGGTGAGGGCCGATGGCACGAGCAGCGCGGCGGAGGTCACGCCCCGAGCGGTGGACGTGGCCAGCTCCGACGGTGTACGTCTCTCCGGCATCCATCTCCCGGGTCCCGGGGGCGACACGGCGATCGCGGTGTGCCACGGATTCACCCACCACACCCGCCATCCCGCCACCCGTTCGGTGCTCGCGGCCCTGAGCCTCGACGCCCCCGTGGTGGCCGTGGACATGCGGGGACACGGGCGGTCGGGAGGCCGCAGCACCGTGGGCGACCGCGAGCTGCTCGATCTCGACGCGGCCGTCAGGTGGGCCCGCGCGGCCGGCTACGCGCGAGTCGCGACGGTCGGCTTCTCCCTGGGCGCTGCCGTGGCGCTGCGGCATGCCACGACGCCGGGGACCTCGCGGCCCGACGCGGTCGTCGCGGTCAGCGGCCCCGCCCGCTGGTACTCCCGGGAGACCCCGGCGATGCGGCGCGTGCACTGGCTGCTGGAACAGCCGCACGGGCGGGCCGTCGCTCGCCTGCTCGGCGTACGCCTCGACTCGTCGTGGGAGGTGGTTCCGCCGTCCCCGGTCGAGGTTGTCGCCGACGTCGCACCTGTGCCCTTGCTGCTGGTGCACTTCAGCGGTGACCGTTACTTCTCGGCCGCCCACGCACAGGCCCTGATGGCGGCTTCCGGCGGTCACGCACACCTGTGGACCGAGCCCGGCACGGGCCATGGTGAGAGCGGCACCGGCCCCGAGCTCGCCGAGCGGATCGCGCGATGGGCGCTCGCCGCGGCCAGAACAGGCAGCCCGGGCGAACTCACCAGGGGTGACGGCTCTACGGTCGAACCCCGCACACCGGCAGAACGCCGGGCACGAGGGTCGGAGGTCGGATGAGGCGCGTCGTCATCGGGCTACTCGTGCTGGTCGGGTTGCTCGTGGCCGTTGACTACGGGTCCGCTGCGCTCGCCGAGTCGGCCGTGTCGCGGCAGATGCGGGAACAGATCGGGCTCGCGGACGACCCGTCCGTGCGTATCAACGGCTTCCCGTTCCTCACGCAGGCGGTGTCCGGCCACTACCGCAGCATCGACGTCGACGCGACCCGCATCCGCCTCGGGCAGCTGCAGGAGCTCGACGTCTCGGCGCAGCTCCGGGACGTCACGGCGCCGCTCTCGATGATTCTGGGCTCCGGCCCGAAGACGCTGCGGGTGAGCGAGGCGGAGGGCACCGTGCGTGTGTCGGCCACCGACGTGCAACGGCTCCTTCCCGGCATCAAGGACCTGCGCATCGACACGCTCGACGACGAGGCGCTCGAGCAGGTCGTCGACGACGGCGGCGACGCGTCGCTCGCGGATCTCGACCCCGACCACGCCGCGCGGTTCTCCGGCACGGCCACGTTCCTCGGCCAGAAGGAGGACGTGTCGGTGATCGCCGTCCTGCAGCTCGACTCCGGCCAGGCTGAGATCATCCCGCGCGACATCCGGCTCGGCGAGGACCAGAAGCCGCTCCCCCAGGCCCAGCAGCGCACGCTGCAGCAGCTGTTCACCGTGCGCATCGATCCCGGTTCGCTGCCCCTGCAGATCACCCCGACGTCGCTCAAGGCGGACAACGGGACGCTGGAGATCAGCGGCGAGGCCAAGGACCTCACCCTCGGCGCCGGCGGCGCCCCGGCGTCCTCCTGACCGTCGGTAACGCTCCTTCCGGGAGTAAACGAGCACCGCTGCCGCGTTGGGGACGAACGTGATCGACGCGGCAGGAGTCTGGGCGCTCGTGGCCACGCTCGTGCTCGCCACGGCGGTGGGCCTGGTGCTGCGCTCCCGCAACGGGCGGATGCGCACCGATGGCATCGCCACCGGCGGGTGGGCGCTGGCCGGAGCCTCCGCCGGCGGTTCGGACCGGGTGCTCCTGCTGCAGCTGTCCTCGCCCGTCTGCAGCCCGTGCCGGCAGACGGCCGCGCTGTTGACCGAGCTCTCCGCCCGCCGCCCCGGCGTGGTCCACCGCGAGATCGACGTGGCCGAGCGGCCGGACCTCGCCCGCGAGCTCTCGGTGATGCGGACGCCCACGGTGGTGGCGTTCGGACCCGACGGGTCGGAGCTGCTGCGCGTCTCGGGGGTGCCGCGGCTGGCGGAGCTGGAAGCCGCGATCGCGCCCGGCCTCGCCGGTGATCGTCCGGCGTAATGTCCGGACCTTTGCTTTCGTCCTCGGAGCGCAGCTGCCGAAAGTGGCCGACCTCGGCTACCC
Organism: Pseudonocardia yunnanensis; assembly: GCF_039534065.1. NCBI lineage: Bacteria > Bacillati > Actinomycetota > Actinomycetes > Pseudonocardiales > Pseudonocardiaceae > Pseudonocardia > Pseudonocardia yunnanensis. Next base: position 73,596 of record NZ_BAAAUS010000023.1, on the reverse strand, counting down.
TCGCGTCCGTGTGCTGGCCGCTGACTCGTCGACGCGCAGTTGACCTGTGCCGCGTCGGGAGCTGCCTCTGTCGCACCTCCTGAGATACGCGTTCCTTCGCACCGTCCTCAGGAGCATTCTCTTGCCCACATCCGCCACCCCCGCGCGCCGAGACCCACCGGTCGATCCGCGCGGTGTCCGATTCTCGGCGGCGCTCACCACCGTCGTGCTCGCACTGGTGCTCGTCAGCGGCAGCGGCTGGCTGCTCGCCGCTCAGGCACTGGTGTTCGCGCTCGGCTCGGTCGCCGGTCTCCGGTTCGCGCCGTACTCGGTGGTGTTCCGCAAGCTCGTAGCGCCGCGGCTCGTCCCGCCCACGGAGAAGGAGGAGGCCGCGCCTGTGCGGTTCTCCCAGACCGTCGGGCTCGTGTTCGCCCTCGTCGGCGCCGCGGGGTATTTCGCGAACGTCACCGCACTCGGCGTCATCGCCACCGCATTCGCGCTGGCCGCCGCCTTCCTCAACGCCGCCTTCGGCTTCTGCCTGGGCTGCGAGATGTACGGCCTGATCGCCCGTTTCCGGAAGAACAACCAACAGGGAGCCACCGCATGAGCCGCCAGGACGTCCTGGTCACAGCAGACTGGGCCGAGAAGAACCTCGGTACCGAGGGGATCGTCTTCCTCGAGGTGGACGAGGACACCACCGCCTACGACGGTGGACACCTGCCGGGCGCCATCAAGGTCAACTGGACCAGCGAGCTCCAGGACCCGGTGCGCCGCGACATCGTCAACAAGGAGCAGTTCGAGCAGCTGCTGTCCGCCAAGGGTGTCGGCATCGACGACACCGTCGTGCTCTACGGCGGCAACAACAACTGGTTCGCCGCCTACGCCTACTGGCAGTTCAAGCTCTACGGCCACCAGAACGTGAAGCTGCTCGACGGCGGGCGCAAGAAGTGGGAGCTCGACGGGCGCCCGCTCACCTCCGACGTCACCGAGCGCACCGCCACCAGCTACACCGCCCAGGAGCCCGACAACTCGATCCGCGCCTTCCGCGACGAGGTCGTCGAGGCGATCGGCGGAAAGAACCTGATCGACGTGCGCTCACCCGACGAGTTCTCCGGCAAGATCCTCGCCCCCGCACACCTGCCCCAGGAGCAGTCCCAGCGGCCCGGCCACATCCCGTCCGCGATCAACATCCCGTGGAGCAAGGCGGCCAACGAGGACGGCACCTTCAAGTCCGACGACGACCTCAAGAAGCTCTACGGCGACGCAGGCTACGACGAGAACCTCTCGACGATCGCCTACTGCCGCATCGGCGAGCGCAGCTCCCACACCTGGGTCGTGCTGCACGAGCTCCTCGGCTACGGCGACGTCAAGAACTACGACGGCAGCTGGACCGAGTACGGCTCGCTCATCGGCGTCCCGATCGAGCTGGGAGCGGGTCGCTGATGTGCGGAGCACCTGACCAGGCCGTCGCGCTCCCGCCCGGCACCGACCTGACCAAGGAGACCGTGCTCACCGGACGCGTGCTGGCCGGCGGCCAGCCGGTCGCGGGCGCGTTCGTCCGGCTCCTCGACGGCACCGGTGAGTTCACCGCGGAGGTCGTCGCCTCCGCCAGCGGGAACTTCCGGTTCTTCGCGGCACCAGGCACGTGGACGCTGCGCGCGTTGTCCCGCTCGGGCAACGGCGAGACCGTGGTCAGCGCCGACGGACCCGGTCTGCACCAGGCCGAGGTGGCCGTGGCGTAGGGCCACCGAGCATCCGGAAGAGCCCCGTGCACGCGACTTCGTTCGCGGCTCGGGGCTCTTCCCGTGTGGCGGGCCCGGCCGGTCGGCGTCGCACGCACTAGGCTGCCCGCCCGTGAACTGGTTCTTCTCCGGCCTGCTGATCGCGGCGAGCGCCGGCATCCTCGGGTTCACCGGCTACCTGCTCCGGCGGCTCTTCACGACGGAGCCGGGCATCCCGGACGTCAGCAGGGAGGTCGGCCCGTGACTGGACCGGACGCCGAGTCCCCGCAGACGATCTCCGGGCCGGCCAACGCCGCGCCCGACTCCCCTCGCCGCAACCGGCCGCGGTTCGACGACCTACCGATCCCGGACGACACGGCCAACCTACGAGAAGGCCCCGACCTGCATGAACAGTGCCTCGGCCTGCTCCCGCTGATCGGTGTGTGGCGCGGTGGGGGCGAAGTCGTCTATCCGACGATCGACGGGCCGTACGCCTACGGGCAGCAGCTCGTCTTCGCCCACGACGGGCGCCCGTTCGTGTCCTACGAGGCGCGGGCGTGGCTGCTGGGGCCGGACGGCGAGGTGCTGCGGCCGGCGGCGCGGGAGGTCGGCTTCTGGCGGCCACAGCCGGACGGTGAGCTCGAGGTGCTCATCACACACGCCACGGGGATCAGTGAGATCTTCTACGGCCGCGCCCGCAACCTGACGTCCTGGGAGATCGAGACCGACGCGGTGGTGCGCACGGCGTCCGCCAAGGAGGTGTCGGCCTCGCACCGGCTGTACGGGCTCGTCGAGGGCGGCGACCTCGCCTACGTCGACGAGCGGGCGATGGAAGGACATCCGCTGCAGCCGCACCTCTCGGCCAGGCTGAGCCGCATCGCGGGGTGAAGCCGCTAGTGTCGCGGAAACGGGGTTCCTTGCCCGGAGGCGGGTAAGACGACCTCGTTTCCTCGGCACTAGTTCAGGGGCGGGGCGGGAGTCACCAGGGCACGCACCTCGTCGACCGGGAGGCCGGCGAGCCGGGCGAGCTGCTCCGGGCGCAGGCCGCTGCCGACCAGCCGCTGCAGCACATCCTGAAGCTGGGTGCGGCACGCTTCCAGCTCGGCGGCGGCACCGACCGCTCGCGCCGGATCGTCGAGGAGCACGGCGAGCAGCCGGTCCCGTACGTCGGCCCGCATGTCGGCCCGTGCAGAGGACGGCTGAGCCGGGGTGGGCGGGGCGGAAGGGACAGGCGGAGGCGGGGGCGACGCGTCCGACGGCCCGGGGTCCGACGGGGACGAGTCCCGGTCCACGCTGCCCAACCGCTGGTCGATCCGGTTGCCCTGGTCGGTCCCGTTGATCTTGTCGTCGATACCGCTGCGGTGGTCGACCCCGTTGCGCTTGGCCGCCGCGGCTCGCACGGCGAACGCCTGCGCGACCGCCGCCGCCACCGAGCGGCCGGACCCTGAGGTGTCGGCAGGGGAGGACCGTCGGCCCGAACCCGTGCGCCCGGCCGGATCCTGGCCGTTGGCCGGCTTCCATGCCGTGCGACCGACGGTGTCGATGCCGTCGAGGCCGTCCAATCCTGTGACGAGGTCCGGGGCGTCCGCCCCGACCGCGCCCAACCCGACGACGGCGGATGCCTCGGCCGATGGCCGGTCCGCCGGACGGGCGGCGGTCTCAGCCCCCGGGGTTCGGGTGAAGGTGTCCGACGACGTCAGCGCATCGGGTCGCCCTCCGGCCACCGTCGTGGCCTGCTGCGCCGCCTGCGCAGCCGTGGCTGCGGCGACCTCCGCCGCCGCGAATGACGGCGCCACGAAGAGGGGCGCAGGCTCCTGACGGTTCGGCCGGTCGAGGAGCGACGACGGCATCAGCGACGGCTCGGAGCGGACGGCGCGGTGCGCGGTGGCGCCGGGCCAGCCGTTCAGGCTCGGGTGTCTCAAGGGCGCGGCGCCGAAGGGACGTCTGCGGCGCCACGCGACCAGGATCAGCAGGATGATCGCGACGGCCACCATCACGGCCACACCCGCCGGGACCAGCCCGTTTGCCATGGGCAGTTGCATGACTGCGCACGGTAGTCCTTACCGGGTCACTGTGCGCAATCGTTGTCAGCCTGTGCGTGACGCAGACGGAGATCGTCCTGAGCGGTCGGAACTACCCGCCGCACCGGGGCCCCCATCGCCGCGCAGGCCGTCCTTGGCCTCGTCCGACCGTGGGTTTTTCTGCTCACCGCGATTTGGTGGCGCCCCAGGCGGGGAGCCGAATCGGCCGGCGTCCTGGCCCCCTGGAGGGCGAACCGAATTCACCTTGACGGTTGAGTCCACGGGGACGTTAGTGCGCCCCTGACCGTCGGTGACCGGAGCCGTCCCGGACTTCTCGGCCGGGCGGACCTGCGGCACCGCGGTGGTGCGTTCTGCGCCCTGCTGTTCGTCGCCAGGGCGGCCGGCGACCGGACGGAACAGGTCGCCCGGCTCCGGCTCCGGCTCGGTGCTGGGACGCATCGATCCGGACTGCTCGACGGACGACACGACCGCCTGATAGCCCCCGGTCGGCAGGCGGTGGGCCGCCGTCTTGCCCTGCGAGGGAGGGGAGGAGGAGCCGCGATCGGCACCGGAGGAGGCGTTCGCGCCGGACTCGCTGCGCGCGGCCGCGGGCGATGGGCTGCGCGCTTCTCCTTGCGCCGCAGCCTGCTCGGGCTTGGGGCTCGCGGGCGCGTCGGGGCGGACCGGCCGGTTGGCCGATGGATCGCCCCCGCCCGGGGCCGACCCGCTCCGAGCCGGGGCAGCGGGCGGGCGGGACGCACCACCCTGACCGGGACGCGCAGGGCCACCGTCGGACGGCGACGCACCGGAGCTGCGGCCGGCCGGGGCAGGCGATGGGGAGGCGGTGCGGGCACCGGAGGCCGGGCCGCCCGTGGGTGACGCCGGCGCCGGGCCCGGCTTGGGCGCGCCGGAGCCGTCGCGCTGCCGGGCCGCCGGGGCCGGGGCGCCCTCACGGGGCGGAAGGGTGATCCGAGCGGTGGGCGCCGCGAGCAGGCCTTCGAGTTGGCCACGCATGCGGGTGAGCTCGGCGAGCACCGCGTCGCGCTGGCGGACCATGTCGGCGAGCTGCGCCCGGACGGTCTCCTGCTCGGCGCGGGCGGCGGCGTGGGCCTTCTTGCGGATCTCCGCGGCCTCGTCCTCGGCGGCCTGCAGGATGCTCTGCATGCGATCGGTGAAGCTGCCGATCATGTCGGGTGACTCGCCGGGCGGCACGGGCCCACCGGGCCGCGGCCGCGGCGTGGGGCGCGGCCTCGCACCGGGCGGAACCTGCTGGCCGGCCCCGGGGTGCCCGGCGCCCTGTTGCGGAACGACCGGGATGGGCTGGCTGCGCGCCAGTTCCAGGTCGGCCCGCATCCTGGTGATGAGGCGCTGCAGACGGGCCACGTGCTCGTCCACCTGTCGGCGGTCATAACCGCGAAGGACGACATCGAACCGTGGGGCGCCAGGCGCTCCCGCGTCAGTCGTCATCGTCGGCCCCTCCCGAGCGTATGGTCACCCTGCATTTCGCCGAGGGTAGGTAGATGGTCGCGGTCAGACTTGTCCGTTCACCCCTACGGAGTATACCGGGAGCGGAGACTCTCCCCGGGTGGGCGGTTCGGGCGCGACAGTGCGCGGTGTCCGAAACCACAACAGCGCCGACGGCCTACCATCAAGTTGATGGACACCCCGTCGATGCTCGATCCCGCCGGCGGATCATCGGCGCTACGCCGGACGCTCCATCAGCGTGGCCTCCGAATGACCCCGCAACGGCAACTGGTGCTCGACGCCGTACGTGAGCTCGGGCACGCCACGCCGGAGCAGATCTGCGCTCAGGTTCAGCGGGCCGCGCCCGCGGTCAACATCACCACGATCTATCGCACACTGGATCTGATGGAGCGCATCGGGCTGGTGCGCCACACGCACCTCGGCCACGGCGCACCCACCTACTCCGAGCAGGAACACGAGCACGTCCACCTGGTCTGCCACTCCTGCGGCACCGTCACCGAAGCCGCCACCGACCTGATGGACGACCTCGCCGAGCGGCTGCGCCGCGAGATCGGTTTCGAGCTCGACGCCTCGCACATCGCCCTGTCCGGCACCTGCAGCGACTGCCGCCCGACATCTTCGGAGTTGTCATGAACGCGCAAGAGGAGACGCTTCCCGGCGCCGACTCCGACCCCCAGGTTCCCGCCCACCGCGGCGATCCGCTGGCCGAGCAGCGGGCCATGGCCCGCACGGCCGCGGTGGTCGACCGTGGGCACCGCGGCGTCATCGCCGTCACGGGCGAGGACCGGTTGAGCTGGCTGCACCTGCTGCTCACCCAGCACGTGAGCGAGCTGCCCGCCGACACCGGCACCGAGGCGCTCGTGCTCGACATCAACGGGCGCGTGCTGCACCACATGGTGGTCGCACACACCCGCGACACCGTCTATCTCGACACCGAGCCCGGTGACGTCCCCGAACTGCTCGCCTACCTCCAGAAGATGGTGTTCTGGTCGAAGGTCGAGCCACGCGACGCCACCGACGAGCTGGCGGTTCTCAGCGTCGTCGGCCCGGCCACTGCCGACGTGCTGGCGGCGGCGGGAATCGAGGTTCCGGAGTCGCACGGCGCACTGGCGCTGCCCGACGGGGGCGTGGTGCGGCGGATGCCGTGGCCGGGCCCCGACGCGGCAGATCTGCTCATTCCGCGGGACGCCTTGTCCGCATGGTGGGAGCGGCTCGTGGCCGCCGGCGCGCGACCTGCGGGCGTCATGGCGTTCGAGGCGCTGCGCGTGGAGGCTCTGCGACCCCGGCTGCACGTCGACACCGACGACCGCACGATCCCCCACGAGGTGGGCTGGATCGGCTCGGCCGTGCACCTGACGAAGGGCTGCTACCGCGGCCAGGAGACGGTCGCGCGGGTGGCGAACCTCGGCCGCCCGCCGCGGCGGCTCGTGTTGCTGCACCTCGACGGGGGTGACGAGCGCCTGCCGGTGCCCGGCGACCCGGTGGTGCGCGACGGCCGACCGGTCGGCCGGGTGGGCACGGTTGCTCTGCACCACGAGCTCGGTCCGGTGGCGCTGGCCCTGGTCAAACGGTCGGTTCCGGTGGACGCCGAACTGCTGGCCGGGGTCGACGACCGGATCGCGCCGGCCGCGATCGACCCCTCCTCGGTGCCGTCGGAGGACGACACTCCCCCGCCCGGGCGCGCGGCCCAGATCAGGAGCGGACTACGGGGCTGACCAGGGCGGACGTCCACTCAGTGCCGCTTCCCACAGTCCATATCGTGGGAAGACTCTCCTGACCAGCGGGACGCCCGCGTACGGTCGGATCACGTGGGGACGGGCAGCGGGTACCGGTGGGTCGTGCTCGCGGTGGGAACCATCGCCCAAGCGGCCACCGCCACCTACTTCCTGGGCCTCTCCGCCGTCACCCCAGCGCTTCGCGACCACTTCGGGCTCGGCCTGGCCGGCGTCGGCACGCTGATCGGCGCGATCTCGGTCGGTCTCGTCCTCACCCTGATCACGTGGGGTGGTGCGGCCGACCGGTTCGGCGAGCGCGGCGTGATGACCATCGGACTGCTCGGCTCTGCCGCCGCACTGGGCGGCACGGCCCTCGTGAGCAGCCCGGTCGTCGCCGGTGTGCTCCTCCTCCTCGCGGGGGCGTCCGGCGCGAGCGTGAACGCCGCCAGCGGCCGGGCGGTGCTCACCTGGTTCCCGACCGCCCGCAGGGGCATGGCCATGGCCGTCCGGCAGACGTCGGTGCCCATCGGCACGGCGCTCGCCGCGGTCTCGCTGCCCCCGATCTCGCGCATGTGGGGCGTTCCCGCGGTGTTCGTGGCTCTTGCCCTCACGTGTCTCGTCGCCGCGGCGGCGGTGGCGATCTGGGTGCGCGAGCCGCCCGGACGGCCCGCCCGTGGCACCCGCCCGACCACGAGCACCCTGGCCGTAATGGCCGACCGGCGGCTGCTCCGGCTCAGTCTGAGCGGGCTGCTGCTGGTCGTGCCGCAATTCCTCGGCTCGGTGTTCCTCGTCGAGGTGCTGCACGACGGCGCGGGCCTGTCCCTCGGCCTGGCGGGCGGCCTGCTGGCGCTCTCCCAGGTGCTGGGGGCGGCGGGACGGCTGGGCAACGGCCTGTGGTCGGACAGGGTGGCGAGCAGGCTGGGACCGCTGCGCATCATCGCGCTGGCGTCCGCCGTCGGGTTCGGTCTGGCTGCGGCGCTGGAACCCGGCCCGGCGCCGCTGCTGGCCGCCATCCTGGTGCCCGCGGCCGCGATCGCCATCAGCTGGAACGGCCTCGTCTTCACCGCGGCGGGCGAGCTTGCGCCGCCGGACCGGGCCGCCACCGCGATGGCCGTGTCCAACACCGCGAACTATGTCGGGGCGGCGGCCGCGCCCGCCCTCGGCGGCCTGGTCGCCGAGATGGCCGGCCTGCCCGTGATGCTGGCGATGGGTGGCGTCGCCGCGCTTGCCGCGTTCGTCACACTGCGCCGGCTGACGGAGCCCGTGATGCACCGCCACGCCGACGCCTAGCGTCCCCGCGGCTTCGACCTGCGAACATCGCCCCGGTTTGTCATGCTGTGGGCTGTCCGTGGCGCTTCGCGTTCCACCGAGCTGGGGCGTCCGAAATCACACAACCGGTGCCACATCGCACACCGGCCCGTCCGCAAGGTACGGTGGTCACCAGGACATTGATGAGATGTGAATGGGGCCGCCGAGCTATCCGGCCGCCCCTTCCCTGTTGTAAGGGGGACCAGCCATGGGGCGCGGACGAGCCAAGGCCAAGCAGACGAAGGTGGCCCGAGAGCTCAAGTACAGCTCCCCCACCATGGATCTCGACGCACTGCAGCGTGAGATCGGGAGTGGGACGGCGGCACCTCGCAACGGTGGTGGTGACGAGGACGACTACGCCGACCCGTACGCCCCCGAGGCGGACGACGAGGACGAGGCCCCGAGCCGCCGGTACCGCTGACCGCCGGGCCTTCGGGCCTTGTCCGTGGTTCGGTCGAGCACCCGGTATGTGCCCGACCGAGCCACGACGGCTACGCGGAGCGGTAGTGCGTCACGTCGAGAGCGTGAGCTCGAACGCATAGCGGGTCGCGCGGTAGATGTGTGAGCCGTACTCCACCGCTTGACCGCTCGCATCCCATGCCGTGCGCGTCATGGTGAGCAGCGGCGCACCTCTGACGTCGCCGAGCATCCTGGCCTCGGCCGTGGTGGCGACTCTCGCCCCCACCACCTGGCTAGCCATGCGTGGCGCGTATCCCGCTGCCCGCAGCAGCTCGTAGAGCCCGTGCCCCTCGAGGTCGGCGCGGCCCAGCGGTAGCACGTCCACCGGCACGGCGTTGTGCATGATCGCGAGCGGCTCGCCGTCGGCGAACCGCAACCGCTCGATCCATGTCACGTGGGCGTTGCCGTCGAGACCGAGGGCCTCCGCCACGTGGTCGGGGGCGGGCCCCACCCGGAGCGTCTGCACCTCGGTGCGCGGCTTCTGTCCCGTCTTGGCGAGGTCGTCGTAGAGGCTCGTCAGCTCGACGGGGCGGCGGACCTTCGGGTGGACGATCTGCGTGCCCGCACCCCGTTTGCGGACGAGCACGCCCCGCTCCACGAGGTACTGCACAGCCCGGCGGATCGTGGGTCGCGAGACCCCGAGGCGCTCGGCCAGCTCCAGCTCGTTCTCCAGCCGGCCGCCGACCGGCATCTCCCCGCTCTCGATCAGCTGCTGCACCCTGCTCGCCACCTGGAAATACAGCGGGACCGGGCTGGTCCGGTCCAAACCCACCTCCGGGACCAGGCTTCCTGGCGCCGAACGTTCCACGCCTCAGCACTCCTTAAGACCTCTATGTCAGGACAAAGTGTTGACAGGTTTCGCGGGTCAGAGTACATCTGTCCGAGTGTTCCGGGTCACTCCCGGACCACGACCCGAACGGGAGGACAGCGACGATGACGCCGGGAACGACCGCATGAGCGCCCTCGAGGTGCTCACCATGGGGCGGATCGGGGTCGACATCTACCCGCTCCAGATCGGGGTTTCGCTGCGCGAGGTGCAGACGTTCGGCAAGTACCTGGGGGGAAGCGCGTCGAACGTCGCGGTCGCCGCGGCCCGCCACGGCAGACGCAGCGCGGTGATCACCAGGACCGGGGAGGACCCGTTCGGAGAGTTCCTGCACGACGCCCTGCGCGGCTACGGCGTGGACGACCGGTACGTCACGGCGGTGCCCGAACTGCCGACCCCGGTGACGTTCTGCGAGATCTTCCCGCCCGACGACTTCCCGCTCTACTTCTACCGCCTCCCCAAGGCTCCCGACCTGGAGATCCGAACCGACGAGCTCGACATGGACGCCGTGCGCGCGGCCGCCATCTTCTGGGTGACCGGCACCGGTCTCTCGCAGGAGCCGAGCCGCGGTGCCACCCTCGCCGCGCTGCGGGAGCGGAACCGGCGCGGGATCACCGTTCTCGACCTGGACTACCGGCCGATGTTCTGGCCCTCCCGGGAGGAGGCCCGCCGGTGGATGCAGGAGGCACTGCCGCACGTGACGGTCGCCGTCGGCAACCTCGACGAGTGCGAGACCGCGGTCGGGGTCAGCGAGCCACACGCCGCCGCGGAGGCACTGCACGACGCAGGCGTCGAGCTCGCCGTCGTCAAGCAGGGCCCGGCAGGCGTGCTGGCGTCGGACGGCTCCACCAAGGTGCAGGTGCCGCCGATGCCGGTGGAGGTGGTGAACGGCCTCGGAGCGGGCGACGCCTTCGGTGGCGCGCTGTGCCACGCCCTGCTCTCCCGGTGGGATCTCGAACGGGCGATGCGGTTCTGCAACGCCGCCGGTGCGATCGTCGCGGGCCGGCTCGCCTGCTCCGACGCCATGCCCACCACCGATGAGGTCGAGGCCGGGCTGCGGGAGGTCATCGGTGCGTGAGGATCAGCTCCGTGACCTGATCGACAGCCGCGTGCGCAGGCCACAGTCCGTGGCCGAGGTCGCGGCCCGCCGCCGCAGGCCCGGCTCGCTTCTCGGCGAGCACGGCAGGCTGATGATGATCGCCGCCGACCACCCGGCTCGCGGCGCGCTCCGGGCCGGTGGCCGTGCGCTGGCCATGGCCGATCGGCGTGACCTGCTCGACCGGCTGTGCCTCGCCCTGTCCCGTCCCGGCGTGAACGGGGTGCTCGGCACTCCGGACATCCTCGAGGACCTCCTGCTGCTCGGCGCCCTCGACGACAAGGTCGTGGTCGGTTCGATGAACCGCGGCGGGCTGGCCGGCACCACGTTCGAGATCGACGACCGCTTCACCGCCTACGACGCGAAGAGCCTCGACGCGACCGGGTTCGAGGGCGGCAAGATGCTCGTCCGCATCGACCCCGAGGACCCGGGCACGGCCGCCACGCTGGAGGCCGGTGCGAAGGCCATCGGTGAGCTGGCGAAGCACGGCCTGATGGCCATGGTCGAGCCCTTCATCTCCCACCGCGTGGACGGGCGCGTCCGCAACGAATTGACGGCGGAAGCCATGATCCGCGCGACGTGCGTGGCGGCGGGGCTGGGCCCGACGTCCGCATACACGTGGCTGAAAGTGCCGATCGTCGACGAGATGGAGCGGGCGATGGCCGCGACCACACTGCCCGCGCTGATCCTCGGTGGCGAGGTGACCGAGGACCAGGACGCCGCTTTCGCGAGCTGGAGCAAGGCGCTGGCCCTCCCCACGGTGCAGGGCCTGGTGATCGGGCGTTCCCTGCTCTATCCACCGAACGACGATGTCGCCGGCGCGGTGGATGCGGCGGTGAGCCTCCTGTGAGCGAGCTTGCGAGCGAACCATTGGACACAGCAGCTTCGCGAACGTGGCCGACGAGCGTCAGCGAGGAGGCGGCGTGAGCGAGCTTGCGAGCGAGACCCGCACCGTCGGCCCGGTGGTCCGCAGGGGCGAGACAGGCGACGACACGTTCTCCCTCGTCATCACGCCGGAGAACGCCGGTTGGGGCTACAGCAGCCTGCGCGTGCTCGAACTGCCGTCGGGCGGCACCGCCACGTTCGGCACCGGTGAGGACGAGATGGTCGTCCTCCCGCTCTCCGGAAGCTGCACGGTCGAGTCCGACGGCGAGCGCTTCGAGGTCGCCGGGCGCGAGACGGTGTTCTCGCGTGTCACGGACTTCGTCTACGTCCCCCGCGACGCCCAGGTGACCGTCTCCTCGGCGGCGGGCGGCCGCTTCGCACTTCCTGGAGCCCGCGCCACCCGCCGGTTGACCGCCCGTTACGGCCCGGCCGACGGCGTCTCCGTCGAGCTGCGCGGGGCCGGGCAGGCCAGCCGGCAGGTGAACAACTTCTGCAACCCGGAGACGTTCGACGCCGACAAGCTGATCGCGGTGGAGGTACTGACCCCGGCCGCCAACTGGTCGTCCTATCCCCCGCACAAGCACGACGAGGAGCGTGCGGGCGAGGCTCGGCTGGAGGAGGTCTACTACTTCGAGGTCGCGCCCGGCCCGGCGGGCGAGGGCATCGCCTACCAGCGCGTCTACACGTCCGGTCCGGGACGCGAGATCGACGTGTGCGCGGAGGTCCGCAGCGGCGACACCGTGCTCATCCCGCACGGCTGGCACGGGCCGTCGATGGCTGTACCCGGCTACGACCTCTACTACCTCAACGTCATGGCCGGGCCGAGCCCGGAACGGGCCTGGCTGATCTGCGACGACCCCGCCCACGCCTGGATCCGCGGCACCTGGGACGAGCAGGAGATCGACCCCCGGCTGCCGCTGACGACCACCGAGGAGCGCTCGCGATGACAATTCGGTTGACCGTCGCCCAAGCGCTCGTCCGGTTCCTGGCCGCGCAGTACAGCGAGCGCGACGGGACCGAGCAGCGGCTGATCCCCGGCTGCTTCGGCATCTTCGGGCACGGGAACGTGGCAGGCGTCGCGCAGGCGCTGCTCGAGTCCGTCCAAGGTGACGGCACGGGCGCCGACCTTCCCTACCACCTGGCCCGCAACGAGCAGGGCATGGTGCACTCCGCCGTCGGCTACTCGCGGATGCGCAACCGGCTGCAGGCGATGGCCTGCACGGCGTCGATCGGGCCGGGGTCGACGAACATGCTCACCGGCGCGGCACTGGCCACCACCAACCGCATCCCCGTGCTCCTGCTGCCGTCCGACATCTTCGCGACGCGTGTGGCGAGCCCGGTGCTGCAGGAGCTGGAGCAGCCCTTCGGCTACGACGTCTCGGTGAACGACGCGTTCCGGCCGCTGTCGCGCTTCTTCGACCGGGTCTGGCGCCCGGAGCAGCTCCCGTCGGCGCTGCTCGGCGCGATGCGGGTGCTCACCGACCCGGCCGAGACCGGCGCGGTGACGATCGCGCTGCCGCAGGACGTGCAGGCCGAGGCGCACGACTGGCCCGATGAGCTGTTCGAGAAGCGGGTCTGGCACATTCCGCGCCCGGTGCCGGAGCCGGCCGCGCTGGCCCGGGCCGCCGACATCATCTCCTCAGCCCGCTGCCCCCTGCTCGTCGCGGGCGGCGGGGTGCACTACAGCGAGGCCACCGAGGCGCTGCGCCGGTTCGCCGAGGCCACCGGCATCCCCGTCGCCGACACGCAGGCCGGCAAGGGCGCGCTGCTGTGGGAGCACCCGCAGGCCGTCGGCGGCGTCGGGTCCACCGGGTCTCCCGTGGCCAATGCGCTGGCCCGCGACGCCGACGTCGTGATCGGGGTGGGCACCCGCTACAGCGACTTCACCACGGCGTCCCGCACCGCGTTCCAGCACGCGGACGTCCGGTTCGTCAACATCAACATCGCGGCATTCGACGCGGCGAAGCACGCCGGCGCGATGGTCGTGGCCGACGCGCGGGCGGCGCTGGACGCACTCGTCGACGCGGTTGAGGGGTACCGCGTGGACGAGGCGTACACCGCCGCCCACCGCGAGCACGCCGAGCGCTGGAACCAGGTGGTCGACGAGGCAGCGCACCTGGGCCACCAGCCGCTCCCGGCGCAGACCGAGGTGCTCGGCACGCTCAACGAGGTGATGGACGCGCGGGACGTCGTGGTGCAGGCGGCCGGCTCCATGCCCGGTGACCTGCAGATGCTCTGGCGGGCCCGCGACTCGAAGCAGTACCACGTCGAGTACGCCTACTCCTGCATGGGCTACGAGATCGCCGGAGCGCTCGGGGTCAAGATGGCCGCACCGGAGCGTGAGGTGTTCGCCCTGGTCGGCGACGGTTCCTACCTGATGATGTCCCAGGAGCTGGTCACCGCGGTGTCCGAGGGGATCAAGCTCAACCTCGTCATCGTGGAGAACCGTGGGTTCGCCTCGATCGGCTCGCTCTCGGAGTCGGTGGGCTCGCAGCGCTTCGGCACCGCGTACCGCTACCGGAACCCGGAGACCGGACAGCTCGACGGCGACGTGCTCCCGGTCGACCTGGCCGCCAACGCCGCGAGCCTCGGCGCCGACGTGATCCGGGTGCGGACGATCGAGGAGTTCCGCGGCGCGCTGGCGCGGTCCCGGGCGTCCACCCGCACCACGGCGATCCACATCGAGACCGACCCGCTCGCGCCCGTCCCGTCCTCGGAGAGCTGGTGGGACGTCCCGGTGTCCGAGGTCGCCCAGCTCGACAGCACGAAGCAAGCCCGTAAGACCTACGAGGCGCGTAAGGCGGAGCAGCGTCCCCTGCTGCGGCCGTCCGGCGTGCCCGGCTCCCAGGAGGGATCGTCGTGAGGACAATCACCCACTGGATCGGTGGCAAGCCGGAGCCCGGCACCTCCACCCGCACCGGCCCGGTGTGGAACCCGGCCACGGGCGAGCAGCAGGCCGAGGTGGCGCTGGCGAGCTCGGCCGACGTGGGCACGGCCGTCGCCACGGCGGCCACCGCGTTCGAGACGTGGTCGCAGTCGTCGCTCTCGACCCGCACGAAGGTGCTCTTCGCGTTCCGCGAGCTGGTGAACGCGCGCACCCAGGAACTCGCCGAGATCATCTCCGACGAGCACGGCAAGGTCGTCTCCGACGCCCGCGGCGAGGTGCAGCGCGGGCTGGAGGTCGTCGAGTTCGCCTGCGGCATCCCCACCCTGCTCAAGGGCGAGTACTCCGACCAGGTGTCCGGTGGCGTGGACGTCTTCTCGTTCCGTCAGCCGCTCGGCGTCTGCGCCGGGATCACACCGTTCAACTTCCCGGCGATGGTGCCGATGTGGATGCACCCGGTGGCGATCGCGTGCGGCAACACGTTCGTGCTCAAGCCCAGCGAGCGCGACCCGAGCGCGTCGATGCTGGTGGCGGAGCTGTGGGCCGAGGCAGGGCTGCCCGACGGCGTCTTCAACGTCGTGCACGGCGACAAGGAGTCCGTTGACGCCCTGCTCGACCACCCGGACGTCGCCGCCGTGTCGTTCGTCGGCTCGACGCCCATCGCGCGCTACATCCACGAGCGCGCGGCGGCGAACGGCAAGCGCGTGCAGGCGCTCGGCGGAGCGAAGAACCACGCCGTGGTCCTCCCGGACGCCCCGCTGGACTTCGCGGCGGACCACCTGGTTGCGGCCGCGTTCGGTTCGGCCGGTGAGCGCTGCATGGCCGTCTCGGCGGCCGTCGCCGTCGGTGCCGCCGCCGACGACCTCGTCGCCGCCGTGAGCGAGAAGGCCCGCGCCGTGAAGGTCGGGCCGGGACGCGACCCGGGCAGCGAGATGGGGCCCGTGGTCACGGCCGCGGCCCGCGACCGGATCGTCGGTCTGATCGGCAGCGGAGCCGACCAGGGCGCCACCCTCGCCGTGGACGGCCGCGGCCTCACCGTCCCCGGCTACGAGAACGGCTTCTTCGTGGGCCCGACGGTGATCGACAACGTCGGGCGCGACATGGACGTCTACCGGGAGGAGATCTTCGGCCCGGTGCTCTCGGTGGTACGCACCGACTCCGTGGACGAGGCGATCGCGCTGATCAACGCCAACCCGTACGGCAACGGCACCGCCATCTTCACCTCCAGCGGAGAGGCGGCCCGGCGGTTCCAGCGCGGGGTGAACGTGGGGATGATCGGCATCAACGTGCCCATTCCCGTGCCGATGGCGTACTACTCCTTCGGCGGCTGGAAGGACTCGCTCTTCGGAGACAAGCACGTCCACGGCCCCGAGGGCGTCTCGTTCTACACGCGGGCGAAGGTCATCACGTCGCGGTGGCCCCACGTGGCCGAGCGGAGCGAACGCGGAGCGAGCATCGATACAGCCGCGACCGGCGCCTCCTACCACTTCCCGACGGCGACCTGATCATGGCTGCCCTGGACAGGCTCACCCTCGGCACCGCCCCCGACTCGTGGGGCGTGTGGTTCCCGTCCGATCCACACCAGGTGGACTGGAAGCAGTACCTCGACGAGATCGGGCAGGCCGGCTACACCCACACCGAGCTCGGCCCGTCCGGGTTCATGCCGCAGGACCCCGGGCAGCTTCGCGACGAGTTGCAGGCCCGCAACCTCACGCTCTGCGGGGGCACGATCTTCGCCGGGCTGCACCGCGGGGCCGACGCGCTGGACGAGGCGGTGGAGGCGTGCAGCAAGGAGTCGCGGCTGCTCACCGCGCTCGGCGCACGCCACCTCGTGTTGCTGCCCGAGCAGTACACCGACATGCACACCGGTGCGGCCACCGATTCCGGTGACATCGATCCCGAGCAGTGGAAGAACCTCACCACCGGCTACGACCGGCTCGGGAAGTTCCTGCACGAGGAGTTCGGCGTCGACCTGGTCTTCCATCCGCACGCCGACACCCACGTCGACACGCAGGTGCGGGTGGAGCGGTTCCTCGCCGATACCGACCCGCAGTACGTGAACCTGTGCCTCGACACCGGGCACATCGCCTACTGCGACGGCGACAACGTCGCGATCATCCGGCGGTTCCCGGAGCGGATCCTGTACGTGCACCTCAAGCAGGTCGATCCCGCTGTCCGCGCCCGCGTCCGCACCGAGAAGCTCTCGCTCGCCGAGGCCGTGCCGCTCGGCGTGATGGTCGAGCCGCCGTACGGGGAACCGGCGATGCCACCCCTGCTCGACGCGCTCGCCGCGCTCGACACCGATCTCTACACCGTGGTGGAACAGGACCTATACCCGGTGGAGCCGCACGTCCCGCTGCCCATCGCCGCCCGCACGGCCGGCTACTTCGCCGGCTGCGGTCTCGGCCCGGTCCGGCGGTGGCCCTACTGACCCACCCTCAGCCGCCGCTGGCGCCGGCTGTGACTGGAAGGAAACTCGATGAGGAGTACCCGGAAGTCCATGCGGCAACTGGCCGTGATCGCGGCGCTCGGTGTCGCCCTGGCGGCGTGCAGCAGTCAGGGCGGGGCGAGGAACCAGGCAGAACAGGCCGGCGGCCCTTCCGGTGGCCGCACCTACACCATCGCGATGATCACGCACGAACAGGCGGGCGACACGTTCTGGGACAAGATCCGGGCAGGTGCCGAGGAGGCGGCCCGGGTACACGGCATCGATCTCAAGTACTCGAACAACGAGCAGGGCCCCGAGCAGGCCACGCTCGTCCAGAACGCGATCGACAGCAAGGTCGACGGCATCGCCGTGACGCTGTCCAGCGCCGACGCCGTGATCCCGGTGGCGAAGAAGGCGGCCGACGCCGGCATCCCGGTCGTCGCGTTCAACCAGGGCTTGGACCAGTACAAGCAGGCCGGCGCGAAGATGTACTTCGGGTCGGACGAGGACCTGGCCGGGCAGTCGGTCGGTCAGCGGATAGCCGCGGAGGGCGACGGCGGCAAGACCCTCTGCATCATCCAGGCCCAGGGCTCGGTCGCGCTCGAGACGCGGTGCGCCGGCGTGAAGAAGGCGTACCCGAACACGGAGAACCTGCAGGTCAACGGGGCTGACCTGCCGTCGGTGCAGCAGACGGTCGGCGCGAAGCTCAGCCAGGACCCGTCGATCACCCACATCGTCACGCTCGGGGCCCCGATCGCGTTGGCCGCGATGCAGGCCCAGGCCGACTCGGGCAACACGGCGAAGCTCGTCACGTTCGACCTCAACCAGGACGCCGCCAAGGCGATCCAGGACGGCAAGATCGACTTCTCGGTCGACCAGCAGCCGTACGTTCAGGGTTATATGGCTGTCGAGGGGCTGTGGTTCGAGCTGACCAACGGCAACGACCTCGGCGGCGGCAAGCCGGTGCTCACGGGCCCGTCCTTCGTCGACAAGAGCAACATCGACCAGATCCTGCCCTACACCCAGAACAACACGCGCTGACCGCGTCCCCCGGGGGAAGCCGGTCGACCGGCTCCCCCGGGCCCAGCAACTCCTGGAGCAGCCATGACGACGACCCCAGTGGCGACGAAAGAGCCGCCCAGAAGTCCCGGTACAGACGGCGCGCAGCGACCCACCCGGTCGCTCATGGCGCGCATTCTCACCCGCCCGGAGATCGGCGCGGTGGCGGCGGCGATCGCCATCTTCATCTTCTTCTTCGCGATCGCCCCGCCATTCCGGACGTTTCCGTCTTTCGCGACCGTCCTGTACGCGAGTTCGACGATCGGCATCGTCGCGGTGGGTGTGGCGCTGCTGATGATCGGCGGTGAGTTCGACCTTTCGGCCGGTGTCTCCGTGGTGACGTGCGCACTGACGGCCGCCCTCATCACCTACCAGCTCAGCCTGAACGTCTGGGCAGGTGTGCTCATCAGCCTGCTGGTCGCACTGGCCATCGGGTTCGTCAACGGCTACCTGGTGATCAGAACGGGAATCCCGAGCTTCCTGATCACCCTGTCCACGTTCTTCATGCTCCGCGGTGTCAACCTCGGTGTGACGAAAGCCGTGACCGGCACGGTCGCCAGCGACAACATCTCGGAGCTGGACGGTTTCGGCCTGGCGCACGCGATCTTCGCGTCCGACATCAACCTCGGCTTCATGACGGTCAAGATCACCGTGCTCTGGTGGTTGCTGTTCGTCGCCATCGGGACGTGGGTACTGCTGCGGACGCGCGTCGGCAACTGGATCTTCGCCTCCGGTGGCAACGCGGCAAGCGCCCGCGCGGTGGGTGTGCCGGTGGCAAAGGTGAAGATCGGCCTCTTCATGGCGGTCGCGGTTCTGGGGTGGTTCCTCGGAATGCACCTGTTGTTCAACTTCTCGTCGGTGCAGTCCGGCCTGGGAATCGGAAACGAGTTCATCTACATCATCGCCGCGGTCGTGGGCGGCACACTGCTCACTGGTGGTTACGGCTCCGTGATCGGCGCGGCAGTCGGCGCCTTCATCTTCGGGATGACGACCCAGGGCATCGTCTTCGCCGGGTTCGATCCGAACTGGTTCTACACATTCCTCGGCGCGATGCTCCTGCTCGCCGTGCTGGTGAACCTGTACGTCAAGAACTACGCGCTGACGAGGAAGTGAGGGCGGCCATGACCGACACGATCGCCGAGCACGCGGCAGCGAACCTGAAGGCGGGCACCCCGCTCGTCGAGATGGCAGGCGTGGGTAAGGCGTACGGAGCCATCCGGGCGCTGGAGGACATCAACCTGACGGTCAACGCCGGCGAGGTGACCTGCGTCCTCGGGGACAACGGCGCCGGGAAGTCGACGCTGATCAAGATCATCTCCGGGCTGCACCCGCACACCGAGGGCGTGGTCAAGGTCGACGGCACCGTGATGCATTTCTCCTCACCGCGCGAGTCGCTCGACCACGGCATCGCCACCGTCTACCAGGACCTGGCCGTCGTCGGGCTGATGGAGGTGTGGCGGAACTTCTTCCTGGGGTCGGAGATCCGCAAGGGCAAATACCCGCTCGCCCCGCTGGACATCAAGGGGATGCGGGAGATCGCCGACACCGAGCTCGGGAAGATGGGCATCCACGTCAAGGACATCAACCAGCCCATCGGGACGTTGTCGGGCGGTCAGCGCCAGTGCGTCGCGATCGCGCGGGCCGTGTACTTCGGCGCGCGCGTGCTCATCCTCGACGAGCCGACGGCGGCGCTCGGCGTCAAGCAGTCGGGTGTGGTGCTCAAGTACACGGCGGCGGCTCGCGACGCCGGCCTCGGCGTCGTGTTCATCACCCACAACCCGCATCACGCGTTCATGGTGGGCGACCACTTCTGCATCCTGAAGCTCGGTCGCTGCGTCTTGGACAAGAAACGCGCCGAGGTGACCCTCGACGAGCTCGCCGCGGAGATGGCGGGCGGGCAGGAGCTCGCCGAGCTCTCCCACGAGCTCGAGCGCTGACCAGCGCATTCCACACATCAGGAGAGGAAGCGACGTGACTCTAGGCGTCGGCGTCATCGGCGTGGGCATGATCGGGCAGGACCACATCAGACGGCTCACCCACGTCCTGTCCGGGGCGCGGGTCGCGGCGGTCACCGACGTGGATCTCGACCGCGCGCGGACGGTCGCGGACGACCTCCCGCGCGCCGCGCTGCACGCCAGCGGGCAGGACCTCATCGCCGATCCGGACGTTGACGCGGTGGTCGTCACGTCCTGGGGCCCGACGCACGAGGAGTACGTCCTGGCCTGCATCGAGGCGGGCAAGCAGGTCTTCTGCGAGAAGCCCCTCGCGACCACCGAGGAGGCCTGCGCCCGGATCGTCGACGCCGAGGTCGCGGCGGGTCGGCGGATGGTCATGGTCGGCTTCATGCGGCGCTACGACGAGCAGTACCGGGCCATGAAGCAGGTGGTGACCAGCGGCGAGATCGGGCTGCCGCTGCTGATGCACGCCGCGCACCGCAACCCGTCGGTGCCGTCGCACTACACCAGCGACATGATCATCAACGACAGCACCGTGCACGACATCGACGTCGCACGGTGGATGTTCGACGACGAGATCGCCGCCATCACCGTGCTCAAGCCACGGGTGAGCAGCAAGGCCGCGGCCGGCTTCAACGATCCGCTGCTCGTGCTGCTGGAGATGGCGGGCGGCGTGGTCGTGGACGTCGAGGCCATGGTGAACGCGGGCTTCGGCTACGACATCCGCGGCGAGGTGGTCTGCGAGGACGGCACCGTCGAGCTGTCGGAGAGCGCGGGCGCCCTGGTCAAGACCGCCGGACGGGTCAGCGGCCCCGTGCCGGCCCACTGGCGGGAGCGCTTCGTCCGCGCGTTCGACACCGAGTTCCAGGCCTGGATCGACGCCGTCACGGCCGGGGGCACCACCGGTCCCAGCGCGTGGGACGGCTATGCGGCCACGGTCGGGTGCGAGACGGGCCTGGCTGCGCTGCACTCCGGCGGCCGCGTGCCGGTGGTGCTGCGTCAGCGCCCGGACCTCTACAAGGAGCCCGCTCCGTGAAACTTGCGGTCGACCCCTACATGCTGCGGAAGACACCGCTGCTGGAGCTGCCGGCGCTGGTCGCGGAGCTCGGCTACCAGCACATCGAGCTGTCCCCGCGAGAGGATTTCCTGCCGTTCTTCGTGCACCCGCGGGCCGACCGGGCGACGATCGCCGCATTCCGCAAGGAGCTCGCAGGCGCCGGCGTGGAGATCGCCTCGGTGCTGCCGCTCTACAAGTGGTCCGGCCCCGACGAGGACGAGCGGCAGGCCGCGGTGCGCTACTGGCGCCGGGCCATCCAGATCACCGTCGACCTCGGCTGCGGCGTCATGAACTCCGAGTTCAACGGGCGCCCCGAGCAGGCGGCGGCGAGCGAGGCGCAGTTCTGGCGCTCGCTGGAGGAACTGCTCCCGATCTTCGAACGGGAGGGCGTGCGGCTCGTGCTCGAGCCCCATCCCGACGACTTCATGGAGGACGGGCGGGGCGCGGTCGACCTGATCCGCGGCATCGACAACGAGCTCGTCTCGTTCCTGTACTGCGCGCCGCACACGTTCCACCAGGGAGGCGACCTCGCCGGCGTCATGCGGTACGCCGGGCCGCTGCTCACCCAGCTGCACATCGCCGACACGTTCGACCACACCGGCTCGTCCGGGCTGCGCTACATCGTGAACCCGCCGGGGTCGACGGCACGGATCCATCAGCATCTCGATGTGGGGCAGGGCGAGGTCGACTGGGACCTGTTCTTCGCCACACTCGCCGAGGTCGGGTTCGACGGGATCGCGACGGTGTGCGTCTTCGCCTGGGAGGAGCGGGCGCGCGAGTCGCTGCGCTTCAACCTGGAGAAGGTGCAGGAGTACCTGGGCCGACACGCCGTGACCGGCGCATGAGCCGCCGCGTCGGCGTCGGGCTCGCCGGGCTCGGGCGGATGGGACGGATCCACGCGCGGAACCTCGCGTCGCGCTGCGCCTCGGCCCGCCTGGCGTGCCTGTACGACGCGGACACCGCGGTCGCCCGGCAACTCGCCGGACAGCTCGAGGTGCCCTGGACGGCGAGCTTCGACGAGCTGCTGGCCGACGAGGATGTCGAGGCCGTGGCGATCGCCACCTCCACCGGCTCGCATGCGGAGCTGGCGGTGGCCGCCGCCGCGGCGGGCAAGCACATCTTCTGCGAGAAGCCGATCTCGCTGGACCGTGACACCACGCTCGCCGTGATCGACGCCGTCGCGCAGGCCGGCGTGCTGTTCCAGGTGGGGTTCCACCGCCGTTCCGACCCCGACTGGGTGGCCGCCGCGCAGCGGATCCAGGCGGGCGAGCTGGGCGCGGTCACCCTGTTCCGCACGTCGTTGCGAGACATGACCTCCCCGCCGCCCGCGTACCTCACCGGCTCGGGCGGCTTCTTCGTCGACGTCACCGTGCACGACCTCGACGTGGCCCGCTGGCTGGTCGGCGAGGTCGTGGAGGTCAGCGCGCACGGGGCGGCGTCCGACCCCGCGTTCGCCGCGCTCGGCGACATTGACACCGCCGTCGTCGTGCTGCGCTTCGAGAACGGCGCCCTCGGCGTGATCGACAACAGCCGCTCGGCCCGGTACGGCTACGAGTGCTCCACCGAGGTGATGGGCAGCGCCGCGACCGTCCGGATCGACGCGCCGGGGCGGCGCCACTACGAGTGGCGCACGCCCGGGCTCGCGTCCCACGACCTGCCGCGCGACTTCGAGGAGCGCTACCCGGAGGCCTACACCGACGAGCTCGACGCGTTCGGCCGCTGCGTACGCGATGGCGGCACTCCCCGGGTGACGGGCCACGACGCGCTCGCCGCGTTCGACCTGGCCAGGGCGGCACGACGGTCGTGGGAGTCGGGCCGCCCGGTCGGCGTGAAGCCACAGCGGACGCCCCACGGTGTTCTGTACGAACTGGAGGAACCACAGAAGTGACTGACCAGAGGATCGCCGGGGCGCCCATCTCCTGGGGGGTGTGCGAGGTGCCCGGGTGGGGTTACCAGCTGCCACCCTCGCGGGTGCTCGCGGAGATGCGGGACGTGGGGATGGCCGCCACGGAGCTGGGGCCCGACGGTTTCCTCCCGACCGAGCCCGGCGCGATGGCCGAGGTTCTCTCCCGCCACCACTTGCACGCCGTCGGCGGGTTCACGCCGCTGTTGCTGCACGTGGCCGGCCACGACCCCGTTCCCGAGGTGGAGAAGCTGCTGCAGGCCTACGCGGCGACCGGGTCGGACGTGCTGGTGCTCTCGGCCGTCTCCGGTCTCGACGGGTACGACACCCGCCCCACCCTCGATGACGCCGGCTGGCTCACCCTGCTGACCAACCTGGACCGGCTCACGGATCTCGCCGCCGAGCACGGCGTTCGCGCGGTGCTGCACCCGCACGTCGGCACGATGGTCGAGAACGGCGAGGAGGTGCAGCGGGTACTCGACGGCTCCTCGATCGCGCTGTGCCTGGACACGGGCCATCTGCTCATCGGCGGTACCGATCCGGCCGAGCTCACCCGCCAGGCGCCCCACCGGATCGCCCACACCCATCTCAAGGACGTGGACGCCCGCCTGGCCGGGCAGGTGCAGTCGGGCAGGCGCACCTACACCGAGGCCGTCGGTCAGGGCATGTACCGCCCACTCGGCCAGGGTGACGTCGACGTCGAGGCGATCATCGGACATCTGCGCGGGCACGGCTACGACGGTTGGTACGTCCTCGAGCAGGACACGATCCTCACCGAGGAGCCGCGCGGCGAAGGCCCGCTGACCGACGTCCGAGCCAGCCTGGACCACCTGCACACCCTGCTCCGCCGCTGACCACCGGTACTCGCACCTCGCCGCGTTCCTCGCATACGGCACAAACCGGGCGAGATCTCCGCCGGGGTGCGGGACCCGCGACAACCGGTCGAACGGAGGGCGTACCTTGTTGCGGAGGCCTAGGCCAACGGCGGCACATCAGTGCCCGCCCAGGCGATGGCCGGGGGGTTACAGCGCGGGGCCTGCCGGTGCCCGTTACTACAACAGCCATCGGGAAAGCTACCGAAGTGATCAACATTTCCGTCTCGGCCCGCTCGCTGGCCGCGGCCCGAGCGATCGACCCCGACGTCTCACCCGCCGCGGTCCGTGCCGCCGTGGAGGTGGCCATCGCCGAGCACCTACGCGAGCTCAAGCGCTCGCGCGACGCCGGGCGCATCGACCCCACACGCTCCGCGGAGTAGTCGGCGACCCTGGCCGGGTCACTGGTTGAGGTACGCGAGGACAGCCCGCACCCGGCGATGGGTGTCGTCGGCCGGCGGCAGGTCCAACTTGGTCAGGATGTTCGTGATGTGCTTCTCCACCGACGGTGGAGCGAGCACAAGTTCGGTGCAGATGGCCGAGTTCGACAATCCCTGCGCGACGAGTGCGAGCACCTCCCGCTCACGGGGGGTGAGCGCCGCGACGCCTTGGTCGCGGTTGTTGCGAGCGAACAGCTGCCGGACGACCTCCGGATCCATCACCGTGCCGCCCCCGGCGACCCGTTCGATCGCGTCGAGGAACTCGTCCAGCGCGGTGACCCGGTCCTTGAGCAGGTAGCCGACCGCGCCGTTACCGTCGGCGAGCAGCTCGGCCGCGTAGGTGCGCTCGACGTACTGGGACAGGATCAGGATCGGCGCCCTCGGGTCTCGTTTGCGCACCGACAGCGCGGCCCGCAGACCCTCGTCCCGGAACCCGGGTGGCAGCCGGACGTCGACGATGGACAGATCAGGGTGGTGTTCCTTCACCGCGCTCTCGAGGTCGGGTGCGTTGTCCACCGCCGCGACGACGGTGTGCCCGGTGTCGGTGAGGATCCGGATCAGGCCGTCCCGGAGCAGGAGCAGGTCCTCGGCGATCACGATTCGCACGGCAACTCCGCTCGGACGACGGTCGGGCCGCCGGATGGACTCGTGATCACCATCCTGCCGTCCAGCGCCTCGACCCGACGACGCAGGCCCGTCAGCCCCGATCCGGACGGGTCGGCGCCGCCGCAGCCGTCGTCGCGGACCTCCACCGACAGCACGTCCTCGCGGCGGACCACCTCCACCAGGCACTCGTCGGCTGTCGCGTGCTTGGTGATGTTCGCCAGTGCCTCGGCGACAACGAAGTAGGCGGCCGCCTGCACCGCGGGTGCCAGTTCGCCGAGGTCGCCGGCACGCACCACGACCGGCAGCGGTGCGTCGCCTGCAAGCGCGCCCAGCGCCGCGACGAGGCCCCGGTCGGTGAGGATCGGCGGGTAGATCCCGCGGACCAGTCTGCGCAGCTCGGCGAGCGCGTCGTCGAGCTGCCGGCGGGCGGTCAGGAGGTCGTCGCGCACCGGGTCACCACCCGGACCGGCCACGCGCATTTTGCGCTCGGCCAGTGCCAACGTCATCCCCGCCGCCACGATGCGTGCCTGTGCACCGTCGTGCAGGTCACGCTCGATCCGCTGCAGCTCGGCGGCCTGCGCGTCCACCACCCGGCGACGGGTGACGGTGAGCTCGGCGGCCCGGTCGGCGAGGCGCTGCCGAGGGCCCTGCCCCAGCAGCTTCACCGCGAGCTCGGCTTGCGTCCTCGCCAGTGTGCCGACCAGCCACCGCGCGGGAAGGGCAAGCACGACACCGAGGACCGTCAGCGCGAAGCGGCCCGGGACGGTGTTGAACAGCGCGTCCACGACGAGGGGCAGGTGCGGGTTGGGCACGGCCCACAACCAGAGGGGCGCGCAGATCATCCCGAGATCGACGACCGCGACCACGACACCGGGGATCCCGGTGGCGAGCCCGAGCGGGAAAAGCAGCACCAGCCAGGTGAGGTCCCGCCACGTGGCAGGCTCACGGGTCAACGCACGGCCGCGGGCCCACGGGTTCGCCCCGGTCGCCGGCTCGTAGGGAGCGACCACCGGCCTGCCCAGCAGAGCAGTGGCCCGCCACCGCTCCAGTCCGGCGAGGCGCCGGGTCACCCACGTGAGGACGAGGAAGACGGGCGGACCGAGGTAGGTCACCGACAACAGGCCGCTGGCCAGCGTGGTGATCAGGGCCCACAAGAACGTGGCGGGTCCGATCAGCACGCCGGCCAGCAGGTGGGCCAGTTCCCTGGCCGCGCGGACGATCACCGGGCGAACCTAGGCCAGGCCGGGGAGCGACCGGCGCCGGACGACCAGCCGCGCCGGCATGGCTGCGGCCACGAGACCGAGCAGCCCCACGCCGCCCACCATGGCCAGGTAACGCAGCGGGTCAGCGAACAGCCGCCACTGCCCGTCCTGCGCCATGCTGAAGGTGCCCACTACGGCTCCGGTGATCAGGCAGCCCATCACCAGTGCCACCGCCACGGTGACCAGCGCCTCCAGGCCGAGCAGCCGGTGCAGCTGCGGGGCGGTCGCGCCGATCAACCGGAGCCCGGCGAACTCGCGACGGCGTGCGCTGGTCGCGATGGCGAACGTGTTGACCACGGCGATCGCGGTGAACCCCAGCGAGATGACGACCATCAGCTCCCACGCGGCCTGCTGGTTCTGCACATCGGCGGCGCCTCCCCGCGGATCACGGGCGTCCGTCGCGGCGAGCGCAGGCCACTCGGCGTGGACCGCCTCGGCCACCCCGGAATCGCCTCGGAGGTAGAGGGCGCCGACGAGGCCACGCGGATCGTACCGGGCGGCGAGCTCGGCCGGTAGCACCAGCTCGCCGAAGCCACGCCAGTTCTCGTAGACGGCGACCACGGTCAGGGGCGTCCGTGTGCCGTCAGCCAGCCAGAAGTCCGGCCGGTCGCCGATCCGCCAGCCCCGCTCCTCGGCGAGCGGACGGCTCACTGCCACCGCGCCATCCGGACCGTCGCTGCCCAGGTTCTCCAGGCTCCCCGCCGTGACGCCGAGGTCGAGCGCTTGCTCGCCCGAGACCTGCAGGCCCTGCGCCGGGTAGTCCTCCGGCTTGCCCCCGAGATCGACGATGACGCGCGTACCGATGGTGGCGGCCGACCCGGTCACCGCCGGAAGCGCGGACACCTGCTCGGCGACGTCGAGCGGAAGTCCTGGCGCGTTCGTGGCGGCGACCCGGACGGTCGCCGATGCGGTCCGAGCGGCCTGCTGGTCGGCGGTGACCCTGGTGAGGATCTCCCCATCGATCAGCATGGTGGCGTTGATCGCGAACATGAGGGTCAGCGGGATCGCCACCCCCACGACCCGGCGACTTTCCGCACGGGTCATCACCGCGGCGATCCGGCCCAGCACACCGCTCACTACGACAACCCGCGACACCACTGCCGTCACCCCGCCAACCGCAAGCGGCCCGAGAGCGGCGACGGCGCAGAGCAGCAGCGCGCAGGACACGAACCCCATCCCCATGCCGTACGGACCGCCAAGCGGAACCAGGCCGAGCACCGCCGCCGCGCCGGAGGCCAGCACTGCTGCGACGACAACCCGGAGGACCCAGCCACCGCCCGAAGCGGTCGCGGTCTCGCGCAATGCCTGTGTCGGCGCTATCCGGACCGCCCGGCGGGCAGCCACGGCCGTGGCGAGCAGGGTCACGAGCATCCCGACGACGACCGCGGCGATCAGCACCATGGCGTTCAGCGTCACGGCGAACTGCGGCGGGACGGCGCCGAGATCGCGGAACCGCGCTGCGATGAGGTGGGCCACCACGACCCCGACCGGCAGGGCCGGCACAGCTGCCGCGAGGGTCACGATCGCGATCTCCGAGCCCAGCATGCGGCTCAGCTGGCGCGGAGTCGCCCCCGCTGTGCGGAGCAGGGCCAGCTCGCGCAAGCGCTGGCGCACCGCGAGCGACACCGTCCCGGTGAGCACGAACACCGCCGCGAACCCGGTGATCCCCAGGACGAACCCGAAGATCGAGATCGCCCCGATGTAGTCCGGCACAGCACCCGGCAGATCCGCCGTGACCTTGTCGGCACCGGTATGGACCGCAGCGCTGTCCCCGATCCGCTGCCGGAGACCGGCGACCACTGCCGCGGCGTCCGCGTCCGGTGCCATCCGCACACCGACCGCCGTCGGCCCGGCCAGCCCTGACAGTTCGCCGACCTGCACGTCGGCGACGAATACCGCGGCCTGTCCTGGAACACCCCCGGCCGTGGCCGGTGCTGCCACGCCCACCAGACGCAGGTCCCGCGCGCCGGTCCGGGTGGTCACCCGGACGGTCTCGCCGATCCGCAGCCCGTCGGCCAACGCGGCGTCGAGCACGACTCCACCCGGCCCGGGCGGGGCGCCCTGGGTCAGCTCGTAGGGGGTCAGCGCAGCTGAGGCCCACCCGTGCGCGACCACGGCCGCACGGTCCGGCGCCTGGACCGGGACCCCGCCGGCGTCGACCGCGACCGGGAACGTTGCGTCCGGCACGGCCGTGGCCACTCCGGGCGTCCCCGCAACAGTGTCGACGAGCTCATCGGACAGGGCGGGCGCGCCGGTCAGCCGCTCGCTCTTGGTCTTGACCTTGACCTCGCCGTCACCCTTGGCCTGCTCGGTGGTCAGCACCACGGCCCGGTCACCGGCGACGACCGCGTCGGTGGCAGCGAACCTGTCTGCGCCGGGCCCCGCGGTGAGCACCGAGAACAGAAGCAGGCCGCTGCCGGCGATCAGTGCAACGGCCAGGAACGCGGTGAGGAATGTTCCGGCGAAGGCAGCCTTGCGACGCCGCACGGTTCCGGCGGCCAGCTTGATGATCATCTGGTCAGCTCCACCATGCGTGCCGACACCATCGCGGCCGTGGGTGCGATCAGGTCTCCGGCGAGCCTGCCGTCCGCGAGGAACACCACGCGGTCGGCCCAGGCCGCCGCGGCCGGGTCATGCGTCACCATCACGACCGTCGCTCCGAACTCGTCCACGAACCGTCGCAGCAGCGCCAGCACCTCGCGGCCCGTGGAGAGATCAAGGGCACCGGTCGGTTCGTCGCCGAAGATCACCTCGGGGCGCCCGGCGAGCGCCCTGGCCAGCGCCACGCGCTGCTGCTGACCACCCGACAGCTCGCCCGGCCGAGCCTTCTCCCGTCCCGCGAGACCGACCCGCGCCAGCACCTCGCGCGCCCACGCCTCGTCGGGCCGGACTCCTGCGAGGCGCTGCGGTAGCAGCACGTTGTCCCACACCGACAGCGCATCGACGAGGTTGAACGACTGGAAGACGAACCCCACGTGCGCGCGCCGGACGACGGTGAGCTTCGGCTCGCGCAACGCGCTGATGTCGTGGCCCGCCAGCAACACGCGCCCCTCGCTCGGCCGGTCCAGGCCTGCCGCGCAGTGCAACAGTGTCGATTTCCCCGATCCCGAGGGACCCATCACGGCGGTGAACGATCCGCTGGTGAAGCCCACCGTCACCCGGTCCAGCGCGCGTACCGCTGCTCGGCCCGGATAGGACTTCGACACCTCGGCCAGCACCACGGCATCTCGTGGTGGGGCGCTCCTCGACTGCTGAGCCAGAATCATGTCCATGATCTTCGAAGTCCGGGGCGCCCGAACCCACCGGGTCGTCCTGCATCTCTGAGGCAGGGCTGTCCCTACCCAGGGAGCGGATCAGTCGGAACGCGGCGGTCCCGTCGTCCCGCGGACGACGAGCCGCGGCGAGAGCACGACCTCCCTGGGCGCGGCCCGGTCGCCTTCCAGGCGTTCAACGGCAGCCTCCACAGCGTGCACGGCCTGCGCGCCGGCCTCCTGGCTCACCGTCGTGAGGTCGACGTGGGCGAGCCGCGCAAGCGCGCCGTCGTCGTAGCCCACCACCGACACATCGCCGGGCACCTGCACGCCTGCCCGGATGAAGACGTCGAGGAGGCCGATCGCGCTGCGGTCGTTCGCCGCGACCACCGCGGTCGGCAGCGTGGGCTCGGCGAGCAGGCGGTGGGCGGCCGAGGCGCCCGCCGCCTCGTCGTAGCCGCCCGGTAGCACCTGCGCGGCGTCGAGGCTGTGGCGCCGGGCACCGGCGAGGAAACCCGCGCGCCGGTCGACGGCCATGGAGGCGTCCGCACCATCGAGGTGCACGATGTGGCGGTGCCCGAGCCCGACCAGGTGGTCGACGGCTTGCCCGACGCCCTCGTCGTCGGCCACACGCACCACGTCGAAACCCGCCGGCTCGATGTTGCGGCCCACGACCACCATCGGGATCCGCCCCCCGAGCTCGGCGAGCACGCCGGCGTCGACCTCAGGGGAGAGCAGCAGGAGGGCCTCGCACCGCAGGTCGAGCAGGGTCTCGGCCACGCGGGCCTCGTCGTGCACCCGGATGACGGCACCGAGCGCAACGGAGTAGCCCCGCTCGTCGGCGGCGACCTGCACCTCTTCGGCCAGCTCCGCGCGGAAAGCGTCGCGCAGCACGACGGGCACGCCGAGCAGGTGCGTGCGCCGGCGGGCCAGCAGGCTCGCGGTGCGGTCGGGCCGGTAGCCCAGGCGTGATGCAGCCTCCAGCACCCGCTCGCGGGTCTCCGCGCTCGGTCCGGGAACACCGCGCAGCACGAGCGACACCGATGCGGTGGACACCCCGACGGCGGCGGCGACGTCCTCCAACCGGGGCCTGCGACCCGAATTCGCGACGCTCAGGACGACCCCCGCTCCCTTGACAGCTCCTGGTGTCAGATCGCATAGTACTCGTGGTTAAAGCGCTTTAAGCAGCGGAACCGCCTTGAGGAGGACCGCGGTGACGACGCTCAGCCCTCCGGTCGTCTATGACCCCTACTCCGCCGCCTTCAAGGCCGACCCGTGGCCGGTCTATCGCCGCCTACGCGACAGCGCACCGGTCTACGTCAGCGAGAAGTGGGGCTTCCACGCCCTCTCCCGCTTCGACGACGTCCGCGCCGCGGCCCGCGACCACGAGACCTTCCTGTCGTTCGAGGGCATCGACATCGACGACACCGCGAAGGACATGAGCGCACCGGGCTTCCTGCCCGACATCGACAACCCGCGCCACGACCAGCTCCGCCGGATCGTGCAGCGGACGTTCCTGCCGCGGACGATCGCGAAGCTGGAGGACGACGTCCGGCGGGTCGTCACCGGCCTCGTCGACCGCTTCGCCGACGCCGGCGAGGCCGACATCGCGCAGGACCTCTCGTGGCCCATCCCCTACGCGGTGTTCTTCGACGTGCTCGGACTGCCCACCACCGGCTCCGACCGCGCCGACCTCGAACGCTGGTCGCACGGACTCAAGGACCGCGAGAACGACGACCCGAGGCTCACACCCGTCGCCTGGGACGCGTTGCACAACACGAAGGACTACCTCGCCGAGATCCTCATGGAGCGGCGCCGCAACCCGCGTGAGGACCTGCTCAGCACGCTCGTCACGGCGTCCGTCGACGACCACGGCGGAGTGCCGTTCGCCCCACCGGTGATCGATCGCGACTCCGAGATCGTCGGATTGGCGTTCGTGCTGTTCATGGCCGGTGTGGAGAGCACCGCGGCCCTGCTGTCGACGGCCTTCCGCGAGCTCGCCCTGAATCCGGACCAACGCTCCTTGCTGCTGGCCGACCCGTCGCTCGTCCCCGCTGCCGTGGAGGAGGCGCTGCGCTTCGACGCGCCGCTGCAGGTAGCAGGCCGGACCACCACCCGGGACGTACACCTGCACGACACCGCGATCCCCGCCGGCGAGCGCGTGTTCCTGGTCTACGGCTCCGCCAACCGCGACGATCGCCAGTACGAGAACCCGGACCGCTTCGACGTGACCCGTCCCCAGAAGCGGCACATGTCGTTCGGCGAGGGCCTGCACGGTTGTCTCGGCGCCCCGCTGGCCCGGCTGGAGGCCCGCGTGGCCCTGGAGGTCACGCTCCCGCGCCTGGGCAACTACACGATCTCCGGACCCATGCGCCTGTACCGGAGCACGCCGAACATGCGCGTGCTCGACCACCTGCCGATCTCGTTCACGCCGACCGGGAGGGCGACATGACCACGGACGTCACCCTCGCGCCCCGAACCGCGGGCGACGCGCCCGAGTACGAGCTCGACGCGGTCGTCGGCGGCCGCCACGTCGCGGCCGAGGGTGTCGTGGTCCTGACGCTGCGCGAGGCCGGCGGCGGAACGCTGCCCCCGTGGGAGCCCGGCGCGCACGTCGACCTGCTGATTCCGGGCCCCGACGGCACCCTGGTGCGCCAGTACTCGCTCTGCGGCGACCCCGCCGACCGCTACGAGTGGCAACTCGGCGTGCTCCACGAGCCCGCCGGACGCGGAGGCTCGGCGCACATCCACGACGCTCTGCACCCCGGTTCCCGCGTGCAGGTGCGAGGCCCGCGCAACCACTTCCCGCTCCTGCCCTCGCCGAGGTACCTGTTCATCGCGGGCGGCATCGGCATCACCCCGCTCCGCACCATGGTCGCCGCGGCGCAGGCCGCAGGCGCTGAGTGGGAGCTGGTCTACGGCGGCCGGACGCAGACGTCGATGGCGTTTCTCGACGAGCTGAGCGGCGACCCGCGCGTCACGGTGCGTCCGCAGGACGAGACCGGGCTGCTCGACCTCGCGAACCTGCTCGATCCGCCCCGTCCGGGCACCCTCGTCTACTGCTGCGGGCCGGAGCCGCTGCTCGCCGCCGTCGAGGAGCGCTGCGCGAGCTGGCCCGAAGGGTCGTTGCGGGTGGAGCGCTTCTCACCGAAGCCGGTGGCCGAACCCGTGCTCGCCGGATCCTTCGAGGTCGAGCTGGCCCGCAGCGGCCTCGCGTTGACGATTCCCCCGAACCGCTCGATCCTCGATGTCGTCGAGGAGGCCGGGGTGGGCGTGCTCTCCTCGTGCAGCGAGGGCACGTGCGGCACCTGCGAGACCGCGGTGCTGGCGGGCGAGCCGGAGCACCGCGACTCCGTGCTCACCGACGAGGAGCAGGCGGTGAACGACTGCATGATGATCTGCGTCTCCCGGTCGCGCTGCCCTCGTCTCGTGCTGGATCTCTAGAGGGGATCGCCCGATGAAGCTCGGTGCCTACACCGCCTGCCTGCACGACAAGCCGCTGACCGAGGCATTGGGGGTGCTGCGCGATCTGGGGCTGGACGGCGCAGAGATCAACTCCGGCGGCTTCCTGCCCGCGCCGCACCTCCCGATCGCCGCCGTCCGATCGAGCCACGACGCCCGCGAGGAGTACCTCGGCCAGTTCGCCGCGGCCGGGATCGAGCTGACCGCGCTCAACTGCAACGGCAACCCCCTACATCCGGACCACGAAGTCCGCGACAAGCACGGCCAGGACGTCTTCGACGCGATCGAGCTCGCCGCGCTGCTCGGCGTCCGCCGGGTCGTCACGATGTCGGGGCTCCCGGCGGCCGACCCGCAGGGGCAGCTGCCGTCGTGGACCGTGCTGCCGTGGGACAGCGCCTACCTCGACGCCCGCGACCACCAGTGGAGCGACGTGGCCGTGCCGTACTGGCGCACGGTCCAGGCGCGCGCCGCCGACGCCGACGTCATCGTCTGCGTCGAGATGCACCCACACAACCTGGTCTACAACCCGGCCACGATGGTGCGGCTCGCCGAGGAGATCAGCACAACGCACGTCGGCGCGGAGATGGACCCCAGCCACCTGTTCTGGCAGGGGATCGACCCGATCGCGGCTGTGGGGGCGCTCGGCGGCCTCGTCCAGAACGCGGCGGCGAAGGACACCCGCATCAACGAGCACGCGAAGATCAACGGGGTGCTCGACGACCGGTTCGGCCGCGTGCAACCCGACGAGCCGGGAGCCGTGTCGCTCGGCGGCCGCTACACGCTCAGCCGCTGGCCGACGAGCTCGTCGTGGGACTTCGTCGCCGTCGGGCGCGGCCACGACGTCGCCTTCTGGGGCGACTTCCTCGCCGCGCTGGAGAAGATCGACCCGGACATGGCCGTGAACATCGAGCACGAGGACCGGGAGCTCGACCGGCTCGACGGACTGCGCTTCGCGGCGCGGGTCCTGCTAGCCGCCTCTGATCGCGCCTGACCCGGCTCCACCACCGACGCCCCCGCGAGGAGGACGAGGATGCCCATGACCACGCACGCCACCCGAGGCCGGCTGACCGTCGAGGACTGCCGGATCGAGGATCTCGCCGCCGTCCTCGGCGAACCCACCGACCCCGACCACTACCCGCACGCCGCCGCCGTCGAGCAGGGTGTGGTCGTCTACGACGGAGCATGCCTCCGCACCGCCGCCGCGACCGAGGCCGGCCGCTGGGACATCCGCTCCGAGCTGGTCGACGCCTTCACCGACGGGCCCGGGATCGTGGTCGTCCGCGGTGCCTACCCGGACCGCGGCATCGTCGACCGCGCCACGGCGGTGTTCGAGGAGCTGATCGCCGGGCAACGGGCGGCGGGAACGGTGGCAGGGGACCACTTCGCACCCCCGGGCGCGAACGACCGCGTGTGGAACGCCCTGGAGAAGCTCGCGCTGCGCGCCCCTGAGGTGTTCGTCGACTACTACGCGAACGACGTGCTCGCACTGATCGCAGAGGCCTGGCTGGGCCCCGGCTACCAGATGACCTCTCAGATCAACCTGGTCAACCCGGGCGGCACGGCACAGGTGGGCCACCGCGACTACCACCTCGGCTTCCTGCCGGGCACGACGATCGAGCAGTACCCGGCGCACATGCACCGGCTCTCCCCCGTGCTCACGCTGCAGGGCGCCGTCGCCCATTCCGACATGCCGGTGGAGAGCGGGCCCACCCTGTACCTCCCGCACTCGCAGAAGTACGAGCCGGGCTATCTCGCCACGAACCTGCCGGACTTCCGCTTGTTCTTCGAGGCCCACCACGTCCAGCTCCCGCTGCGGACCGGTGACGCCGCGTTCTTCAACCCGGCGGTGATCCACGGCGCCGGGCACAACCGATCCGCCGACGTCCGGCGGATGGCCAACCTGCTGCAGGTCTCGTCGGCCTTCGGGCGGGCGATGGAGAGCGTGGACCGGGAAGCGATGTGCCTCGCGCTCTACCCCACTCTGCGCAGCCGTGGGGCCGACGCCACCGGCAACGCGATCGCCGCGGCGGCGGAGGGCTACGCGTTCCCGACGAACCTGGACCGTGACCCGCCCGTCGACGGCCTCGCCCCGCCCAGCCAGGCCGACCTCGTCCGGCGGGCGGTCGCCGAGGGCTGGGACGACGACACCTTCCGGGCCGAACTGTGGGCCTGGTCCGAGCGCAGGAGGACCGCCTGATGGGGCTGCTGGACGAGCGGGTCGTGCTGGTCAGCGGCGGCACGCTGGGCGTCGGGGCCGGCGTTGCCCGGGCCGCCATCCGCGAAGGAGCGTCGGTGGCCGTGTCCGGCAGGCGCCGCGAGCCCGGCGAGAAGCTGGTGGCCGAGCTCCGGGAGACGGGAGGCCAGGCGCTGTTCGTCCAGGCCGACGTCGCCGACGTCGAGCAGGCGCAGGAGTCGGTCGCCACGGTGATCGCGGAGTTCGGACGGGTGGACGCCCTGGTCAATGCGGCCGGGCTGACATCGCGCGGCACCCTGGTCGACACCACCCCCGAGCTGTTCGACCAGCACGTGGCCGTCAACCTGCGCGGGCCGTTCTTCACCATGCAGGCCGCTGTGCGCGACATGCTCGGCCGGTCGGCGCCCGGCGCGATCGTCAACGTCATCTCGACATCGGAACTCGGCGGACAGCCCTATCTCGCCCCCTACGTCGCCGCGAAGGCAGGGCTGGCAGGGCTCACCCGCAACGCTGCGCACGCCCACCGCTTCGACCGCATCCGGATCAACGGCCTGGACATCGGCTGGACCGACACCGAGGGCGAGGACGACACCCAGCGCACCTTCCACGCCGCCGGCGACGACTGGCGCGAACGCGCCGGAGAGCGGCTGCCGATGGGCCGGCTCGGACAGGTTGACGAGATCGCCGACTTCATCGTGTTCCTGCTGTCCGATCGCAGCGGCGTCGTCACCGGCTCCGTCATCGACTGGGACCAGAACGTCTTCGGAGGACTGGATTGAACGGATCACTGCGCCTCGGGTTGATCGGGCTCGGCCGGATCGGCGCGTTCCATGCACAGACCCTCAGCGAGCTGCCCGGGGTCGGCTCGCTCGTCGTCACCGACGCCGTTCCCGCCGTCACGGCCGAGGTCGCCGAACGGGTGGGCGCCGAGGCGGTCGACTCGCCCGCCAAGCTGCTCGCCGCCGGCGTCGACGGCGTGCTGATCGCGGCGGCCACCGACGCCCACCCCGAACTGCTCCTCGCCGCGGTCGACGCCGGAGTGCCGACGTTCTGCGAGAAGCCGCTCGCCCGAGCCGCCACCGATGCCCTCGCCGTGGCAGAGCGGGTACGGGCGACCGGCGTTGCCGTGCAGGTCGGGTACCCGCGCCGGTTCGACCCCGGATTCCTGGCGGCCCGCGCCGCGGTGGTGAGCGGCGAGCTCGGGTGGCTGCACACCGTGCGCTCGACCACGCTCGACCCGGCGCCTCCGCCGCCTGCCTACATCGCCGGTTCGGGCGGGATCTTCCGCGACTGCGCCGTGCACGACTTCGACGCCGTCCGATGGGTCACCGGCCGGGAGGTCGTCGAGGTGTACGCGACCGGCTCGAACCGGGGCGAGCAGTTCATCGCCGACGCCGGGGACGTCGACACGGCCGCGACCGTGCTGACCCTCGACGACGCCACCCTCGCCCTGGTCTCGAACAGCCGCTACAACCCCCGCGGGTACGACGTGCGGCTGGAGCTGCACGGCTCGGCCGACAGCGTCGCCGCCGGGCTGGACGACGGACTCCCGCTCCGTTCGACCGAAGCCGGCGTGACGTTCCCGAGCGGCCCGCCGCACGGCTTCTTCATGGATCGGCTCGCCGCGGCGTTCCGCGCCGAGCTGGCCGCATTCGCCGAGGTGGTGGCGGGAGAGCGCCCGTCCCCCTGCACCGTCGACGACGCCTTGGAGGTGGTCTGGATCGCCGAGGCCGCCGCCCTGTCGCTGCGAGAACACCGCCCCGTCCAGCTCGCGGAATTGCGGCGCTGACGGATTGTGGAGCCGTAGTGGTGTGAGTGAGGTCCCTCAGGAGCACTACGGCTCCGTGGTTCACTCCGTCGGACGTCTCACGCGAGGGCGGTTCAGCGCCCGGCCGCCCTCGCGGAGGCGGCCCATCGCGCGGGCGGTGCGGCGACGGGCCGCCTGGCGGCGGCGTTCCTCCCGCAGCCGCGCGTGCTCGACGACGTCGAGCTCCGCCAGCATCCGGTCAACCGCCAGCGTGAAGGCGCTGGTCAGTTCCCACGTCACCCGATCCTTCCCCGGTTCGGCCAGGAGCCGCTCGGCCGCGCGGCTGCGGCACTCGTGCAGGCGCTGCAACGCAGCGGCGAGTTCGTTCTCCTTCTGGTGCGGGCCCTGGCCCGTCGACTCGGCACAGATCAGCCTCCCGAAGCTCCGCACGACACCGGCCAGTTTGCGCAGCAGGTCGGCGTAAAGCCGGCGGGCCTCAGCTTCCACACGATCCGGGTCCACACGGTCCCGGTCGGACTCGACCGTGCGCGCCGTGTCGTAGGCGCTGCGGAACAGGCCTCGGATCGTCACTGCGCAGCGCTCCAGGACGTCCAGCCCGTTGCGCAGGGCGGGGGCACTCGGGCGGGTGTCCAGCGCCGCCCGCACGTTGAGCTGACGGCTCTCCTCCACGTGCTCCAGGGCCCCATCGACCTGATGTACGTGACGGTTGAGCCGGCGAGCGTCCTCCAGCCAGCGACCGGCGACGTCGACGGACAGCGAGGACGTCATCTCCTCCGCCGACCTCTCGAGCAACCCGGCGATCTCCTCGGCGAGGCGCAGGACGGCCGACGCGGCCGAACGCACCTTCACAGCGGGCGGGAAGCAGATGTTCACGAGGACGCCCACGGCCGAGCCGATGAGCGTCTCCAGCGTGCGGTCGACGGCGGCGTTCTCGGCCCCGGCGGAGTAGCCGACCGCAAGCACGAGCATCGCGCTGATCGGCACCTCGATGAGCTGCGGTCCCAGCCGCAGCAGCTGGCCCATGATGATCGAGACCGACACGATCGCGCCGAGGCTCCACCACGTCAGCCCGACCACCGAGACGAAGAGCAGAGCCAGACTCACACCGACCACCACGCTGAGCACCCGTTGCAGGCTGCTGATCAGCGTGCTGGTCAAGGTCACCTGCACGACGATGAGGGCCGTGAGGGCCGCGATCAGGGGCGGCGGGTCCCGCATGCCCAGCAGCTGAGCGGCCACGAAAGCCGCCACCGCCGCGCCGGTCAGGCGCGCTGCCCGCGCCAATGCTGAGCGACCACTCTCCCGGACCCTGCGGACCGCCTTCTCCACCAGACGCCGGGGAGCGCCGATCCATCGCGCATTGCGCCGTGGCTCCGTCATCGGCGTCGTCCCGCTCTGCCACGGGCGACGTGGTCGGCGCACGGATCACACACCGCACCGCACGTCCGTGACGATCAGCGGCCGGGGTGTCGGCCGCGCTGGTCAGGCCGTGGGAGCGGGGCCCGCGCCGCGCGGCCACATCGAGAACACGGCAGTCGTTCTCGAGTTCCCGAGAGTACGACGGCGCGCCTCCTGGAACGAACCGGCGGCCGAAGACGATCGACAAGGTGGTGATGAGTACGACGATCCCCACGCTCCGGCTGGGGGTCGAACCAGATCAGCAGGGAGGCGCCGGCGCCGAATGTCTGTGTCCAAGCTCACTTGTCAATACATCAGCTTGATAGGGCAAGGTCGTCCGTTCGTGCGCTACGGGTCCACCTGTAGCGTCTGCCCGTTCGATCATCTGCCCATCTCCTCGTCAGGGTGAGATCCGATGCGTGGCAACCTTTTCGCGGTAGCGGTCGACCTGGTGGTGCTCACCGTGCGCGACGACCGGCTCTGTGTGCTGCTCGTGCAACGTCCGGCACCGCCGTTCCTCGATGAACCAGCGCTGCCGGGTGGATTCGTGCGACCACACGAGGACCTCCTCGACGCCGCCACCCGCGAGCTGATGGAGGAGACCGGTCTGACCGTCGACCACCACCACCTCGAGCAGCTCGGCAGCTATGCCGGCCCCGACCGCGACCCGCGCGGCCGGGTGCTGACCGTCGGTCACCTCGCGCTCCTCCCCGGCCTAGCCGGGCCTGCGGACGGGTTCGGGGCGTGGCACGCCGTCCGCGACGTCGGGCCACTCGCGTTCGACCACGCGCGGATCCTCGCCGACGGCGTCGAGCGGGCCCGGGCGAAGCTCGAGTACTCGACGCTGGCCACGTCCTTCTGCCCACCGGAGTTCACGGTGTCGCAGCTACGGCGCGTGTACGAGGCGGTGTGGGACACCACGATCGACCCGCGCAACTTCCAGCGGAAGGTCACCTCCACGCCGGGCTTCCTGCTGCCCACCGGCGAGAAGGTACGCACCGGCCGCGGCCGTCCCGGTCAGCTGTTCCGGCGCGGAGACGCCACGGCCTTGCACCCGCCGATGCTCCGCGAGCCGATCCCGGCGGCCACTCGTGGCGTGCATGTTCCTGCGCAGGACCGGCGGCCCGAGCCGGTCGGCGCGGGCGTCAGAAGCGGGGGTGGTCTCCCTTGAGGTGCACCGGGCCGTCGACAGGCGCCTCGGCACCCGCACGTCGCACCTCACCCAGCACCCACGCGGGAACATGCCGGGCGGTGAGCACGGCCAGAGCGCGGTCGACGTCGTCGGCCGGCACCACCGCGACCATCCCGACGCCCATGTTGAACGTCTTCTCCATCTCCGCGCGGTCGACCCGGCCGCGGGAGGCGATCAGCTTGAACACCGGTGCCGGCGTCCAGGTGCCGCGCTCCACCACTGCTTCGAGCCCGGCCGGGAGCACGCGCGCGAGGTTGCGGGCCAGCCCTCCGCCGGTGATGTGGGCGAAGGTGCGCACACCGGTCTCGGCGGCCAGTGCGAGGCAGTCGCGGGCGTAGATCCTGGTGGGGACGAGAAGCTCCTCGCCGAGGGTGTGCCCGAACTCCTCGACGTGCCCGGCCAGCGGCATCCGGGCGATCTCCAGCAGCACGTGGCGGGCCAGCGAGAAGCCGTTGGAGTGCAGGCCGGACGAGCCCATCGCCAGGAGCACGTCGCCCGGGCGCACCCGGTCGGGCCGCAGCATCGCGTCGGCCTCGACGATCCCGACGCCGGTGGCGGAGATGTCGTAGCTGCCGTCCTCCATCAGCCCGGGATGCTCGGCGGTCTCCCCGCCCAGCAGCGCACAGCCTGCCTGCTGACACCCCTCGGCGATGCCCTTGACGATGGTGGCGACCTGGTCGGGCACGAGGCGACCGACCGCGATGTAGTCCTGCAGGAACAGCGGTTCGGCCCCGCACACGACGAGGTCGTCGACCACCATCGCCACGAGGTCGAGCCCGATCGTGTCGTGCTTGTCGAGCGCCTGCGCAATGGCGATCTTGGTGCCAACACCGTCGGTGGACGCCGCGAGCACCGGTTCGGTG
Organism: Pseudonocardia yunnanensis; assembly: GCF_039534065.1. Taxonomy (NCBI): domain Bacteria; kingdom Bacillati; phylum Actinomycetota; class Actinomycetes; order Pseudonocardiales; family Pseudonocardiaceae; genus Pseudonocardia; species Pseudonocardia yunnanensis. The sequence continues at coordinate 33,507 of NZ_BAAAUS010000023.1, read as the reverse complement.
TAGCGACCCATCTTCAGCGCGAACAGCCCCGCGAAGCCGCCGATACCGCCCATGACCTCCGGCCTGCTCGCCTTCTCGGCGAACGGGCGCAACGCCTCGACCGCACGTTCACCTGCGTCGATGTCGACGCCGGCTCCGGCATAGCTGGCTCTCGGTCCGTCGGCTCCCGAGATGGTCGGCGGCATCGTCGCAACGCTCCTGGCGTGACTGGGGGCCGGCTGAAGCGCCCCGGATACAGGTCGGATGGAGGTGTGGGTCAGGGACGGCGCAGTGCGTCGGCGGCACCGTAGCCGACCGACAGCGGGCCGGCATCGCCCGAAGCGACACCGGACACCTTCTCGTCGACCCCGTCGTCGAGCACCGGCGGCACCAGCTTCTCCAGCAGATGCTTGCCGAGCCGCGCCTCCTCGGGCAGCGGGATCGGGTACTCGCCGTCGAAGCAGGCCGAGCAGAGCCGGGTGCGCGGCTGCTCGCTGGCGGCGATCAGGCCCTCCAGCGAGACGTAGCCCAAGCTGTCGGAGCCGATCGAGCGGCGGACACCCTCGGTGTCCAGCGCACCCGCCACCAGTTCGGCCCTGGTGGCGAAGTCGATGCCGTAGAAGCACGGCCAGCGCACCGGCGGTGAGGCGATCCGCACGTGAACCTCGAGCGCGCCCGCCTCGCGCAGCATGCGCACCAGCGCACGCTGGGTGTTGCCGCGCACGATCGAGTCGTCGACGACCACGAGCCGCTTGCCCCGGATGACGTCGCGCAGCGGGTTGAGCTTGAGCCGGATGCCGAGCTGACGGATGGTCTGGCTGGGCTGGATGAAGGTGCGCCCCACGTAGGCGTTCTTCACCAGGCCCTGCCCGTACGGGATGCCCGAGCCCTGCGCGTAGCCGATCGCGGCCGGGGTGCCCGACTCCGGTACGGGGATCACCAGATCGGCATCGACGGGATGCTCGGCTGCGAGACGCCGGCCGATCTCCACCCGGGCCGCGTGCACGGAACGGCCGGAGATCGTGGTGTCGGGCCGGGCCAGGTAGACGTACTCGAACACGCAGCCCTTGGGCTCGGGGGCCGCGAACCGGGAGCTGCGCATCCCGTCGGCGTCGATGGCCAGCAGCTCGCCCGGCTCGACCTCGCGCACGATCGATGCACCGACGATGTCCAGTGCCGCGGTCTCGCTGGCCACCACCCAGCCGCGCTCCAGGCGGCCGAGCACCAGCGGGCGGACGCCGTGGGGGTCGCGGGCGGCGTAGAGCGTCTGCTCGTCGGCGAACACCACGGAGAAGGCGCCCCGGACCCGAGGCAGGAGCCGCATGGCAGCTTCCTCGACACCCGTGTCAGCGGCGGTGGCGGCGAGCAGCTCGGTCATGATGTCCGAGTCGGTGCTGGACCGGATGCCCGTGCGGTCCGGCTTGGCAGCGGAGTCACGCAACGCGGCCACCTCGTCGCGCAGCTCGGCGGTGTTGACGAGGTTGCCGTTGTGCCCCAGGGCGATGCCGCTGCCGGTGGCGGTGGTGCGGAAGGTGGGCTGGGCGTTCTCCCAGGTGGTGGAGCCGGTGGTGGAGTAACGGCAGTGGCCGACCGCCAGGTGCCCCTTGAGCGACGACAGCACCTGCTCGTCGAACACCTGGCTGACGAGCCCGAGGTCCTTGAACACGACCATGCGATGGCCGTCGGACACGGCGATGCCGGCGGCCTCCTGGCCACGGTGCTGCAGCGCGTAGAGGCCGTAGTAGGTCAGGTTGGCGACATCCTCACCGGGCGCCCACACACCGAAGACGCCGCACTCCTCGCGGGGAGGGGGGTCGAGCGCGATGGCGTCGGGGGCAGCGCCGTCGGCCTGGGTGGGGTGAGGATTGCGTTCGGTCGGGTGCTCGTTCCGGGGGGAACTCGGCACAACACGCTCCTTGCGCAGACGACGACTCAATGCCCGATGCTACGCCGAAGGAGCTCAGGCACCCACACTCCGGGACCGGCATCACCGAACCATCTGCCCTGCCCGATATCGCAGCCGAGCTCGGCGAGCCGTTCGGCCTGCACCGCCGTCTCGACCCACTCGGCGGTCACCTCAAGGCCCAGTGCGTGGGCCATTTCGACCAAGGCACGAACGATCGAGGAGTCGGTGGGATCGGCCGACGGGTTGCGCAGCCCGTCGATGAACGAGCCGTCGATCTTGAGCGCGTGGACCGGGAGCCTGCGGAGCCAGGCGAGGCTCGAGTAGCCGGTGCCGAAGTCGTCGAGCGCCAGCCGGACGCCCGCCGCCCGCAGCGCGTTGAGCGCATCGAGGGCGACGTCCTCGTCCCCCAGCACGGCCTGCTCGGTGATCTCCAGCTGCAACAGCCCAGGAGGCAGGCCGCTGGAGTGGAGCGCGCTGGTGACGGCGTGGACCCACCCTGGCTCGGCCAGCTGCAGCGGCGAGACGTTGACGCTCACGAACGGCGCGTCGGGGCCGAGGTCACGCCACCAGCTCGCCGCCTGACCGCACGCCTCCTCGAGCACCCATCGGCCGAGCGGGACGATGGCGCCGCTGTGCTCGGCCAGCTCGATGAACCGGTTGGGCCCGATGAGGCCCTGCTCGGGATGCTGCCAACGGACCAGTGCCTCCGCCCCGCGCACCCGGCCGTCGGCTAGTTGGACGAGCGGCTGGAACGCCAGCCGGAACTCCCCCCGCTCGATCGCGCCACGGAGCCCGGACAGGAGCGCGAACCGGGCCGACTCGGTGGCGTCTCGCTCCGGGTCGAACACCACCCTGCGCCCGCCCCCGAGCGCCTTCGCCCACGAGCGGGCGACGTCGGCGCCGCGGAGGAGCTCTGCGGCAGATCCGCCCTCGGTCGGCGACTCGGCCACTCCGATGCTGGCCGAGACCACCAGGGTGTGCCCGTCGATGTTGAACGGGATCGCCAGTGCGGCCTGCAGCCGATCGGCGAGCCGTCCGACGTCGGCGCAGTTCTCCGGACCGGCCACCAGCACGGCGAACTCGTCCGCCCCGATCCTCGTGACGAGATGGCAGTCGGCGGCCAGCTGCAACCGGCCGGCCACGGCGAGAAGGAGCCGGTCACCGGTCTGCTCGCCCAGGTCGTCGCCGACCGTGTGGAAGTCGTCGATGAGCAGGACGCAGATCCCCACCCGCTCGGGACCGTCTTCGGCGAAGGCGCGGTTCAGCCATTGCTCGGTGACGGTGCGGTTCGGCAGCCGGGTGAGCTGGTCCTGGTAGGAGACGTCCTGGAGCCAGGAGCGCAGCCGGTGCCGGTCGGAGACGTCCTCGACCACGGCCACCAGATGCGACGGGCTCCCGGCGTCGTCGAGGATGGGCGAGGCGGTGACGTGGACCCAGACCACCTCGGAATCGGGACGAACGAGCCGCATCTCCATCCGCACGGCGCCCGGGGTGCCGTTGACGAGGCGCTGGAAGCGCTCGACGACGTCGAGCACGTCGTCGGGATGGACGAAGTCGGACACCGGCCGCGGCTGGTCCAGCGGCCCGTCCTGCCCGTACATGCGGAACAGGGCCGCGTTCATGTCGAGGACGAGACCGTCCAGCCCGATGATCGCCATGCCGAACGCCGACTGTTCGTACACCGCGTGGACGTGCCGGGCCGTGACGGCCGCGATCCGGGCCGATGTGGAGCTGTGCTCCGGGTTCGTCTCCTCGTCGGCGTGGATACCGACCGTCGCCGAACCGTTTCTGCCCGCACCGTTGATCTCGGTGCCGTTGACCTCGCTGCCGTTGACCCCGGTGCCGTTGACCCCGGTGCCGTTGATCTCGCTGCCGTTCCGGTGGGCGCCGTTGCGGACGACGCCGGCACGTTCCTGCAGAGAGCCGATGACTCCGGCGAGGAGTTCGTCGAGCACGTCGACGAGACGCCGTTCACCCTCGGCCCCGGGCACGCCGATCGCCGCTGCCGCCTTCTCCCGCAGCAGACGGAGGCTGGGGGCCACCACGTCCTCGACGTAGACCGGCCGGTCCGGCGCACCACAGAGCCCGGTGGTGAGCAGCTCCGCCCCGATCTCCCTGGCGGCAAGCGGCCAGAACGGCTCAGCGCGCAATGTGGCCGCCAGCCTGCGCAGCAGCGTGGCCAGATGAGCGGCCACCCCGGGGTCACCAGCCGGCCCGAGCTCCGCCCACTGGGCGGCGAGCTGGTCTATCCGGCCGCGGTCGTAGGCGTCCGTTCGCGCACCCTGGCCGAACTGGGGAGCGGTTGCGTCAGGAAGGCTGCGCGGTGCCACCACGCGGCCACCTCCCGTCGCCCATTCGGTCCGCACTGGCCGTGATCGGACAATTCTCCGTATCAGGCTGTGTTTGCGCCACCACCATGTGTTGGCATTCACCCAGCGGGAGGGCGGTGTTACACCCGGTCAGGAGAGGGGGAGCAAACATGCGATCTCGCTGCTCCTGGACCCGGACGCGTGCAGAGTTCCGGATTGCAGAGCCTGCTCCCACGTCAGCCTCCCGGTCACGAGCGACAGCCAAGTGCGGGGATCGGTCTCGACGACGTTGGGCGGGTTGCCTCGTCCATGTCTGGGCCCGGCGATGCACTGCACTGCTCCGAGTGGCGGTACGCGGACCTCCACGCTACGCCCGGGCGCCGCGGTAGCGACCGCGGTGAGGCTCTCCTTCACCGCAGCACGCAGCACGGCCCGCTCCGGTGGTGCACCCCCGTCGAGCCAATCCAGCACGGCTCGGAGCGCGCCGTCGTCGATCTCCTCCGGCATGCCGCGAACCTATCCCGCCGAATGCCCCTTGCAGCAAAGTCACTTTTACGCAATGACATTGCCGCAACGTGGCCGTCCTGTGATGCGGGCAGGTCCCCGGTCAGCCGAAGAGACCCGGCAGGGTCGCCTCCCAGGCCGTGCGCAGCTCGGACAGGGCCAGGTCAGGAAGGCCGGCAACGGCCAGCGCGGTACCGCCCGTGGCGCCCAGTGTGGTGACCGGCACACCGGCATCGGCCGCCAGCGTCCGGATCCGGTCAACCTGCTCGGGAGCGGCGGTCACGAGCACCCGACCCGCCGACTCCGAGAAGAGCGCGACGAACGGGTCGAGGGTCGACGGCAGCTCGACGGCGGCACCCTGGTCCCCGGCGAGGCACGCCTCGACGAGGGCCTGGGCGAGACCACCGTCGGAGAGGTCGTGCGCACCGCTGAGCAGCCCTTCGTCCGCTGCGCCTGCAAGCAGTCCCGCGAGGCGCTGCTCGGCCGCGAGGTCGACTGCCGGGGGACGCCCGCCCAGATGACCGTGCACGACGTTGGCCCACTCGCTGCCGCCGAGCTCGTCGCGGGTGTCGCCGAGCAGCAGCACCGTGTCGCCCTCGCGCGTGAACCCCGACCGGACGCGGCGGGCCACGTCGTCGATCACTCCGAGAACGCCGACCACCGGGGTGGGCAGAATCGCCCGCTCGCCGGTCTGGTTGTAGAAGCTGACGTTGCCACCGGTGACCGGCAGGCCCAGCGCGACGCAACCGTCGGCGAGCCCGCGCACGGCCTGCTGGAACTGCCACATCACGTGCGGGTCTTCCGGCGAGCCGAAGTTCAGGCAGTTCGTGACGGCCAGCGGCACAGCACCGCTCGTCGCCACGTTGCGGTACGCCTCGGCCAGCGCGAGCTGGGCACCGGCGTACGGATCCAGCGCGACGAACCGCGCGTTGCAGTCGGTGGCGACGGCCACCCCACGCCCGGTCTCCTCGTCGATGCGCACCATCCCGGCGTCGGCAGGCTGGGCGGAGGCGGTGTTGCCGCGCACGTAGCGGTCGTACTGGTCGGTGACCCATCCGCGGCTGCACAGGTTGGGGCTCGCCGCCATCCGAAGGATCTCCGCGCGCAGCTCGTCAGGCGAGGTCGGCCGGCGCAGCCGGTCCGGGGCGTCGGCGACGAGTGCGTCCTGGACGGTCGAGCGCTGCACCGGACGCCGGTAGACCGGTCCGTCGTGGGCCACGGTGCGCGGCGGCACGTCCACCACGGTCTCGCCGTGCCAGTCGATCACGAGCCGGTCGCCGTCGGTGACCTCGCCGATGACGCTCGCGAGCACGTCCCACTTGTGGCACACGGCCATGAACGCGTCGACGTCCTGCGGCCGCACGACGGCGCACATGCGCTCCTGCGACTCGCTGGAGAGGATCTCGGCGGGCGTCATGCCGGTGGCCCGCAGCGGCACCGCGTCCAGGTCGACGTGCATCCCGCCGTCACCCGCGCTGGCCAGCTCCGACGTGGCACAGGAGAGGCCCGCGCCACCGAGGTCCTGGATGCCGACCACCAGGCCGGCGTGGAAGAGCTCCAGGCAGCACTCGATGAGCACCTTCTCCATGAAGGGGTCGCCCACCTGCACCGACGGGAGCTTCTTGCGTCCGGTCGCCGACTCGTCGTCGCCGGAGAACGTCTCGCTGGCGAGCACCGACACGCCGCCGATGCCGTCCAGGCCCGTGCGCGCGCCGAACAGGATGATCTTGTTGCCCGTACCGGAGGCGAACGCGAGGTGCAGGTCCTCGGTGCGCATCGCCCCGATGCAGAGCGCGTTGACGAGCGGGTTGCCGAGGTAGCCCTCGTCGAACACGACCTCGCCGCCGATGTTCGGCAGGCCGAGCGAGTTGCCGTAGCCGCCGACGCCCGCGACCACGCCGGGCAGCACGCGGGCCGTGTCGGGTGCGTCGGCCGGACCGAAGCGCAACGGGTCGGCGACGGCGACCGGGCGCGCGCCCATCGCCATGATGTCGCGCACGATCCCGCCCACGCCCGTGGCCGCCCCCTGATAGGGCTCGACGTACGACGGGTGGTTGTGCGACTCGACCTTGAACGTGACGGCCCACCCGTCCCCGATGTCGACCACGCCGGCGTTCTCGCCGATCCCCGCGAGCATCCGCTTGCGCATCTCGTCGGTGGTGGTCTCGCTGAAGTAGGCGAGGTGCACCTTCGAGGACTTGTAGGAGCAGTGCTCGCTCCACATGACGGCGTACATCGCCAGCTCGGCATCGGTGGGCCGACGGCCCAGGATCTCCCGGATGCGCGCGTACTCGTCGTCCTTCAGCCCGAGCTCACGGTAGGGCTGCGGGTGGTCGGGGCTGTCGGCGGCGTTCTGGACGGTGTCGGTGTGCTGCGCGGTGGCGGCGGACGTCACCGTTCAAGCGTACGTAAGGGCGGCGGGCAGCCTCACCGCTCCTGGTTCGCGGGTGGCGTACCGGCGATCCCGCGGTGGATGAAGTCGGTCAGCACGTCGATCGCCTCGTCGTCGCCGACATGCCGGCCCGTGCCGTCGCCGCCTGCCACCAGCCACGTGTAGGCGAACTGGTCGAGCAGGCTCTGGAACGCCGACACCACGAGCCGTGGATCGCCGGGCAGCGGAATGCCTGCGGCCGTCACGTGCTCGAAGTGCCCGGCCATGTGCGCGCCGTCGGTAGCGAGGATCTCCTGCAACCGCAGGCCGAACTCCGGGTTCGCCATCGCGGCCTGCCGCAGCGCCACCATCTCGGGGATGTGCCGCCGGTAGAACGCCCAGTACGCCGCCACGTGCCAGCGCACGGCCTCCCGGTCGGTGAAGTCGGGGTTGTGCGCCGGTTGCTCCGCGGCCTCGTCGCCCTCGGCCAGCATGTCCTTCAGCAAGGCGGCGAGCAGCTCGTCCTTGCTCGTGAAGTGGTTGTAGAACGACCCGGCCGCGCGTCCGGCCTCGGCCGTGATGTCGGTGATCTTCGTGTTGACGTAGCCGCGCTCGGCGAAGACCCGCTTGGCCGCCGCCTTCAACGCCGCCTCCGTCTCGGCCGCCTTCGCCTTGCGGCCCGTGACCGTGCTCACCGGCCGGCCCATCGCCCACCTCCTTGACGCGGACGCTAGCAGCGGATCAAACTGAACAAAGATTCACTGAATTCAAATTCACTTACGGAGATGTCGTGGACACACAGGTCCTGATCGCCGGAGCCGGACCCACCGGTCTGACCCTCGCCATCGAGCTGGCCCGTCGCGGCGTCGGCGTCCGGGTCCTCGAGCGGGCCGCCACGGCAGCCGTCGGCTCGCGCGGCGACGGGTTGCAGCCGCGCACCCTTGAGGTCTTCGACGACCTCGGTGTGCTCGACGCGGTGCTGGCAGCCGGGTCCCCGCAGGCGTCGATGCGGGCGTACGCGGGCGGGCGCTTCCTCGGCGAGAGGCGGATGAGCGATCGGCAGGAGCCCACACCGGACGTGCCGCACCCGAACCCGTGGATGCTCGGGCAGGACCGCACCGAGGCCATCCTCCGCGACCGGCTCGCCGGGCTGGGCGTGCGCGTCGAACTCGCCACCGAACTCGTCACGTTCACCCAGGACGAGAGCGGCGTGACGGCCACCCTCCGGCGGCACGGCGCGCAGGAGACCGCGCGGGCCGGCTACCTGGTGGGGGCCGACGGCGGAGCGAGCACCGTCCGCAGGACGCTGGGCATCCCGTTCGAGGGCAGCACCGACGAGTCGATCCGCATGCTGCTCGGTGACGTCCGGGCCGATGGTCTCGACCATGACAGTGGCTACTGGTTCGCCGCCGAGGACGACATGCGGCGCGGCGTCGCGCTCACCCCGCTGCCGAGTGGTGACTTCTTCCAGTTCGCCTGCCCGCTCGACGCGTCCGACACCGAACCGTCACTCGCCACGCTGCAGGCCGTGCTCGACCGGTACTGCCCGGGCTCGGCCCCGCAGCTGCGGGAGCCGGCCTGGACCACCGTGTGGCGGCCGAACGTGCGGCTGGCGCGCCGGTTCCGGGACGGCAGGGTGTTCCTCGCAGGCGACGCTGCCCACGCGCACCCGCCCACCGGCGGGCAGGGCCTCAACACAGGTGTCCAGGACGCCTACAACCTCGGTTGGAAGCTGGCCGCGGCGCTCACCGGTCCCGAGGCGGAGGCCGTCGCGCTGCTCGACTCCTACGAAGCCGAGCGTCTGCCCGTCGCGGCCAGAGTGCTGGGCATCAGCACCGCGTTGCTGCGCAAGCACGTCGCGGGCGACGCCGACGCGCACCGTCGTGGCGCCGAGACCCACCAGTTCGACGTCGGGTACCGGGACAGCCCGCTGTCTCGCGACACGCGTACCGCGACCGGCCGGCTGAGGGCGGGCGACCGGGCTCCCGACGCACCGGTGGTCGACGCGGACGGCCGGGCGATCCGGCTGTTCGACCTGTTCCGAGGCCCGCACGCGACAGTGCTCGCCTTCGGCCGCACCGCGACCGATACGACGGTGGCGGAGCCCGGGGTGCCGGTGCACCCCGTGCTCCGCCCCGGCGAACACGCGACCGGCCCGGCGGTGGTGGACGCCGAGGGGCACGCGTTCAGCGCGTACGACGTGGCGGACGGCACCGCGGTGCTGGTCCGCCCCGACGGTTACGTCGGGTCGATCACGCGCTCTCTCGTCAGCTCCCCGTCGGGAGCTTGACCACGCTCACGAAGAAGTGGTCGATCTGCTTGATGGCCTCGATGAAGCCGTCGAAGTCGACCGGTTTGGTGACGTAGGCGTTGGCGTGGAGCTGGTAGCTGCGCAGTACGTCCTCCTCCGCCTGGGAGGTGGTCAGCACGATCACCGGGATGTGGCGCAGGTCCTCGTCCGCCTTCACCTCCTGCAGCACCTCACGCCCGTCGCGGCGGGGCAGGTTCAGGTCGAGCAGGACCAGGTCCGGGCGGGGCGCGTCGGTGTAGGGCTCCTCGCGTCGCAGGTAGGCCAGCGCCGCCGCGCCGTCCGTCACCACGTCGAGCCGGTTGTGCAGGTACTCCTCGAAGGCCTCGCGGGTCATCAGCACGTCGCCGGGGTCGTCCTCGACCAGCAGCACGTTGATGATCCGGGGTTGGGGGTCGGTCACTCGTGGGTCTCCTCAGGAGGCACGGGAAGGGTGAACCGGACGGTGGCGCCGGGGCCGGGGGTCTCGACGAGACCGATCCGGCCGCCGTGGAACTCGACGATCTTCTTCGCGAGCGCCAGCCCTATGCCGGTTCCTGGATAGACGTCACGGCCGTGCAGCCGCTGGAAGATCACGAACACCTTGTCGGAGTACTCGGGTTCGATGCCGATGCCGTTGTCGCTGACGGTGATCTCCCAGAAGTCGCCGTCCCGCCTGCACTCCAGGCGGACGACCGGTGGCACGTCGGCGCGGTGGAACTTCAGCCCGTTGCCCAGCAGGTTCACCAGCAGGGCCTGCAGCAGGGCCCGGTCGCCGGAGACCACCGGCAGCTCGCCGATGACGATCTCGCCTGCCGCCTCCTCGCGGGTGGACTCGAGCTGGGCGGCCGCTGCGGCAGCCAGCTCCCCGAGGTCGACGGAGACGAAGTTCTCGGTTGTACGGCCCACCCGGGAGAACGTCAGCAGGTCGTTGATCAGCCTCTGCATCCTGGAGGCACCGTCGACGGCGAACTCGATGTACTGGTCGGCGCGCTCGTCGAGTTTGCCGCCGTAGCGGCGCTGCAGCAGCTGACAGAAGCTCGAGACCTTGCGCAGTGGCTCCTGGAGGTCGTGGCTCGCCACGTAGGCGAACTGCTCGAGGTCGCGGTTGGACCGCTCCAGCTCCTGGGACTGCTCGTCGAGACGACGGTTGGCCGCCTGGGCCTCGTCGAGGTCACGCAGGATGTGCTGGCGCATCGCCTCGACGTCCGCCCCGAGCCCGACGATCTCGCGCGGGCCACCGGCGTGGACCGACCGGGTGGCGTCCTCGGACACGACCTCGCGCACCTGCCTCGCGAGCTCCGAGATCGGTCGGATGATCCCCCGCCGCAACCCGATGGCCGCGACGATGAGGAACGAGGCCAGCAGCGCCGCGATCGCCACCCCGACCACGAGCAGGAACGTCGAGGCGCTCTCGATACCGTGCCGGGCCGCCTCCCGCTTCGCCTGCACGTCGGCGAGCAGCGCCTGGACCCTCGTCCTGACCTGATCGAACAGATCGCGTCCCTGCTCCGGGTTGGACGCCCCGGGCGGACCGGTGAGAACGGCCCCGGCGTACTGGGTGCGCCAGTTCTCCGCGGCCTGCTCCACGGCGTCGATCTGGGCGTCGAGGCCGGGAAGGCGGCCGCCTGCTGCGAGGCGGCGCAGCTCCGCGATCATCGCTTCCTCGCCGACGCGCCCGTCCTGGTAGGGCTGCAGGAACTCGGGCCGGCGGCCCAGGTCGTAGCCCCGTACCCCGGTCTCCTGGTTGAGCAGCGATCCCGACAGCTGCTGCGCGGCGATCAACGCGGGGCCCGCCGAGTCGAGCAGTGCGACCCTGGTGTCGGCGAGCCGCCACAGCGCGACGCCGCCGAGGATCACGACGGTCACCGCGAAGAGCGCCGCCAGCGAGGCACCGAGGGCGAAGATCCGCCCCAGCGGCCAGTGACGGTTGCCCTCCTCCAGCCGCGCCAGGCGCACCTCTCCGCGTTGCTCCGGCGGCGTCAGGTCGAGGGCGGTCATCGCACCGCCGAACCGGACGGTGCCGCATCGGCCTGGGGGGCGTCCTGCGGTGCGGTGTCCGACGAGAGCAGCAGGATCGCGACGTCGTCGGAGAGCGGGCCGCCGTTCAGCTCGTGCGCACGCTCGACGAGCCGCGCAGGCAGCTGTTCCAGATCGGTGTCACGCTCCTGCTCCAGCATCTCGAGCAACCCCTCCTCCCACAGTGGCTCGCCGGGGATGGGTCCCCTTCCCTCGATCAGGCCGTCGGTGTGCAGCAGCAGCGCCCATTCGGTGCCGAGCGCGACGCACCCAGGCTCCCACGTCGCATCGGCGGCCACCCCCAGAGGCAGACCGACCGGCGCGGCCGCCGACCGTGGCTCCGGGATCAGGGAGATCGGCGCCGGGTGCCCTGCCAGGCGCACGAGCACGTCGGTCTGCGGCCGCCCGTCGGCGGGACTCACCTCGGTGCGGAACGCGACGGTGCACACCGTGGTGAACAGCGACCGGTCGTGTCGCTCGCTGACCAGCAACTGCTGGAGCTTCGGCAGTACCTGCGGCTCGTCCACGCCTGCCAGCACGAGCGCCCGCCACGACACCCGCAGCAACGCGCCCAGCGCTGCCTCGTCCGGGCCGTGGCCGCAGACGTCGCCGACGATCGCGTGCACCGTGCCGGTGGGCCCGAGAACGGCGTCGAAGAAGTCGCCGCCGATCAACGAGCGCGTGCGGCCTGCCCGGTAGAACGACCGCGCCCGCACGGGGCTGCCCGCCAGCAGCGGCGACGGAAGCAGCCCGCGCTCGAGGCGAGCCGACTCCGCTGCAGCGAGCTGTTCCTCTCGCAGCCGCAGCAGACTCGCCTCCGCCCGGCGCCGTTCCACGGCGTAACGGACGGCCCGGATCAGCACCTGCCCGTCGACCTTGCCCTTGACGAGGTAGTCCTGGGCGCCGGCCGCGACGGCCGCGATGCCGAGGTGTTCGTCGTCGAGGCCGGTGAGGACGCAGACGGCCGGGGCGCCGTCGGTCCGCAGGATCCGGCGCAGCCCGTCCAGACCGTCGGAGCCGGGGAGGTTGAGGTCGAGCAGCACGCAGTCGCAGCGCCCGAGCAGGCCACGCTCGATCACCTCGGACACGGACTCCGCGACCGTCACCCCGAGCCCGGGATCCACCTCGGCGAGCAGCTCCTGCACGAGGAACACGTCTCCGGGGTCGTCCTCCACGAGCAACACATGGCGCGGAGCGGCCGGAACGGTTCGGATCATGCCGAGCGCTCCTCCTTGCGGACCCCAACAGCGTGGTGCGTTGACGGGACCCGAAAGCCTAGATCGCGCCGCTCGTGATGGGTGCCACCGGGGCTGTCACGCGGCGGACGCCGCACCCTGCAGCACCGACCTGAACAGCGCCAACCCGTCCTGTGACGGACCGGTCAGCGCGTCGATCGCGTGCTCCGGGTGAGGCATCAGGCCGACGACACGACCGTCGGCCGAGCTGATGCCGGCGATCGCCGACATCGCCCCGTTGGGGTTCGCACCGGCATACCGGAAGACCACCCGGCCGTCGCCCTCGAGCCGCTCCAGCGTGGCGGCGTCGGCCACGAAGCGGCCTTCGCCGGACTTGAGCGGAACGAGGATCTCCTGGCCCGCGGAGAGGGCGCCCGTCCAGGCGGTGGCGGTGGACTCGACCCGCAGCCGCTGATCGCGGCAGACGAAGTGCAGACCCGAGTTCCGGGTGAGCGCCCCGGGCAGCAGCCCGGCCTCGCAGAGGATCTGGAACCCGTTGCAGATGCCGAGCACCGGCGTGCCGCGTCCGGCCGCGGCCACGACCTCGGTCATGATCGGGGCCATGCTGGCGATGGCACCGGCACGCAGGTAGTCGCCGTAGGAGAAGCCACCCGGGACGATCACCGCGTCGACACCCTGCAGGTCGCGGTCGGCGTGCCACAGCGCGACGGGCTCGGCCCCCGCGTAGCGCACGGCGCGCGCCGCGTCGACGTCGTCGAGCGTGCCGGGGAAGGTGATGACCCCGATCCTCATGCCCTGGTCACCACCCAGTCCTCGATCACGGGGTTGGCCAGCAGGCTGCCCGCCACGCGGTGCAGCGTCTCGTCGTCGATGGAGTCATCCACCTCGAGCTCGAAGTGCTTGCCCTGCCGCACGTCCCCCACCCCGGCCACGCCCATCCGCGCGAGCGCACCCGCGACGGCCTGGCCCTGCGGGTCGAGGATCTCCGGCTTGGGCATCACGTCCACCACGACCTTTGCCACTTCATCAGCGTACGGCGAACACCGTTGCCGCCCCGCGCCGCCGTCCGTGAGGCTCCTCGCATGGGTCGATGGCTGGTACTGGGCGGCACGCGGTTCCTCTCCCGGGCTGTGGCGGCCACGGCCGTGGCCAGAGGCCACGAGGTGGTGTGCGCGGCCCGCGGGACCTCGGGTGCCGTACCCGACGGCGCGAAGCTCCTGGTCGTCGACCGCGACGCTCCCGGCGCGCTCGAACCCCTGCGTGACGAGGCGTTCGATGCGGTCGTGGACGTCGCCAGGATGGCGCTGCCGTGGGTGCGCTCGGCGCTCGTAGCCGTGGGAGCGAACACGGCGCACTGGACCTTCGTCTCCAGCATCAGCGTGTACGCCGACAGCTCCACGCCCGGTCACGGCGTCGGTGACACGCTCGTCGAGCCGCGCACGGAGGAGACCATCACCGACGACGAAGCCGCGTACGGCCCGGTCAAGGTGGCGTCCGAGACCGCCGTGCGGGAGGTCGCGGGAGAGCGGGCGCTGATCGTGCGCGCCGGCCTCATCTGCGGCCCGGACGACCTCACCGATCGGTTCGGTTACTGGCCGAACCGGTTCGCGCGGGGCGGCCGGGCACTCACCCCGGGCGATCCAGGGCAGCCCGCCCAGATCGTCGACGTGCGCGACCTCGCCGACTGGATCGTGCGGTCCGGGGAGGAGCACCTCGGCGGGACCTTCGACGCGAGCGGGCCCCGCTCCACACTGGGCGCGGTGCTCGACGAGGTCGCCGACGCCGTCGGGGCCGCTGATCTGGAGCGCGTCCCGGCCGCACCCGAAGCGCTCACGGCGGCCGGGGTGCAGCCGTGGGCCGGGCCGCGGTCGCTGCCGCTGTGGCTGCCCGCGTCGCATGCCGGGATGCTGGCGCGCGACACCGCGCCGGCCGCGGCGGCCGGCCTGCACTGCCGTCCGATCGCCGACACCGCCCGAGCGGCACTCGCGCACGAGCGGACTCTCGGCCCGGACCGCCCGCGCCGCGCCGGAGTCACCCCTGCCGAGGAGTCGGAGATCCTGCGCCGATTCAGCTGACCCCGGCAGGCGAACCATGCACTCCGGGCTACGGGTGGGGACACTGGAGGCCGTGCAGACAACCCATTACGGCCATTCGTGCGTCCTGCTCGACACCGGCGCCGCGCGACTGCTCCTCGACCCCGGGACGTTCTCGTCGGGGTTCGAGACGGTGGGCGGACTCGACGCCGTGCTCGTCACGCACCAGCACTTCGACCACCTCGATCCCGACCGGCTCGGAGCACTGCTGTCCGCAAACCCCGATGCCCGCCTGATCGTCGACTCCGGCACGGCCGGGCAGCTCGCCGGGTTCGAGCACGAGGTGGTGGAGCCGGGAGCGTCGTTCGAGGTCGGCGGGGCCCGGGTCGAGGTGCTCGGCGGCGATCACGCGGTGATCCACCCGGACATCCCGGTGATCGCCAACAACGCCTACCTGATCGACGGCACGCACCTGCACCCCGGCGACGCCTTCGTCCCACCGTCGGCACCGGTCGACGTGCTGTTCCTGCCCACCGGGGCGCCCTGGCTCAAGGTATCCGAGGCCGTGGACTACCTGCGGGCCGTGGCGCCGCGCACCGCGGTGCCGATCCACGAGGCCGTGCTCGCGCGCCCCGGGCTGCACTACCGGCTGTTCGAGCAGCTCGGCCCCGAGAAGACCACGATCACGGTCCTCGACCGGGAGAGGCCGACCACGGTCTGACCGTGCCTCAGGCGGCGAGTGCCTCCGCCGTCAGGCGGTAGGTGGCGGGGACGGCGCCCATCTCCAGAGCTGCGTCGACCGCCGCCAGCACGGCTGTGCGCCGCGCTTCGCGCTTGAGGTCCTTGGCGCGGATGTTGATCCGCACCAGCCCGCCGCGCCGCACGGTCCGCGCGACCTCCGCGCCGAGCACCCGGCAGCGCCACGCCTCCGCGGCCTTCCGGTCGTCGGCAAGCGGGTGGCGCTCCCCCGAGGCCCGAAACCCGAGCACCTTGGCCCGCACCACGGCGTCGGCGGCCGCACTCTGCAGGAAGCGCACGCCGTTCTCGTCGGCGAGCACCCCGAACCCCTGCTCGTGCAGGGCCTCGACCGTGCCGGGCGACGCCAGCCAGCGCGGCGGGACGAACAGGTCGGTGCGCAGACCGAGCGCCGTGAGCGCCCGACGGGCAGCCGTCAGGCGGAGACCGGCCTCATGGCGGGGCAGCGCGGCGAACTCGGCGCGGCGGCGCACCCGCGGCAGGGCCGAGGACTGCCACGAGCCGATCGGTTCGGCGGTGTGGTCGTAGCCGTGCAACACGATGGCGTCTCCGGATGCGCGCCGCTCGTGCATCCAGCGCACCAGCGGCGAGTCCGCCCCCGGTGTTCCGGACGCCGAGCGCGGCCGGAACAGCTGGGACAACGGCACGCCGCGCGCGTCGAGCTCCGCGGCGAACTCGACGCCACGGGTCAAGGACTCGGGAGCCTCGTGCGTCAGCCCGGACAGCGAGACGACCAGGCGGGACGACACGACCGGACGAGGTGCGGTCTGCGTTGCCACGGAGCTATGAACGCACGCCGGTGTGAACAGCGGTTGACTGTGCCGTGTGGGGCGGATGGTGCTCCGGCGCCCATCACCAGTCGTCGCCGGTGATCCGTTCGTAGACCTCGACGTAGCGGGCGCGCGTGGCGGCGACGACCTCGGTGGGGACCTCGGGCCCGGGTGGGGTGCGGTCCCAGTCCAGCGACGACGACCACTCGCGCACGTATTGCTTGTCGAACGAGAACTGCGGGCGGCCCGGCTCCCACGCATCGGCCGGCCAGAACCGGGACGAGTCGGGCGTGAGCACCTCGTCGGCGAGGACGATCTCCCCCGCCGCATCCAGCCCGAACTCCAGCTTCGTGTCGGCGACGATGATCCCGTTCTGCCCGGCGATGTCGGCCCCTCGCGCGTACACCGCGAGCGTCAGGTCACGCAGGCGCGCGGCGGTGTCCGCTCCGAGGGCGGCGACGACGTCCTCGAACGTCATGAACTCGTCGTGCTCGCCGACCGGCGCCTTCGTGGTGGGCGTGAAGATCGGTTCCGGCAGCTTCGAGCCCTCGACCAGCCCGGGCGGCAGCGGCACCCCGGAGACGCTTCCGTGCTTCTGGTACTCCTGCAGGCCGAGGCCCGCGAGGTAGCCGCGCGCGATGCACTCGACGGGCAGCATCGAGAGCCTGCGGCAGCGCATGGCCCGGCCGACGAACTCCGGGGGCACGTCCGACGCCGAGATGACGTGGTTCGGCGTGATGTCGGTGAGGCGGTCGAACCACCACAGCGACAGCTGGGTGAGCAGCACGCCCTTGTCCGGGACGGGCGTCGGGAGCACGACGTCGTAGATCGAGAGCCGGTCGGACGCCACGAGGATCAGGTCGTCACCGTCGGCGTAGACGTCCCGGACCTTGCCGCTGTGCACGAGGTTCACAGGATCGCTCCGGGGACGTAGGCGGCCGCTTCGGGATGGGCGTCGACGACCTGCGCGACGCGGTCGACCACGGCTTGCACCTGCGCGGTGGCAGCACCGGTGAACCGCAGGGGGTCGGCGAGGAGGCCGTCGAGCGCCCCGGCGGGCAGGCCGAGCCGCTCGTCGGCGGACAGCCGCGCGACGAGGTCGTTGTCGGTCTGGCCCTTCTCCCGCATCGCGAGCGCGACGCCGACGGCGTGCTCCTTGATCACCTCGTGGGCGGTCTCCCGCCCGACTCCCGCGCGGACAGCGGCCATCAGCACCGCCGTGGTCGCGAGGAACGGCAGGTAGCGGTCCAGCTCGCGGGCGATGACAGCCGGGTAGGCACCGAACTCGTCGAGCACGGTGAGGGTGGTCTCGAACAGCCCGTCGATGGCGAAGAACGCGTCGGGCAGGGCGACGCGGCGCACGACCGAGTCGGACACGTCCCCCTCGTTCCACTGCGCCCCGGCCAGCTCACCTGCCATTCCTGCGTAGCCGCGCAGCAGCACCATCATCCCGTTGATCCGCTCGGCGGAGCGGCTGTTCATCTTGTGCGGCATCGCCGACGACCCCACCTGGCCAGGCTGGAAGCCCTCGGTGGCGAGCTCGGCGCCCGCCATCAGCCGGATCGTGGTGGCCAGCGACGACGGTGCGGCCGCGAGCTGGAGCAGGGCACTGAGCACGTCGAAGTCGAGCGAGCGCGGGTAGACCTGGCCCACGCTGGTGAGCACGGCGGAGAAGCCGAGGTGGGTCGCCACCCGCTCCTCCAGCGATGCGAGCTTGGCCGCGTCCCCGTCCAGGAGGTCGAGCATGTCCTGGGCGGTACCCATCGGCCCCTTGATGCCACGGAGCGGGTAGCGCGCACGCAGGTCCTCGAGCCGCGCATACGCGACGAGGAGCTCGTCCGCCGCGGACGCGAACCGCTTGCCGAGCGTGGTGGCCTGCGCGGCGACGTTGTGGCTGCGTCCCGCGATCACCAGCTCGTCGTACTCGGCAGCCCGGCGGGCGAGCCGGGACAGCACGGCGACCGTGCGGTCGCGGACGTGTTCGAGCGAGAGCCGGATCTGCAGCTGCTCGACGTTCTCGGTGAGATCCCGGCTGGTCAGGCCCTTGTGCACGTGCTCGTGGCCGGCGAGGGCGTCGAACTCCTCGATCCGCGCCTTCACGTCGTGACGTGTCACGCGCTCGCGTGCGGCGATCGACTCCAGGTCCACCTGCTCGACCACACGCTCGTAGTCGGCGAGCGCGGACTCGGGGACGTCGACGCCGAGGTCGCGCTGCGCGGTGAGCACGGCGAGCCAGAGCCGCCGTTCGAGCACGATCTTGTATTCGGGCGACCACAGCCGCACGAGCTCGGGGCTCGCGTAACGAGTGGCCAGCACGTTGGGGATCACGTGCAGAAACGATAGGCGCTCCACGTCAGAGCGCGCGCATCAGCACCTCGCGGGCGGCCGCCCGCGGGTCGGGGTCGGCCTCGATCAGAGCGCTGATCACAGCACCGTCGACGAGCGAGACGAGGTCGCGCAGCGCCACGCTGTCGAGCGGGTGACCGGACCGGAGCAGGATCTCGGCGAGCAACGCGTCCAGGTCGCCACGCAGCTCGCGCATGAGCGGCGCCAGGAACGGGCGCCTGCCCGCACCGACCAGCCGCTCGTAGCGCAGGAGCACGGCATCGAGGCCCCCGTCGCGCGACTCCGGGCCGAGCAGCTGGTCCAGCACCAGCTCGACGAGTGCAGGCGTGTCGACGGGCTCGGCGGCGAGCGCGTCGAGCTGCTGCCTGCCCTCCGCGAGCTCGTCACGGCTGGTGCGGTCGACGGCCGCGGTGACGAGGTCGTCCAGCGAGGCGAAGTAGTAGGTGGTGGACGCCAACGGCAGCCCCGCACGCTCGGCCACCGCGCGGTGCCGCACGGCGTCGAAGCCACCGGAGCGCAAAAGTGCCGCGGCCGCCGTCACCAGCTCCTGCCGCCGCCGCTCACCCTTGGCGGTGCCCATCGCGCCAGTCTCTCGCTCCGGGTCAGTGTCGCGGAAACGAGGTTCCTTGCCCGGATCCGGTGTCCAGGCGGATGCATCGCAAGGCGGAGGAGGCGCCGATACCGCTGTTGTATCGGCGCCGACGACAACGCCGCGAGGCGCCGTCTGGGCGCCGGAGGCGGGTGAGACGACCTCGTTTCCTCGGCACTAAAGACGTGGCGCCAGGTACTGCGCCACGGACGCGAGCCGGCCCGTGAACGGGGCAGGCGTGCCCACCTCGGAGGAGCTCGAACTCACGATCACCGTGCCGCCCGAGGCGGTGGGCTCGCTTACCGCGCCGGGGGGAAGCTCCGCCTCCACACCCGGGGGCAGGTAGCGCACGCTCAGCAGCCCGGTGGCTCCACCCTCGCTCGCCTCGACGGCGACGCCACGTTCCCCACCGGGACGGCACTCCATGGTGGTGGCCGCCTCCGGAGCGCCTGCCACCTCGGGAAGCACCTGGTCGACGAGCGCCCGCACCGCCGGGTCCTGCCGGTCGGCGCACTCGGTGTTGCCCGGCCCCAGCGGCGGGCTCAGCGGCACGGCCCCTTCCGCCGCTCTACCGGCGGCTCCGGCCGCGTCCTGTGGGGTGGCGGGCCGCGGGGCCCGGTCGCCCGCCGACATCGGAGCCGCGACCGTGGTGCCGTTGCCGGGGGAACCGGGCAGGGCCACTGCCACCCCGACTCCGGCCAGCGCGAACACGGCGATCGCGCCGCCCGCCATGAGCAGGCGTCGGCGGGTTGTCACACGCCGGGAGGCACGCAGCACCGAGTCGTGGTCGAACGCCGGCGGTGGTGCACCGGAGTCGGAGGCCGCGGCACGGAACAGTGCACCCAGCTCCTGGTCGTCGATGTCGCTCATCCCGTCACCTCTCCCCCTACCCCGTCGCCCGCAGGTCGTCGAGCGAGTCGCCGAGCACCGCGCGCAGGGCCTCGAGCCCGTGGGCGGTCTGGCTCTTGACCGTGCCCTCCGAACATCCCAGCGCCGCAGCGGTGGCCGCGACATCCAGACCGTCGAGGAACCGCAGCACGAGTACGGCGCGTTGGCGCGCCGGAACCGACCTCAGGGCGTCCACCAGCACGTGCCGGGTGGCCACGGCGTCGGAGTCGGACGGCACGCCCGTGTCGGCGGGCTCGGCGGTGGAGCGCTCCCGGCGCCACGGCCGCCGCGACTCGTCGACCACGGCACGTACGAGCGTGCGGCGCATCCACGCGTCGAGGGCGCTGTGGTCGCGGATCCGGCGCCAGTGGCGGTGCAGCGCGACGAACGCAGCCTGCGCGTGGTCGTCGGCGCGATGCCAGTCGCCGCACAGCAGGTACGCCGTGCGCCGGACCCCGTCCCGGCGCGCGCGGAAGTACTCCTCGAACGTCACCGGCTCGGATGTCGCCGACTCGGGTGTTTCTTTGGCGAGCTCCCGCTCACCGGCCTCATCCACCCGGGCGTTCCCTCCTCCCGCGTCGCCGTGCGCCCCTGCGTAGCCGTCTGCGGAGAGACGTAGGGAACGGGACCAGAGGTTGCACGACAGCGTGTCGGTTCACCCGATCAGCCCTCGGTTGTGATGGATTCGTGACCCACGCGCGACCGGCCCGCCGCCTGCTGGTTGAATCGGACGCCGTGCGATCTCCATCGCGAGCCCGGCGGTCAACGGCGTCCGATCGCCCTGTCGACCTCCGCTCCGACACGGTCACCCGTCCCACGAAGCAGATGCGGGCCGCAATGGCGGACGCCGAGGTGGGTGACGACGTCCTCGACCGTGACCCCACGATGCGCGAGCTCGAGGTCCGCGTGGCGGGCCTGCTCGGTGCGGCCGACGCGCTATGGACCCCCAGCGGATCCATGGGCAACCTCATCGCCCTGATGCACCACCTCGGCCGCGGGGACGCCTTCCTCGCCCCCGCAGGCGCGCACGTGCTGGACGCCGAACTCGGCACCGCCGCCTGGCTCGCCGGCGGCATGCCGCGCCCGCTGGAGCACGACGCCGGACCAGGCAAGGTCTCGCCCACCGCCGTCCGTCGCGCCGCGGGTTCGGTCGGCCCCTACTACACGCTCCGCACCACCCTGCTGTGCCTCGAGAACACCCACAACGCCGCGGGGGGCACGGTCACCGCACCTGAGGAGCACGCCGCGGTGGTCGCCGCTGCCCGGGGCGCGAAGCTGCGCGTCCACCTCGACGGCGCCCGGCTCTGGCACGCCGCGGTGGCGCTCGGCGTACCCCCGGGAACGCTCACCGTCGGCGTCGACAGCGTGCAGGTCTGCCTGAGCAAGGGCCTCGGGGCGCCGGTCGGCTCGGTGGTGGCCGGGTCCGTCGAGTTCATCGCCGAGGCCAGGCGGCTGCGCAAGATGCTCGGCGGCGGCGTCCGGCAGGGCGGGGTGCTCGCCGCGGCGGGGCTGGTAGCCCTCGACCGGATCGACCGCCTCGCAGAGGACCACGAGCGCGCGAAGCGGCTGGCCACCGGGCTGCGCGAGCGCGGGTGGCTCGTCGCCGAGCCCCAGACCAACATCGTGCTGGTGGCCGTGGCCGACCTGGACGGCACCATCCGCCGTTTCGAGGAGGCGGGCGTGCGCGCGTCCACGATGTCGGGGCAGGTTCGGCTGATGACGCACGCCGACCTGACCGACGCCGACATCACCGCGGCGCTGGAGCGGATCGGGCCGGTCGAGCCGTCACGGGCGGCGGGCAGCGCGCCGGCCGCGTCGGGACGCGGCGCGGGGCCCCGCCCCGGACGCGCGGTGCTCGGCCAAGCGGGAAACTGAGAGCCGGATCAGGCCTGGCCGAGCCACCCCGCCATTCGCCTCAGCGCTTCCGCGATGTCGTCGGTGGCTCCCGCGAACGACAGCCGGATCCACTTCCCGCCGTCGACCGGGTCGAAGTCGATACCCGGTGCGACCGCGACCCCGGTCGCGGCCAGCAGGCGGTAGGTGAGGTCCATGGAGTCGGCCGTCAGATGTGAGACGTCCGCGTAGACGTAGAAGGCGCCGTCGGCAGGCGCGAGGCGCGTGAGGCCGAGCCGCGGCAGGCCGTCGAGCAGCAGGCCCCGGTTCACCGCATAGCGGGCCACGTGCGAGTCGGACTCGGCATAGCTGGTGGGGTCGAACGCGCCCAGGGCAGCCCGCTGCGCGAGTGCCGGCGGGCAGACGGTGAAGTTGCCGGCCAGCCGATCGGCGGGGCGCAGCAGCCGCGGGGGCACGAGCAGCCAGCCCAGCCGCCACCCCGTCATGGAGAAGTACTTCGAGAAGGAGTTGACGACGATCGCCTCGCGCGACGTGCTCCACGCCGAGGAGGTCGCCGGGGCGCCCGCGTAGGAGATGCCGTGGTAGATCTCGTCGCTGACCAGCTGGATCCCGTTGCTCTCGCAGTAGGCCGCCAGCGCAGCGAGCTCGCCAGGCTCCAGCACGGTGCCCGTGGGGTTGGCCGGGCTCGCCACCACGAGCCCCCGCACCGGGTCGTCCAGCTCCTCGAGCATGGCGACGGTCGGCTGGTAGCGGGTCTCCGGACCGCAGGGCAGTTCGACGACGTCGCAACCCAGCGCCGTCAGGATGTTGCGGTAACAGGGGTAGCCGGGCCGGGCCATGGCCACGCGGTCACCTGCGTCGAACGCGGAGAGGAACGCGAGCAGGAAGCCGCCCGAGGAACCGGTGGTGACCACCACCTGCTCCTGCGGGACGTCGAGGTCGTAGCGGCGGGCGTAGTGACCTGCGATCGCGGAGCGCAGCTCCGGGATACCGAGGGTGACGGTGTAGCCGAGCACATCGCCGGACAGCGCGGCCGCGGCGGCTGCCCGCACGGCGGGGGGAGCAGGGGTGGAGGGCTGTCCTGCGGAGAGATCCACCACGTCGCCGTGGGTGCGGCGGCGCTCAGCAGCGGCGGCGAGCACGTCCATGACGTGGAACGCCGGGATAGCGGCACGCGTCGCGATCGGGATCTCTGATGTAGCTGGGTTGGTCACTCTCCGAGCCTAAGCGGCCGACGGCCGTCCTCCCGTGGGAGGACGGCCGTCGAGCACGGCTCAGATCAGGCTGGACACCAGGTCCGCGGCCGAGAACACGTCGCTGACCGCGCTGGCGTCGGGCACGTCGACCTCGTCCGCGTCGTCGGACTCGTCGTCCGCGTCGTCCACGTCCGCCTGGTCGGAGTCCTCGTCCGTCGCCTCGTCGTCGGACGACGCCTCGTCGTCGGCGCTCGGCGCCCCCAGGATGGGCAGCGCCGGCAGGTCGACGTTGACCGGCAGGTCGACGGAGATCGGCAGCTCCGAGAGCTCCGGCAGGTCGACCGGGAGGTCGAGCGGCAGGGAGGCGGTGACGTCGTCGGCGAGGCCGGTCACGTCGCCCGCCACGCCGGCGACGGTGTCGACCACGTCGTCGGTGCTCGTCGGGAGCGCGGGCAGCTCGACCGGGAGGGCCGGCAGCTCGACCGGAAGCGCAAGCGCGTCCGTGCTCGGCAGCGCGGGCAGCGCCGGGAGCGCAGGCAGCGCGCCAAGCAGGTCGGTGCCCGGCAGCGCGGGCAGGGCGTCCGTGCTCGGCAGCGCGGGCAGCGACCCCAGTGCGTCGACGCTCGGCAGGGCGTACGCCGCCGGCAGGTTCAGCTGGAGGGCGCTGAGGTCCGGTGCACCCAACGCGGGGAGGTCCGCGACGCCTGCGCCCCCGCTGGCGAGGTCGAGCAGGCCCTGGTCGATCCCCTGCAGCTCCAGGCCGTCGGTGGGCAGCCCGTCGGTGGGCAGCGCGGTGAGGTCCGGCGTGGCGATGCCGGGGAGGGCCGCGAAGCCGCCGAAGCCCGCGTCCGTGCTGTCCGCGGTGTCGTCGTCCGCGTCGGCCAGGTGGGCCTCCGCAGCACCCGCCGGCCCGGCGATCGCGAGCAGGGCCATCGGTGCGCCCAGGACACCGATCGCGGCCCGGCCGGCGATGCGCGACACGCGGCTCTGAGCGGTGTGTCGCGGACGTGCGTTCTTCGTCATGCGAGTCCTCAGTTCTCGGGGGAGCGAACGATGACCCGGAGCAGACCCAACGACCTCGGCCATCACGGGGAGCGACGACGATGTGAATCTGGCGGGCAGCGGAACTTTCTACCGCCACCCGTTCGGACGCAAGCTCCACTTTACGGCGACCGAACGTGTACGGAGCCCCCCGATCGGCCGCCGAGCACGCACTTTAGGTGGAACAGCGCCGTGAGAAGCGCTACCCAACATCACCCGATCGAGTGACAACCTCGGCGTGGCGAGGAACCTCGACGTCGCCGCGCGAGGCGCGAAGCGCGATGTCGGTGCGGTGATGGGAGCCGGCGAGGTGCACGCCCTCGAGCCGACGGTAGGCATCCTCGCGGGCCAGCACAAGATCCGTTCCGGTACCCACGACGGACAGCACCCGGCCGCCCGACGACACCACGGCCCCGTCGTCCCGGCGGCGCGTACCGCCGTGCAGCACACCGTCGGCGTCTGCTCCCCCGACCACGTCACCGGCGCGCGGGACGCCCGGATAGCCCTCAGCCGCCACCACCACCGTGACCGCCGCACCGTCGACCCATTGCAAAGGAGGCTGGGACGCGAGCCCACCGGTGGCCGTTGCGTACAGCAGCCGTGCCAGCGGGGTGCGCAACAGCGGCAGCACCACCTGCGTCTCCGGGTCGCCGAAGCGGCAGTTGAACTCGATCACCGCCGGGCCCGCCGAGGTCAGGGCGAGCCCCGCGTAGAGCAAGCCGCTGAAGGGAACGCCCCGGCGCACCATCTCGGCAGCCACCGGCGAGACGATCGTGGAGACGAGCTCCGCGACCAGTTCTGGCGGCGCCCATGGCAGCGGGGCGTACGCACCCATGCCCCCGGTGTTCGGGCCGGTGTCGTCGTCGCCGACGCGCTTGAAATCCTGCGCGGGGAGCATGGGCACCACCGTCTCCCCGTCGACCAGGCAGAACAGGGAGACCTCGGGGCCGTCCAGGTACGACTCGAGCAGCACGGGGTGCCCGTTGTCGAGCAGCGTGCTCGCGTGCGCGCGCGCCACGTCGAAGTCGGCGCTGACCACCACACCCTTGCCTGCCGCCAAGCCGTCGTCCTTCACGACGTACGGCGGGGTGAACCGGGCGAGCGCGGCGTCGAGATGCGCCGGGGTATCCACGATCTCGGACGTGGCCGTGCGCACGCCGGCCGCCGCCATGACGTCCTTCGCGAAGCTCTTGGAGCCCTCGATGCGGGCGGCGGCAGCGCTCGGGCCGAAGCACGCGATGCCCGCGGCGCGCACGACGTCGGCAATGCCGGCGACGAGCGGCATCTCCGGCCCGATGACGACCAGATCGGCCTGCCAGTCGAGCGCGAGCGCAGCGGCCGCGGCCGGATCCTGCACATCGAGCCCGCGCTGCTCGGCCACGGCAGCAGTGCCCGCGTTGCCAGGGGCACACGCGAGCGCCGTGACTTCCGGGTCCTGCGCCATGGCGAGGACGATGGCGTGCTCACGAGCACCGGACCCCACTACCAGGACGCGCACGGCTTCAAATCGTAACGCGCGCCGAGACACCCATCCCGCGGACGCCGGTCACCCTGCAGCATTGAATGTGCCGTTCACCGACCCGACCGGCGCCGGTCACCTCACGGTGGCAGCGGCATAGCCCGAACAGGGCATCGTGGGCGCCCATGTCATCGTCCGTCCGCGGCGCTGCCGCGGCCGCTCCCCCCGCTGCGACCCTGACAACCACCCGCATCGGCGCCCCGGTCGCCGAGGTTGCCCCCCGCAGTGCAGAGACCGCGGTGCTCGTCATCGCGCACCGCGGCGCGTCGGGCTACCGCCCTGAGCACACCCTCGCCTCGTACGAGCTCGCTGCGCGGATGGGGGCCGACTACATCGAGCCCGACCTCGTCAGCACCGCCGACGGCGTGCTCGTCGCCCGTCACGAGTCGGAGATCGGCGACACCACCGACGTCGCCGACCATCCCGAGTTCGCCCAGCGCAAGGTGACCAGGACGATCGACGGCGACACGCGGACCGGCTGGTTCACCGAGGACTTCACACTCGCCGAGCTCAAGACGCTGCGCGCGAAGGAACGTCTCCCCGCCGTCCGCCAGGAGAACACGATCTACGACGGCCGGTTCGAGATCCCGACGTTCGACGAGGTGCTCCAACTCCGCGAGCGCCTGTCCGCCCAGCTCGGCCGGGTGATCGGGGTCTACCCCGAGACCAAGCACCCCACCTATTTCTCCTCCATCGGCCGCGCTCTCGAGCCCCCGCTCGTCACCGCACTGGAGAACGCCGGGCTCAACACGAAGGACGCGCCGGTGTTCGTGCAGTCCTTCGAGACCACGAACCTGCGGCAGTTGAGGGCCGAGCTGCACGTGCCGCTGGTTCAGCTGCTGGGGGCCGCCGGCTCGCCGGTCGACCTCGTGGCCGTCGGCGACCCGCGTACCTTTCCGGACCTCGTGACCCCCGCGGGACTCGCCGAGATCGCGTCCTACGCCGACGCCATCGGACCGGCCAAGGACATGGTCGTGGCCCGCCACCCGGACGGCACGCTCGGCGCCCCCACGTCACTCGTCGCGGACGCGCATGCGGCGGGCCTGCTGGTGCACGTCTACACGTTCCGCAACGAGAACGAGTTCCTCCCGGCCAACCTGCGCAGCGCCGGGTCCGCCGCCGACTACGGCAACGCGTTCGCCGAGTACGAAGCGTTCTTCGCCGCAGGCGTCGATGGCGTCTTCGCCGACAACCCCGACACCGCGCTGGTGGCCCGCTCCGCCCTGTAACAGTCTCAGGACGCCAGGAAACGGGCGAGAAGGGCCGTCGTCTCCGACGGCCGTTCCTGATGGGGGAAGTGGCCGGTGACCGGCTGGACGCGCATCTCGTGCCCGCCGCCGGTCCACCGCCGCGACGCCGCTGCGGTGCGGACGAGCAGGCACGGGTCCAGCGCGCCGTGCACCTGCAGCACCGGCACCGCGGTCGGCCGGGCCACAGCGGCGGCGAACCGCGGTCCCTCGGCCCGCAGCTGCGAGCGCGCGGCCCAGCGGTAGTACTCCATCGCGCAGTGCACGACCCCGGGCACCTGGATCGCGCGCCGGTAGCACGCAGTTGCGGCCGCGAAGTCGTCCGAGGCCGCCCACTCCGGGCCTGCCCAGGCGCGCATGATCCGGACCACCCGAGCGCCGTCGTCGGCCCGCAGGGAGCGCTCGGGCCAGCGGGGCAGCTGAAAACCCAGCGCGTAGCTCGCAGTCGCCCTGCCCTGGCCGCGGAGGTCACGCAGCACCGAGGCACGCACCGCCAGGGGGTGCGGGGCGCCGAGCACGGCCAGCGACCGCACGAGCCGCGGGTGCAGCGCGGTGACCGTCCAGGCGATGAGCCCGCCCCAGTCGTGCCCGACGAGATGGGCTCGCGACTCCCCCAGCACGCGGATCAGGCCGGCGACATCGCCTGCGAGGGTCCAGAGGTCGTATCCGCGGGGCGGCTTGTCGGAGTCGCCGTAGCCACGCAGGTCGATCGCGACGGCCCGGAAGCCGCGCTCAGCCAGATCGACGAGTTGGTGGCGCCAGGACCACCAGAACTCGGGGAACCCGTGCAGCAGCACCACCAGCGGGCCGCCCCCGTCGCATTCGGCGACGTGAAGCCGGATGCCGTTGGCCGAGACCGCGCGGTGGGTCCAGGGGCCAGGCAGCCGGACCGACGACGGGTCCGGGCCGGCCCTGCGCACTCCGATCAGTGTGCTCGGGAGGCCGGCCGGCCGTTCAGCTCGTGCGCCGCGGCTCCGTCCGGCTCGCCCCGGCCGCGCTGCGACAGCACTTGAGCCGACTCCTTCAGACTGGAGAGCGTGCGTTCCGGTTTGCGGATCCGCCGCACGCGCAGGTAGCCGAAGAGACCGAAGAGTCCGGCGACGAGCAGCATGATCCCGAAGACGATCGCGAACGAGACCGCGCGGTTGAGCCACAAGGCGAGCAGCTCGGCGAGGGCGAAGAACGCGAAGAAAAGGCTGAACAGCAGGATCGTCAGCGCGACGATGAAGAAGACGCTGCCCTGCACACCCTTCTTCACCTCGGCCGTCACCTCGGCGCGGGCGAGCTCCACTTCGGCCCGCACCAGCGTGGAGACCTGCGCGGTGGCGTCACGGACGAGTTCGCCGATCGACTGCTCCGACGCCGGTTTGACCGGCTCACGCGATAGCGGGATCGAGGGCAGCACGGGCGGAACCTCCGCGCCGCTGGAGCTGGTCGGGCTGGCCACCGGTCCTCCTGCACGTGCTGCTCGGCATGTCCGTGATCGGTCCGCCATCCTTCCACGGTCACGGGGTCAGCGCCCGACCAGGAGCACGGGCGCGCCGCGCCCTCCACCGGTCGGGTCGGATCCGTCACCGACATCGGTGTGAGGTGCGCGGGAGCGGCGCCGCGAACGTCACTCCTCGGGTCGGCCGCGTAGCCGTTTGACGGCGCCCCGCCGGGTCTTCGCGTCCAGCCGCCGCCGCTTCGCTCCAGCGGTGGGCCGCGTCGGCCTGCGCTGCGGCGGATCCGCTGCCATTGCTTTCCGCAGGATCTCTGCCAGCCGCTCACGTGCGGCCTCACGATTGCGCAGCTGGCTGCGCTGCTCGGACGCGACCACCGTGATCACCCCGTCGACGAGCCGCCCGGCGAGCCGGCCGAGCGCCCGCTCACGGAGTGGCTCAGGCACCGAGGGGGACCCGCCGAGATCGAAGGACAGCTCCACCCGCGAGTCGGTGGTGTTCACGCCCTGGCCACCCGGCCCGGACGCACGGGAGAACCGCCAGTGCAGCTCACGTTCGGGGAGCACCAGCGATCCACGCACCGGCAGGTCGCCGTCAGCCACACCGTTAGCATGCCTGAGTGCTCACGACCGGGCAGGCACGACCTGTTCATCAAACGGACAGATCGGGCGGATGGCGTGAGGAGCTTCACCGCCAGTAGTGCGACAAAGTACCGCGGCACTTTGTATGCTGTAAGCAGTCGACCGGACAGAAGTGCCCCCGCAAGGGACCGGACCGACTCACCGTCCCACCTGGAGTCCACGATGTCACTGTCCGAGACGCAGCCCGACGCCGCCGGTGCACGACGTATCGCCCGGCCTGTCCCGCTCCGTGAGAGCGTGTACAGCGCGATTCTGGACATGATCGTCAGCCGGAATCTCCAGCCCGGCCAGCACCTGGTCGAGAGCGAGCTCGCGCTGATGCTGGGAGTCTCCCGGCAGCCGGTGCGTGAGGCGCTCCAGTGGCTCAAGAACGACGGTTGGGTCGACCTTCGGCCCGGCCTGGGCGCGTACGTCCACACGCCCACGGTCGAGGAGGCGGATCAGCTCCTGGCCGTACGCAGGCTGCTGGAGACCGAATCCGCCCGACTGGCCGCGCAACACGCCACGGAGGAAGGCGTCGAGCACCTGCGGGAGTTGTGCCGCCAGGGATTCGCGGCGCTCGAGGCCGAGGATGTCGCCACCATGGTCGCCCTCAACGCCGAGCTGCACGCCACGGTCATGCGCCTCTCGCGCAACGACGTGCTGGTCGAGCTCGCGAGTCAGGTCGACCGCAGGGTGCGCTGGTACTACACGCCTGTGGCCCGCCACCGCGGTGCGCAGAGCTGGACCGAGCACTCGGCACTGATCGACGCGATCGCCGCAGGCGACGGAGATCGCGCGGGCGAGGTCATGCACGCGCACACCGAGCACACGCGCCTGTCGTACCTCGAGCAGCAGAACCTCGAGAAGTCCGGCACCGACGCCGGATCGCCCGCGATCACCGGCCGCCGGCCCTAGGCCGCAGCCCGCACCACACCTTCTCCCGTCGACGCCGACGGGCTCACCGTCGACGACCAGCAGCAGTTCGTCGACGTCCAGATCTACTGCACCCCGCGCTCCAGAGCCGGGCCACGGGGATGCCCCTTCACGCGCAGAGCCGCGCGCTACCTGCTCGCCGTACCGACGGCGCAGCCGTGGCCAGGCCGCATACCTCGGCCGCGGAATGGGAACGCCTAGTAACAGAGGTGATACGAATGAGCACGTTCCGAAAGATCGTCGACGCCCTATCCACGATGCCGCGCGGCTTCAACGCCGACGGGCGGGCGCTCGGCCTCGGGCTGGACGCCGCACTGAAGGCCCAGCGGGCAGCCGGTGCAGACGTGCAGCCGCTCCGCGGCTCGGAGCGGCCCGTGCACGCCGACACTCCGTTCTCCCGCGCCTCCTGATCGTGGCGCAGCGGCCATCCCTGAGCGGCTCCCCGCACGGAGCCGCTCAGGGATGGGTGGTAGCCGTCGCCTCAGGTGGCATAGCGCGAGGGCACCGCGCTCTGCTTCGACACCCGTGCTGACGGCAAAGTGCTGGGCAGCCCCGGACGCTGCAGAGCGCCGGTGGCCCAGGCCGCTCCGAGCGACACGAACGCTGCCACGAGGAACGTGACGGCGAAGCCCCACGAGCTGACCGCGATCGCGGCCAGACCGACTCCCAGCAGCCCCCCGAGAGCCTTGGCGCTGTAGACGAGGCCGTGCACCTCGAAGGCGCTCTGCTCCCCGAAGTACTCCCTCGCGATGCTGGCGAACAGCGGGTAGAAGCCGCCGCCACCGATGCCGGCCAGCACAGCGGCCAGCACCATCGCGACGCTGGATTGCGTGCTCGCCGCGAGCGCGAAGAGAGTTTGGGCCACTGCCTGCACGAGCAGCACGACGTTGAGCGTCCGGCAGCGCCCGACCCGGTCGGAGATCCCCACCGAGACGGCCCGCC
This sequence comes from Pseudonocardia yunnanensis, assembly GCF_039534065.1. Classification (NCBI taxonomy): domain Bacteria; kingdom Bacillati; phylum Actinomycetota; class Actinomycetes; order Pseudonocardiales; family Pseudonocardiaceae; genus Pseudonocardia; species Pseudonocardia yunnanensis. The sequence continues at coordinate 2,757 of NZ_BAAAUS010000023.1, read as the reverse complement.
CGGCGCCGTTCACCCCGGCGAGCACACCCGCGGCGAGCGCGATCACACCGATGCCTGCGGGGAAGCCCGAGGCGAAGACCACGACGAACGCCGCGTTGAACAACGAGACCGCTCCGGCGGCGAGCAGGATCACGTACAGAACCGGCATGACGCGCGTGCGGATCGCCTGCATCGCCGAGTACTCGCGGACCGCAGGCGGGTTCTTCCGCCGCCCGGGGTTGCCGGTGGCGCCGAGCCCCCACGCACGCGGGTCGACCTCCGCGGGCCACCAGCGGGCCGGTGGGTCGCGGAAGAACATCCCGGCGCCCGCCACCAGCACGAACAGCACGACCGCCGCCACGTCGAAGACCAGCGTGATGTTGCCGGCGTGGAGTCCGACCACAGCGGCGACGATGAAGGGCACGGAGCCGTACGCGAAGACCCCGGTCACGCGGCTGACCCGCAGGGCCATGCGCTCCGGGTACCACTTGGCCACTGTGGACGTGCACGCCGCGTAGACGAGGCCCGCACCCGTGCCCCCGAGCACCGAGTAGCCCAGCAAAGCGGCGCCCAGGCTGGTGGTGTGCGCCAGGGCCACGAGGCCCAGTGCGCTCAGCGCGGCACCGGCGATCATCACGGCGCGCGGGTCGAGGCGCCTGCGCTCCCGTAGGTAGGCGGTGGGGAAGCCGACGCCCGCCTGGAACACGATCCACACGGCGAGCAGCCAGAACGCGCCGACCAGCCCCCAGCCGTTGCGCGCCATCAGGGCCGGGACGGCCGCGCCGTAGCCGTACTGCAGCACACCCACAGCGGCCATCGGGACCCACGCCATGCGTAGCACCGATGATCGAGGCCGGCCGATGAGGTCCACCGGGTCCTCCCCCACCCGGTACCGACGGCCGTACCAGTCGCGCACCTCCTGGAAGGCGGCAGTGCGTTCGGGTGCTCCCATGACGACTCCCCTCCATACTGTATGCCAAATAATGACCACGACGTGAGCTGGAACACAAGAGCCCTGGACAAAGTTGTTCCATACTGCATACAGTCGACCACTCCGTGACGAGGCCGTCAGACAGGAGATGCCGCAGCGTGGACCTCTACGAGCACCAGGCAAAGGACTTGTTCGAAGGGCATGGCGTCCCGGTGTCCCGCGGCTCTGTCGCGACCACGGCCCATGAGGCCGAAGTCGTGGCCCGCGGCATCGGGGGCGCCGTTGTCGTCAAGGCGCAGGTGAAGACCGGTGGCCGGGGCAAAGCGGGCGGCGTCAAGCTCGCGAAGACGCCGGAAGAGGCCAATGAGAAGGCCGCGGCGATCCTGGGCATGGACATCAAGGGCCACACCGTGCACCGCGTGCTGGTGGCCGAGGCCTCCCAGATCGCGCAGGAGTACTACGTCTCGTTCCTGCTCGACCGCGCCAACCGCACCTTCCTCGCGATGGCGAGCGCCGAGGGCGGCATGGAGATCGAGCAGCTCGCCGTGGAGCGCCCCGACGCGCTCGTGAAGGTGGCCATCGACCCGCTCACCGGCTGCGACGTGGAGAAGGCCCGGGCGATCGTCGACGCGGCAGGGTTCCCCCAGGAGGTGGCGGGCGCCGCCGCCGAGGTCATCGCGAAGCTGTGGGAGACCTTCGTGGCGGAGGACGCCACACTCGTCGAGGTCAACCCGCTGATCTCCGACGCCTCTGGCGCGGTCATCGCGCTGGACGGGAAGGTCACGCTCGACGAGAACGCTGACTTCCGGCACCCCGACCACGCGGCACTCGTCGACCAGACCACCGAGAACCCGCTGGAGGCGAAGGCCAAGGCCAAGGGCCTCAACTACGTCAAGCTCGACAAGGGCCAGGTCGGGATCATCGGAAACGGTGCCGGTCTGGTGATGTCCACGTTGGACGTCGTGGCGTACGCCGGTGAGAAGCACGGCGGTGTGAAGCCCGCCAACTTCCTCGACATCGGCGGCGGCGCGTCCGCGCAGGTGATGGCCGACGGGCTGGACGTCATCCTCGGCGACCCGGACGTCAAGAGCGTGTTCGTGAACGTCTTCGGTGGCATCACGGCCTGCGACGCCGTGGCCAACGGCATCGTCGAGGCGCTGAAGATCCTCGGCGACAGCGCGACGAAGCCGCTGGTCGTGCGGCTGGACGGCAACAACGTGCTCGAGGGCCGCCGGATCCTCGACGAGGCGAACCACCCGCTCGTCACCCAGGTGGACACGATGGACAACGCGGCCGACCGGGCCGCCGAGCTTGCGGCTGCGGGGGTCTGAGCCATGTCGATTTTCCTGAACGAGAACAGCAAGGTCATCGTGCAGGGCATCACCGGCGGTGAAGGCACGAAGCACACCGCGAAGATGCTGGCCGCGGGCACGAACATCGTCGGTGGGGTGAACGCCCGTAAGGCCGGCACCAGCGTGTCGATCGGTGGGAAGGACCTGACCGTGTTCGGCACGGTCGAGGAGGCGATGAAGGAGACCGGCGCCGATGTCAGCGTCGTCTTCGTGCCGCCGCGTTTCGCCAAGGACGCCGTGATCGAGGCGATCGACGCCGAGATCGGCCTGGCCGTCGTGATCACCGAGGGCATCCCGGTGCACGACTCGGCCTACTTCTGGGCGCACGCGGTGGCCAACGCCAACCGCACCCGGATCATCGGCCCGAACTGCCCCGGGATCATCAGCCCCGGCCGCTCCAACGCCGGCATCATCCCGGCCGACATCGCGGATGAGGGCCCGATCGGGCTCGTGTCCAAGTCGGGCACGTTGACCTACCAGATGATGTACGAGCTG
>NZ_BAAAUS010000022.1:0-6055 GCF_039534065.1 Pseudonocardia yunnanensis | reverse complement strand
CTCGCTCGTGCTGCTGCCATGGCTCGCCGCGGCCGGCGTCGGCTACGCGGCGGTGACCGTGCTGACGACGGTGCTCCTCGCGCTGCGGGACTACCGGCGCAGCCAACTCGCGCTCCTCGCCGCAACGCTGCTCATGAGTGCCGGGTTCGCCGGAGGCTGGCACCTGGGCGGGACGTACGGCCTCGCGATCGGCTCGGCCGTAGGCGCACTCGCGGCAACGGCCGTGCTCACCGCCATCGCCACGCCCTACCTACCGACAGGCATCGGCCGCGCCACCACCATCGGCGCCACGGCCTGCGCGGTCCTGATGACCACACTGCTCCTCGCTCACCCCTACCCCGTGGCGTGGGTAGTGGTTGCGGCCGTGGCAGGCGGAGTCACCCTCCTGTCCGGAAGGCGCACCGGCCGGACAGACGCGAAGGACCCGGATCCCGCGCCCGCTCCGGCACCGGCGTGTGCGCCCCGGCGCGGTCGCCACGCGACCCCGGGGCGCACATGGACGTGGCAGCGTCTCCTCGCGGTGCTGGCCCCGCTCGTCGTCGCGCTCGGCGCCTTCGGGGTACGGGCAGTCGGGGTGACCCGCAGCTTCGAACTCTGGGTCGACGAGATGCTCTACGCCGAGCTCGGCCGGTCGGTCAGCCTCGGCCAGCTCCCCAATCTCCCTGACGGGCCGTTCTTCCTGCACCCACCGGGCGCGTTCCTCCTCGAGGGCGCCGTGATCAGGCTGTTCGGCCTCTCGGGCGACAGCATGAGTCTCGTGTTCCAGCTGCGCTGGCTCACTGTCGTCCTGGGAGCGGTGTCGGTCGCGTTGGCGTTCCTGCTCGTCCGTCGGATCACCGGGCCGGCGTTCGCATGGACGGCAGCGGTCGTCCTCGCGTTCGAGCCGTTCGTCCTGCGCAACAACAGCCGGGTGTTCCTGGAGACGTCCGCGGTGGCCGCGGCGCTCGCCGGAATGCTCGTTCTGGTTGTCGAGCTCACGGGCGGCCGCGGCCGCCCACGCCTTCCGGTGCTGGTCGCGGCGGGCCTGCTACTCGGCTTCGCCGTGCTCACCAAGGACGTGATCGCGCTGTACACGGTGGCGCCGGTGCTGCTCGCGGCGATCTGGCGCCGCACCCTGCACCGCCAGACCGTCGCTGTCCTCCTGCTGACGGCTGCGCTGCCCTACACGCTGTACCTCGTCGTGCTGCAGACGACCGGGCACCTCGTCGACTGGTGGGAGCAGAAGGTGAGCGGGTTCGCCCGCGCGTTCGGCGCCGTGCAGGACACCGGGTTCAACGCCCCGGGCTCGCCCAGTCTCGTCGGGAGGCTCCTCGACCAGGTCGGGCAGTTCGGATCCAGCTACGTGCTGCTGGTGGCGTGCCCGCTCGCAGGTCTGATCGCCTGCTGGAGCGCGCGTCCGCAGCGGCGGCTGGTCGGGCTGGCGGCGCTGTGCATCGGCGGGTTCGGTGTCTACAGCGCCGCGTTCGGCACGTTCGAGGAGCAGTACGGCTACCCGGTGATGATCGCCGGTGTCGTCGCGCTCGCTGCGGTCGCGGCCGAGTACCTGGAGCGCAGGCCGGCGCGGATGCCGGCGGTCGCGACGGTGGGCGCGTTGTTCACCGGGCTCGTCATCCTGCTCGGCGTCCGAGCCGAGACCACCGTCGACGACGGCTTCGAGCAGGCACGTCTCTGGGTGCAGGTAAACCTCCCGGCTGACGCCAGAGTGAGCGTCACGAACAGTACGGGTGAGTTCGCGTTCGCGTCCGACCCGCGCTTCGGCGTGTGGCCGTCGGCGCCACTCATGCACGCCAACGGCGTCGACTACATCCTCACCCAGAGCCACCCGACCAGTCAGGGCTACGGCTACGCGCAGCCCGAGATGCTGGATTGGCTCGCCGCGAACGCGCAGCCGGTGTACCGCGTCGACGGACCGACGAACGGGAGCACCGTGATCTGGCACGTGGCTCCGGAGGTCGTCGAGCGAGGCGCCCAGCTGGACGTCGGCGAGCCGTCGCGCACCTACGAGACCGAACGGTAGCGCCGGTGAACCCGACTGCTCTCCTGCTCCCGCGGCGGCTCGCCTCGGCGCTGGCGATGGTGCTCACGGTGGCTGCCGCGGCGTCCTCTCTCGCGTCGTGCCGGCCGCCCGACGGGATGCGCGTCGGTGTGCTCGGCTCCGATTGTGCCGAGGAGCGGGTCTCGACACTCGCCGACGTCGGCGTGGACCTCGCCGTGGTGGACGTGCGGTGGGACCGCTTCGAGCCGTCCCCCGGTGAGATCGACCCGGCCTATGTCGACTCGCTGACGGGCGCCGTCGAGCGCTGCCGGAACGCCGGGGTCGGTGTCGTCCTCGGCCTGGGACTGCAGTACGCCCCGGGCTGGGTCGGCGACCTGCCGAACGGCAGATACCGCAACCAGTACGGGATCGAGCGCGAGGGCAGCGCACCGAATGTGATCTTCAGCGCCGACGTGCGCGACGCCGTCGACAGCTACGTCGAGGAGCTCGGTGCGGTCGTGCCGTTCGACGACATCGCGGCGATTCGGGTCGGCACGGGGGAAGCGGGCGAGCTCGGCTTCCCGGGGAGGGTCTACGGGAGCGATTCCGACAACGCCTTCTGGGCCTTCGACGACGCCGCACAGGACGGGTCGCGCCTCGCCGACGGTCTCGAGCCGACCCCGCTGCCGGGGTGGCGCCCCGGCGACCGCACACAGGACGGCAAGGACGTCACCAGCGAGGACGTGGCCGGCTGGTTCGGGTGGTACACCGGCTCTGCCGCCGAGGCCATCGCCTGGCAGATCGAGCTCCTGCGCAGGCACGGCTTCGACGGAGAGATCCACATCCCCCTCGCGGGCCGGGGCGTGCTGCCCGCCGACCTCGGCGAGGCCGTCGCCGCCTACCTCGACGGCACGGCCGACCGCGACGGCAGCCTCGAACGCGGGCTGTTCTACCCCGACCAGCTCGACCGGCTGGGTGCGCTCGCCGCGAACCTCGGAGGCGGGGCGATCTTCGCGGACGTGACGGGCATCGGCGACGCGACAGCCGTACAGGCGCGGACACTGAACCCGCCGCAGGACACCTGCCGGCCCGAGGACGCGCGCGAGGACCCGCGGCACACGCCGGGCGTGGCGGACTGGTCCGCGTTCCGGTGGACGATCGCGAACGCCAGGCACGCGGGCCTGGGCGTCGTCGGGGAGAACCCGGGCTCGCCGGACGCCCCCGGTACCGGAGGCGACGACGACTCCGAAGGGCTCGCCGGTCAGATGCAACACGCCCCGCGGTACGCGGCCGAGTGCGGGCTCTCGGCCTTCTTCTGGGCCTTCGAAGACGACTTCTTCAGCGGCCCCCGGGAGGTCGACATCACCACCTACGCCAGGACGATGGGGAGCTACCGCGGTGGGGACTGACACGACGATGCGCATCCTGCACCTGGGATTCGAGGATCCCCGCATGCCCGGCGCGGGCGGCGGCTCCGTCCGGACGCACGAGATGAACAAGCGGCTCGTCGCCGCCGGGCACGACGTCACCGTGCTGACCACCGGCTACCCGGACGCCGTGGAACGGGTGCAGGACGGTGTGCATTACGTGCCCGTCGGCGCCGGACGGGGCGCGAACCGGCTAACCCGGCTCGCCGGATACGTGTCGGGACTCCCGGCGGCTGCACGCCGGCATCAGGACGTCGACCTGGTGGTGGAGGACTTCTTCGCGCCGTTCTCCACCATGGCTGCGCCACTGTGGACCGGTCGCCCGACCATCGGGATCGTGCAGTGGCTGCATGCGCGCGCCAAGGCGAGCGAGTACGGACTGCCCTTCCATCTCGTGGAGCGGGTCGGGGTCCGCAAGCACCACCACCTCATCGCGGTCTCGCGCGGCACGGCCGATCAGCTCCTGGCGATGAACCCACGGCTGCGGGTCGACGTCATCGGCAACGGGGTCGACCCGCAGGCCTTCACAACCACCCCGCAGACAGGCCGCGACGTCGTGTTCCTCGGCCGCCTCGAGATCGTCGGCAAGGGCCTCGACCTCCTCCTCGCCGCCTGGGCGAGAGCCTCTGCGCTCGTCGCGGGCCAGTTGATCGTGGCCGGCGGCGGCCCGGACGAGGCACGGGTTCGAGCGCGGGTCGCGGAACTCGGCCTGTCCCACCGGGTCTCGTTCGCCGGATGGGTACGCGGCGAGGAGAAGTTCCGGCTGCTGGCGTCGGCCCGGCTCGTCGTGGTGCCGTCCCGCCACGAGACCTTCGGCCTCGTGGCGCTCGAGGCGCTGGCATCGGGCACGCCGGTGATCGCCTTCGACATCCCCTGCCTGCGCGAGGTGGTCCCACCCGGCGCCGGCTGGCGGATACCACCGTTCGACGTGAACGCGCTCGCCGAACGAATCATCGCGACCCATGCCGAAGACGGGCAGCTCGCCGCGGCCGGCCGCGCCGGGCGCGCATTCGCCGAGAGCTACGACTGGGACGTCCTGGCCGGCTTGCAGGCGGACGCGTACCGGGCCGCGATCGACGCGGTGCCCGCCCACTGAGGAGCCACGTGCCACTTCCATCGCACCTCGCGGCGTCGTCGTCCGCCGACTCCGCCTGGCTGTTCCTCTCCCCCCACCTCGACGATGCCGTCCTGTCGTGCGGAGCGCTGATCACCGAGTTCGCACCCCACCGCCCGATCACCGTCGCCACGGTGTTCACTGCGGCCGGCCCACCGCCGCACACCCTCGCGGCGCGCTCCTTCATGCGCCAGTGCGCGGCCCCGGACGCCGCCGTGCTTTTCGAGGACCGCCGCGCGGAGGACCGGGACGTCGTCCGGGAGATCGGTGCCGACGCCGTCCACCTCGACGAGACTGACGCCCTGTATCGCAGGCGGACGGTGCCCGAGCCCGTGGAGTGGTTGGGCGGAATCGTGCCCGAACTGGTGCACCGCTACCCGACCTTCCGCTTCGACATCGCCAAGGGCCGCGTGTCACGCGGCGACCGCACGCTCGTCCGACAGCTGCGTGCGCGCGTGGCCGAGCTGATGTCTCGAACCGCGGCGGAGCTGGTCTTCTGCCCTGTCGGCGTAGGCAGGCACGTCGACCACCTGATCACCCGTGCCGTGGGCGACGTGGCCGGTATGCGCACCGTCTACTACTCGGACTTCCCATACAACCAGTCCGCGACGGCGGATCCGGCCTTCCTGGCCGCACGCGATCTCGCGCCGTGGACGTGGGACGAGGGGATCCGTGCAAAGGAACGGATCATCCGCGGCTACCGGACACAGGCAGACGCCCTCTTCCCGACTGGGCGCATTCCGGCTGCACCCGAGGTCTACTTCTCCCGTCGGAGCCGGCCCGCGCTCACCAGCGAACGGATGCTCTCCGACCCGTGATCACCGGGACGGCTCGACGCCCCACCCGCCCGCAGCCCTTGTCAGCGGGCAGCTTCACGGGCCGGCGTTGTGACCGGATGGGTCGTCCTTGGCGACGGTGCCCCGGCCGGTCGTAGGCTCACGATCATGGCTCTCTACGACACCCCGATCGCCGCGCTCAACGGCGAGTCCTTCGATCTCGAGGCCCTGCGCGGCCGCGCCGTGCTGGTGGTCAACGTCGCCTCGAAGTGCGGGCTGACCCCGCAGTACACCGGGCTGGAGGAGCTCCAGGAGCGATACGCCGACAAGGGCTTCACCGTTCTCGGTGTGCCGTGCAACCAGTTCGGCGGCCAGGAGCCCGGCACCGCCGAAGAGATCGCGACCTTCTGCTCCGCCACGTACGGCGTCACCTTCCCGCTCACCGAGAAGATCGACGTCAACGGCGACACGCGCCACCCGCTCTACTCCGAGCTCACCACCACCCCCGACGCCGAGGGCGCGGCAGGCGACGTGCAGTGGAACTTCGAGAAGTTCCTCCTCGGCACCGACGGCACCGTGCTGCGCCGGTTCCGCCCCCGTACCGAGCCGACCTCGCCGGAGGTCACTGAGGCGATCGAGGCCGCCCTGCCGTAGCGGCCGGGCAGGCCACCGCGCAGAGCAGATTCTGGCTCAAAAATGCGCAAAAAAGTGGGCCCCCGCCTTCCGGCGGGGGCCCACAAAATTGTTGAATGTCGGCGGCGAC
>NZ_BAAAUS010000021.1:0-2652 GCF_039534065.1 Pseudonocardia yunnanensis | reverse complement strand
GGCGCCGAGCTGCCGGTCGGCCAGCAGCCCGAGCAGCGCCGCGGTGAGCTCGGGGAACGCGACGAGGATCAGGATCGCGGTGATGAGGATGTTCCAGGTGAAGATCGGCATCCGGAACATCGTCATACCGGGCGCGCGCATGCAGACGATGGTGGTGATGAAGTTGACGGCCCCCAAGATCGTGCCCAGTCCTCCGACGACCAAGCCGACGATCCACAGGTCCGCACCGGCCCCCGGGGTGTGGACCGCGCCGGACAGGGGCGTGTAGGCGGTCCAGCCGAAGTCGGCGGGCCCGCCCGGCGTCAAGAAGCCCGACAGCACGATCAACCCACCGAACAGGAACAGCCAGTACGAGAAGGCGTTGAGCCGCGGAAACGCCACGTCAGGGGCGCCGATCTGCAGCGGCACGATGTAGTTGGCGAAACCGAACACGATCGGCGTCGCATACAGCAGCAGCATGATCGTGCCATGCATCGTGAACAGCTGGTTGTACTGCTCGTTCGACAAGAACTGCAGACCGGGACGAGCGAGCTCCGCGCGCATCAACAACGCCATCGCCCCACCGGCCAGAAAGAACACGAACGACGTCACCAGATACAGGATCGCGATGTCCTTCGGATCCGTCGTCCGCAACATCCTCGCCAGAACCGTCCCCGTGGCCGCACGGCGCACCGGCGCCGCACGAGCACCGACCGGAGCCGCAACAAGCTGCGTCATATCGCCTCCCGGACCAACCAGCCCACTGGATCAAGCGGTCTTCTACGAGCGAGTCCTCGACAGCGGGCACAGGCCTTTGCCGATGGCGCGGCCCGCGGCTACGGGCCCGACCCCGAACCGCGACAGTCTCAGAAGGCCTGATTGCCTACCCCACCGCTGGGAATGGCCATCGGGTCAGGGCAGGACGAGCTGACGTCGCTGGGTCGCCCGGCCGACTATCGCCGCCCACGAGCGGACTGTCAAGTCCATCTTAGCGGCTCGTCGGCACCCGAGATCGATAGCGCACGCGAGGCCGACGACCGATATTTTGTCCCTTATTGCCTGGTCTACCTCCGGTAGACGCGGGCGCTGCCCGGTGTGGACGGGCTCCCAATACTGGACTTGACGGTCCGCATTTTGCCGGGTAGACAGGGCCGCGCGGTCTGGTGAGCATGTCGATCCCCGACGCCGGCTACTGCCGGCGCGTCGCGGGGCCGGCAGCCCATGGCCGGCACCCGGCGCCGGCAGCCGCGTTGACTGCGTAGTCACGCGGCTGGGCGGGTTGTGAACTCAATCGACGACAACGGCGGCACAACACACCTGCCTTCGTGACTAGCAGTTCGTGTCGTCTGTATCTGCGCCTCGATCACGGATCGGCGCGAGAAGGGCCAGAATGATGACCGAGGGTTTCGAAGGTCAGAAGCTCGTTGTAGTCGGGGGCAGCAGCGGTATGGGTCGTGCTGCCGCCCTCAACGTAGTTGCGGGCGGCGGTAGCGCCGTGATCATCGGGCGTGATCGAGGGCGCGTGGAAGACACGGTAAGAGCCCTATCGGCGGGCAAAGTCTGGGGCATCACCGCCGACATCACGCGGCGCGATGAAGTGGAGAATGTGCAAAAACAGCTGGCGGAGGAACATGCGGACGCCACGCTCCTGGTGAACGCGGCCGGGTTCTTCATCCCGCGCGACTTTGTTGACTACGACCCGGCCTTCTATGACTCCTACCTCGAGCTGAATCGTGCGCTGTTCTTTCTGACACAGACCCTGGTGAACGGAATGATCGCGGGCGGTCGGGGCGGTTCGATCGTGAACATCGGGAGCATGTGGGCGCATCAGGCGATCGGTCTCACGCCCTCGGCCGGGTACTCGATGGCCAAGGCCGGGCTCCACGCGCTCACCCACAACCTCGCGATCGAGCTCGCCTCGCACGGCATTCGCGTCAACGCAGTCGCGCCGGCGGTCGTCGCCACCCCACTGTACGAAGGGTTCATCCCGGCAGAGCAGGTGCAGGAGACGCTCGAAAGCTTCAGCGGGCTGCATCCGCTGGGGCGGGTCGGCTCCGCGCAGGACGTCGCCTCGGCGATCACCTTCCTGTTGTCCGGTCAGGCGGCCTGGGTGACAGGCGCGATCCTGAACGTCGACGGCGGGGTCATGGCGGGCCGAAACTAGGCCGCTTCAGCGGTACGAGCACCGGGGCGTCCGATGTCACGGGACCTTGCGGCAACCCTGGACCGGGGCCGCGGTGGGGCCGGGCCGCACGAGCGATCCGGCCCCGCTCGTCACGGCGGTGGCACCCGGATACGGCACGGTCAGCTGCCGCGGAGACACCGTCCGACGATTCCAGAGAGAAGCCTCATGACTGCTCAGCGGCTGCAATCGTGACGGCAATCAACGACACGAGAGGAGGGCCGAGATCCCATGGGATGCATGATGGCGTTGCGGGCGCACACCCAGGGTGGTCCCGAGGTGCTTATCTACGAACCTTCGCCAACGCCGACCCCGGGCCCGGGTGAGGTGCTGGTCAGCGTCGACGCGGCGGCGATCACGTTCGACGAACTGAGCTGGCCCGAGACGTGGGTCGTCGGCGGTGTCGACCGCACTCCGGTCATCCCGTCTCATGAGTTCTCCGGGGTCGTGGTCGACGTCGGCGACGGTGTCAGCGGGCTCTCGGTCGGTGA